>MNZR01000168.1:0-4483 GCA_001873705.1 Syntrophobacteraceae bacterium CG2_30_61_12
CTCCCGCTGGTCGCAACCCGACCTACCAGCTACCAGCTGACTACTGGACCTTCTGGTCTCTGCATCTTTGGGCGGCTACAGGCAGGGTCCCCCAAATCCGTCATAAGGAGAAAAAAAGCAAGAGCGGGGATCCCCCCGCTCTTCGCTCCTGCTGCGGTCAAGGCTTTGGACCCGAGCGGGCCCGGGTGAGCTAATTTTTCTTGGATGTTTCCTGAAAGACTTGGGCATTGATGTTGCCTGAACCGGGACCGCCACACTCGGGGATATAGCAGCTGACGTCGAGGAATTCACATTTTTCCTTGCACGCTGGGCAGGTTTCCGGGGGCGTGTTGGCTTCCATGGTGTTCCCGCAATGATTGCATTTCCAAACCGGCATGATGGCCTCCTTGTCTGAATGGTAATTGAACAGCGTTCGATCATTAAAAATTTGCTTCTTTCTGATAACCATTTTCCCGTGCTCTGACCAGTCCGGGCAATCCTGGTCACGGCCCCGGCGACCGGTTGATCCCAGTTTATACACTTGAATTTTTAGTCAAGATGCTGATTTAATGCGATCGGAACGGGTATTGGGGATCAATCGAAGATCGCTCGAAAAGGATGGCAACCGGTGGATCTGCAAGCACTGGCCGACCGGCTGGGATTTGACCTGGATGAGTTCGGTGAACTGGCCGAACTGTTTCTGGAAACCGAGAATGCCGAGATGGCGGAACTGAAGATCGCCGTGGCGGCGGGGGACGCCGACACGGTGGCGAAGAAGGCCCATTCGCTCAAGGGAGCGGCCGGTAATTTGGGCTTTAACGAGATCTACAAGCTGGCTCAGGAACTGGACCTCAAGGCCCGGGAGCAAAATCTTGCCGCGGCCGGCGCCCTCGTTGCGCCGATCGAACAACAGCTGATCCTGATCGGGGAAGCGCTGGCCAAGATCTGAGCCATGCCTGCCGAAAGTATTGGCCATGAACCACTGTGGATCGGTATCCATGACCGAGTCGCTCGCGACCCAGATGGTTGACGGGCAGCCGGAAGCTTTCCGGGTGCTGGTGGTGGAAGATGACCCGGTGACCCGCCGGCTGCTGGAAAAGCTACTGCAGCGCTCCGGCTACCAGGTGGAAACCGCCGGCAACGGCCGGGATGGGCTCGCCCTTTTTGAAGCCGGCTCCTTTTCCATCGCCATCAGCGACTGGATGATGCCGGAAATGGACGGGCTCCAGTTCTGCCGCGCGGTGAGAAGCCACGATCAGCAGCGCTACAGCTATATCATCCTGCTCACCGCGAAGGATTCCAAGGACGATCTCATTTCCGGTCTGGAAGCGGGGGCCGACGATTATCTGGTGAAACCGATTCATCCGGCGGAATTGATCGCGCGACTCAACACCGCCAGACGGATCTTGGGACTCGAACGCTCACTGCGCAGGCGCAATGAAGAAATCGCCAGGTTATCGATAACCGATTCGCTCACCCAGGTGTTCAACCGGGGCTATTTCAACCAGCAACTGCCGGCTGAAATCAGCCGAGTGCGCCGCCACGGCGGCAGTCTGGCGATCGCCATTTGTGATATCGATCATTTCAAGCGGGTCAACGACCGCTACGGGCATCAGGCGGGCGATGCGGTGCTCTCCGACTTTGCTCACTGCCTGCGGGACAATGTCCGCCAGGGAGTCGATTGGGTCGCTCGCTACGGTGGTGAAGAGTTCGCTCTGGTGCTGCCGGAAACGGATCTGGCCGGAGCCCTGCTGGCGGTGGAACGGTTTCGTTCGCTGGTGGCGGAAATCTGTGTTCTGTCCGCGGCCGGTTCCATTTCGATCACCGCCAGTTTCGGGGTCGCCGCCCTGAACGCCGACACCGATGCGAGCGTCGCGACCATGGACCGGCTGGTGTTTACCGCCGATGAATGCCTCTATGAAGCCAAGCACCATGGCCGCAACCGGGTGGCGGGGCGGGCGCTCCAGCCGGGTCATCAGCAACCGGAGTGACCGGATCAACGGGATCGATAGACCAGGGTAAAAAGTTACATTTCGTGTGCGCCCTTTCCCGGGAGCGCGGGCATCTTGCCCGCCTCTGATAATGAAGCTTCTAAGCCCAAACCGGCAGATCTGCCCGCTGTCCGAGGATTCGCTATGACCGGAAACCCAGCGGAAGGCAAACCGAAAGAGCCGTTCGCGCCCTTGTTTAATGCGCTCGCGGTTCGTTACCCAGAGCCGCGATTGGCGCTCGTTTTCAGCAATCCCTTCGAATTGCTGACGGCGGTCATGCTTTCCGCCCAATGCACCGATGAACGGGTCAATCGGGTGACGGCCGAACTGTTCAAACGCTGCCCGGGGCCGGCGGACCTGCTGAAGCTGACTCAGGACCAGATCGAGGACCTGATCCGTCCGACCGGCTTTTTTCACAACAAAGCCAAGGCGCTTCAAGGTGCGTGCCGGGTCCTGATGGAGCGGTTCGGCGGCCGGGTGCCGGAACGGTTGGAAGATCTCATCACCCTGCCCGGAGTGGGCCGGAAGACCGCCGTCATGGTGCTTGGCAACGCCTTCGGCAGGGCCCAGGGGATCGCCGTCGATACCCATGTGCGGCGAGTGGCGCAGCGGACCGGGTTGAGCGCGGCCAAAACCCCGGAAAAAATCGAGCAGGATCTCATGGCGCGGTTGCCACAGGCGCGCTGGACCTGGGCCGGTAACGCCCTGATCCTGCACGGGCGGGAAACCTGCGGGGCGCGAAAGCCGCACTGTACCGGGTGCTGCCTCAAACCCTGGTGCGGCTTTCCCGATAAGACCGCTGGGGAAATTGTCCGCCGTTAGCGGATACCGTGCCGGGCGCGTATCCGAGGGGCCGTTTCGACCCTGGAAGCGGGCGGGCAAGGCACGATCAGTAGAGGCGCTCGGCCGGTCATTCCTGCCCAACGGGTGGCGGGCAGTTGGTCGAGTTGCAGAGGCGAGGGCTCCGCTTCGGGCTGAACTTTTGCGTGACAAGCGCGGTGGGACTTGCTATAGAGAACCCCCGGTCGCGAGGGCCTTTGCTGTATATTTATGAAATGAAAGGGGGATGATCCCATGCCGTCCAATACGCGCAAGACCAAGCTCATCCGCAAGCGCAAGAAGGTTGCCAACAAGAACAATCGCAAGGTGGACCAAGAGCGGATGAAAACCAACCTGGCAATATTAAATCAGGCTGCGGAAGATAGGTAAGTTGTACTCCGCCGAGGACGGCTTCCATCCTGTGCGCGGTAACGCCCGTGCGCCGGCCGCGCTTCCGTCGCCTTGTGCCGAACGCATGCATCACGCGCGACAGCGCGCCGCCTCCTGAACCATCGCCACACCGCAGGTTATTCGGGATTGAAAAAGGCGCGGTTGGGAACAAACATCTTTCCGGGATTGAGGATATTGTTCGGATCCAGTGCCTGCTTGATGCGCCACATGGCGGCCACGCCGTCGTCGCCGATTTCCCAGCGGAGAAAGGGCGACTTGGTGATGCCGATGCCATGTTCGCCGGAGAGCGTGCCACCGAGGTCCAGCACGATCCGAAACAGTTGCTCCACGGCCGCTTCCGCGCGCTTCATTTCCGCCGCGTCTTGCTTATCCACCATGATGTTGGTGTGGATGTTGCCGTCGCCGGCATGACCGAAGCAGACAATGATCAGCCGGTGTTCCAGCGCCAGTTGCTGAATTGCCCGGATCAGCCGGGGGATGTTGGTGCGCGGGACGGTCACGTCCTCGTTGATCTTGCCGGGGCGAATCTGACCCAAAGCCGGCGAGATCGACCGCCGGGCCTTCCAGAGGCGTTCCCGGTCGGCTTCGGTGCGCGCGATCCGGACCCGGGTTGCGCCCCGGCCGCGGCAAATTTCCTCGATCTTTTCCACCTCCTCGGCCAGGTGTGCAGCCTTGCCGTCCACTTCCATCAGCAGGATCGCTTCCGCATCCACCGGCAAGCCCATCTTGAGGTAGTTTTCCACCGCCCGGATCGTGGCCTGGTCCATCAATTCCATGGTGGCGGGAATGATCCGCGCCCGCAGGATTTCACAGACCGCGCGCGCGGCCGCATCGAGTTGGGGAAATTCGGCGGTCAGGGTGCGCACGGCTTCGGGCGCCGGGATCAACCGCAGAACGATTTTGGTAAAAATCCCCAGGGTCCCTTCCGAACCCACCAGGAGCCGGGTCAGATCATAGCCGACCACGCCTTTCATGGTGCGGGTACCGGTCTTCAGGATCTCGCCGGTGGCCAGCACCACTTCGAGCCCCAAAACGTAATCCCGGGTTACCCCGTACTTGACCGCCTTGGGGCCGCCGGCGCCCATGGCGACATTGCCGCCGATGGTGGAAAAAGCCAGACTGGCCGGGTCCGGTGGATAACAGAGTCCGTGGCCGGCCGCCAGTTTCTGGAAAGTGCCGGTGACCACGGCCGGTTCCACCACCGCGATCATGTTGTCCGGGTCCAGTTCCAGCACCCGGTTCAGCCGACTCAAGGCCAGCACCAGACCGCCCCGTTCGGGAAC
>MNZR01000168.1:4493-5277 GCA_001873705.1 Syntrophobacteraceae bacterium CG2_30_61_12
ACCATGCCGCTGCCGGCCCCTCGCGGAACCACCGGGATCCGGTGTTCATTGGCCAGCTTCAGGATCTCCGCAATCTCCCCGCTGCTGGCCGGGAATAGCACGCAATCGGGAAGCGCCCGCAGCTTGCTCGCGTCATAGCCGTAGCTGTAGAGATCGGCCGGGTCCGTGGTGATCTGTTCGGCGCCGACAATTTGGCGCAGTTGGTCAAGCGGCAGGTTCATCGTTGGCTTTCGCTGCCGGTGCCGCCGGCATTCGGTTGCCGTGCCGTTCCCGAAACCCTGGAACCTGCCTCATGGATCGGTGCTCCCTCGTTCTCGCGCTTGCGTCTTGCGATCGGCCGGGGTTCACAGCGTCCCCGGTTGCCCAATGGTCGCGCCTGATTATAGAAAACCTTTGGCCATTGGGCAAGGACGGCACTCGCGGAAGGCCGGCGCGAACCTCCCACTCGACCCGTTGCTGCCTGCCCGCAACCACCAGAGCCCCCCAGGTGCAGGGCGTCGGTGAACCCGGGAAGGACCCCGGAAGCGCGCACGCCGGCAAAGATGTTCAGAAAATCCATAATGTTATATACTGGTTTAGGATCGGATGTTTCATTACCAAAAGCGGGCAAGATGCCCGCGCTCCCGGGAAAGAGCGCACACGAAACGAAACCTTTTACCCTTAACCGGTATAATTTGACCGGCGGGCGTCGCGCTTGCTAAGCTCTAACCCCAATCCTCAAGAGCGGAGCAAGGAAGCGTGGGCAGGAACTCGGAAATCCGGCGCAGCCGGATCTTGGTGGCCG
>MNZR01000322.1:0-1253 GCA_001873705.1 Syntrophobacteraceae bacterium CG2_30_61_12
CGGTATTGGGTTCGCAACGGTATTGGGTTCGCAAGCGCAATCGCTATCGGATTCCTGGGCGATACCGATGCCGATGCCGATGCCGATACCGATGCCGATACCGATGCCCATAGTGGGGTGTGGAAAGGGGGAATCATCCATCCCGCACACGTGAACGGCGAGGCCACCGGCCGCTGCGATCCGGGGGAGGATCTTCGCCGAGTGGTGCCAGGGGAACCGGTGCGTTTCAGCGGAGCACTGCCCCACCAGGGCCTAACCAGCCCGGGGCAACCGCCGGGCGGCGTTCGGGACGAAAAAACCCGGGTCGTCAAGCCCCCGGGTGGAATCGGTAACGGTTCGGTCCGTCGTTCAGGACCTAATCCCAGCTCAGAATGTCTTCGTCATACATGGTTTCGATCCGGCGTTTGTGCTTCATTTCTTCCTGGGCCAGGATTTCGAAGACCTTGGCGGTCTTCTCGTGCATGCACTTGGTTTGCCAGGCGGAATAAAAGGCGTAGGCTTTTTCTTCCTTCTTCATGGCCACCGTCAGGGCTTCCTGGTAGGTGATGTCCTCGGTGAAGGGAACGTCCACCAGGTAGTCGCTGATCTTCAGGTTTTCCACCCGTTCCAGCTTGAATTCGTCCAGCCCATAAGGGTCCAGGCCCTTGAGCATATCCCGGTGCTTGCGTTCCTCTTCCACCATTTCCTTGAAAAATTCCTTGATCCCCGGATTGCGCGCCCGCTCCAGGCATTTCTGATAGAAATCCATCGCGCCTTCTTCCTTGCGGATGGCGAAATTGACGATGTCGTCGAACGATCGGCATGAAACCGTGCTCATGGATTCCTCCTATATGGATCAAGGGTTGCGAAATGCTGTTGCGATCCGGGACATCCAGCCGAGACATCCGTTAAGATTTCATGCACTCATAACAAATCCGAACAGGCGCTGCAAGGGCTTTCACCGGCGGTCTGGATATTCGACATATAGGCGATGATCATCGCTACGGCCACTTTATGGGAATGATTCACCACGGAGAGCACGGAGGTCACGGAGAAGGCTTCGAAAAGAATAGGTTTTCTCAGTGTTCTCCGTGAACTCCGTGGTTGATCTCCATTCAAATTGGCCGAAACGATGATAAAGGCCCGTGGAGAGGCTGCGTGGGCAAGATCGTCAGGTAGCTCCCCTTGGTCGCAACCTGACCTACCGTTTGAAGGTGCAACCGTGTGAAGGTGCAAGCGTGTGGAGATGCAAGCGTGTGGAGATGCAAGCGTGT
>MNZR01000322.1:1260-5089 GCA_001873705.1 Syntrophobacteraceae bacterium CG2_30_61_12
CAAGCGTGTGAAGATGCCGCCTTCATGCTCGCCGGTTGGTCGAGCCTCCTGTCGAATATCCAGAACGCTTGGAGAGGCCTTGACAGCGGTTCGGATTGCATTTACCATCCGGCGGTTATGGGACAGACTTGGCTGCCGATCCAGGTTAACCAGGGCGGCGCGGCGGGAAGTTCTCGGAATGTCTCCGGCCCGGCCGGCAATCGGGTGCCTCTGATGCAGGCCTTTCATTAGCGGTGCAAGACCTGCCACGGTAAACTCAGAGCGACCCAAAACCGGCCGTTGCCGATCCTTTGCGGCGAATGTCGCCTGCGTTGATCGGCGGCCCTGATCGAGCGAAAAAGGATACCCAGGTTTAGGATAAAAATTTTCAGTATCAAAGGCGGGCAAGATGCCCGCGCTCCCAGGAAAGAGCCCACAAGAGATCAAGATTTTTGGCCTTAACAAGCATAGATGAATCACAAGGAAGACGGTCGCCTGACAGCGACCGTCGTTTTGGGGAGGGAGTAAGGATGGAGCGGACTTTATCGATCGTCAAACCGGATGGGGTTGAGCGGGGCCTGGTGGGAGAAGTGGTGAAGCGCTTTGAGAACGCCGGTATCCGGATCGTTGGCATGAGGATGGTGCGACTCACCCGGGATCAGGCCAAACGGTTTTACGCCGTCCATCGCGAACGGCCGTTCTATGATAGCGTGACCCAATTCATGTCATCCGGACCGATCGTGGTGATGGTGCTGGAGGGCGACCGGGTGATTCAGCGCAATCGCGACCTGATGGGCGCGACCAACCCGAAGGATGCCGCCGCCGGGACCATCCGCAAGGATTTCGCAACGGATATCGAGAAGAACGTGGTGCATGGCTCCGATGCTCCGGAAACGGCGCGGACGGAGATAGACTTCTTTTTTAACGCGATCGAGATTTGCGGCTGAACATTGCAGAGGTCGGAGCCATGAGTGGTGGAGACTGGATGGTTGGATTCCTGCCGGCGGCGCTGGTGGCCCTGATGTTGGTTGGGGGTTGGGCGCCGAGCGCGGCGCTGGCCGGCGAGTTGGAAATGGGTCGGGTGGGGCCGGTGGTGCCGTTTTATGCCACGCCCACCCAGGCCGATCTTTGCGGTACCCCGGTGCCTTTGGACCGACAGGATGTCTGGGAACGCTTCGACCGGGAATTCACCATCGTGGTCTATTCGCACGCCCAGGTGTACCTCTGGCTCAAGCGGTTGGAACGCTATGGGCCCTGGATGCAGCAGCAACTCAAGCAGTCCGGCTTGCCGCAAGATCTGCTGTACCTGGCGGTAGCCGAAAGCGACCTCCAGCACATGGCTCGATCCCCGGCGAATGCCGCCGGGATTTGGCAGTTCATCCCCGGTACCGGCAGTCGCTACGGGCTCAAGACCGGTTCCCAGATGGACGAGCGCTACGATTTCGATAAGGCGACCCAGGGCGCCCTTCAATATCTGAGCGATCTGCACAGGATGTTCCAGAATTGGCCGCTGGCCATCGCGGCTTATAACTGCGGCGAAAATCGGGTCAAACAGGAACTCGCCATCCAGGGGGTGAGCGACTATTATTCGCTGGACCTGCCGAACGAAACCGAACGCTATGTGCCGCGGATTTTGGCGATCAAGACCGTGCTCGCTAACCCCGAGCGTTATGGTTACTACCTGCCCAAGGATGCCGGCTACCCGATGCACGATCTGGATCGGGTGCAGGCCAGCTTGCCCGGGCCGATGCCGATGTCGCGGGTGGCCGACGCCTGCACCATGACCTTGAGTGATTTCCGGGTCAAGAATCCGGCTTACCTGCAAAACGAGGTGCCCGCGGGCGAGCACATCTTCCGGGTGCCCAAGGGCAGCGGGGAAAGGGTGTCGCGGAGCCTGCGTCAACTGGCCGCGGAATGCCGAACGGTCGGGTTCGTGACGGAAGCTCCGGAAGTCGGCAAGGCAGCCGCCCCGGCGGCGGTCAAGGTGGCGTCCAAGGCGGCGTCCAAGGCGAATCCCAAGGCGGCCCCCAAGGCCCGGGTCCACAAGGTGGAAAAAGGCGATACCCTGTCCAAGATCGGCCGGCTTTATGAAGTGAGCGTGGCGGAACTCAAACACTGGAACAACCTCAAGAGCGAAACGGTGAAGCCCGGCCAGGTGCTCAAGGTTTCCAGTCACTAAAACGACCTCCGGATCGCGCAACCGGCCGGAATTGCCTTGCCGGCCATCTTGGACCTGATGGATGCGCCTGATTCAGGTTTTACAACCGAGGATGCGGAATGATTTTTGTGCAAGTGGTGCAGTCGGTCGAAGCGGCCTCCGAGGTCTTGGCGGCTCCCTACCAGCGCGGCGGCGACAGCATTCTGGAGATGATCCTCAATGCCGGCCCGATGGTCAAATTTGTGCTGCTGGTGCTGCTGGCGCTGTCGGTCGGCTGCTGGTGGATCATCTTCATGAAGGCCCGATTGTTCTCGCGAGCCGAGAAGGAATCGAACGAGTTCCTGGGCCTGTATCAGCAGCGGACCAATTTCCCGGTGATCTACCGAGAAAGCAAGCTTTACCAGTACGGTTATTTGCCTCAGGTTTTCCACAGCGGTTACACCGAATGGGCGCGCCTTTCCAGGAGCGTGGAAAACGCTCCGGAATCGTCCCAGACCACCGACACCTATGTGGAAGGGGTGGAAAAGGCGATGGAAGGGGCGATCCTCAGCCAGCATCAACGGATGGAACGCTCGCTCGCGCTCCTGGCCACCACCGGCAGCACGGCGCCCTTCATCGGTCTGTTCGGGACCGTTTGGGGGATCATGACCAGCTTCCAGCGAATCGGGCTGAAGGGCGCGGCCAACCTGGCGGTGGTGGCCCCCGGTATCTCGGAAGCCCTGATCGCAACAGCCATGGGACTGGTGGCCGCGATCCCGGCGGTGGTGGCTTACAACTATTTCGCCAACCGGATCCGGGCCTTCGATAACGAAATGCATTATTTCGTCAACGACTTTTCCAACATGGTCAAGCGCGAATGGCTGCGCCGGTTGAGCACCGTGAAACCCAACCAGGTGCAACGCGTGGCGGTTCAGGATTGACTATCCGGGCCGGTCCGGCTGCCGCCGGTGGAACCGCCTTACGGTGATGGATACAAGCGATGCAAATGTCTTCCCGCGACCAAGGAATGGTTTCTGAAATCAACGTCACCCCCCTGGTGGACGTCATGCTGGTGCTCTTGATCATCTTCATGGTCACGGCGCCGATGATGATGCAGGGGGTCGATGTGGACCTGCCGGAAGCGGATGCGCCGGCCATCCAGTCCGAACAGGAACGGCTGGTGGTGAGCATCGGCGCCGATCGCAAGATCTTCATCAACGAATACGTGGTGGAACTGGAAGCCCTCGGGCCGAAGATCGGCGCCATCTACCGCAATCAGCGCAATCATCAGGGCATTTTCCTGCGCGCGGACAAGAACATCCCCTATGGGTTCGTGATGCAGGTCATGGGCACCATCCGCCAGGCCGGGATCAGCGAAATCGGCATGGTGACCGAGCCGGGACCGGGCGAGGCCGGCTGAATGCGAGCGGCTGCAGTCATGGACCAAACCGATTGGCTCGATCCAAGAGCGCCCCGAAACGATTTTTTGATCGGCTTCGGCGGTTCGCTGCTGATCCACCTGGGGATTGTCCTGGTGGTGACCCTGACCCCCATGCTGGTGCAGACCCGGACCGTTTCCCTACCGTCTTATCAGGTGAAGCTGGTTTCCTCGGCGGAACTTGGGCCGGAGCCGGGGGAGGCCGGAGCCAAGGCGGCGGCGGTGAAATCGGCGTCGACCCCGAGATCGAAAGCCCAAATCACCCGGCCGAAAGT
>MNZR01000370.1:0-1151 GCA_001873705.1 Syntrophobacteraceae bacterium CG2_30_61_12
TTCCTAATGCCAGGGGCGGAATCTTCCGATTCCGCCCCTGGTGATGATTCAATCTATTTGAATCGTTGTGGTAGCGGACCAGCGCACCCTTGGTCGGCCCGTTAGAATTCCTTAGAGTCTCCTTGTTCCAGGTGGGGTCTCTGATCGACTCGAGCCGGTGGCCCCAGGGCAACGCCGTTGCCTTTCTTCGCCATCCGCCTGACCGGCGCGGGAGCCCTGGTGGATGCGGTTCGAACAGGGAATCTTTGTTGTTCCGCTGGCGCGAATGCTTCAGTCGATTTTTCCTGATTCCCGCCAACCAACGCCGCCAATTGCTCCACCACCGACCTCAACGCGTCGGCCTGAGTGCTCATCTCGACGCTGAGCGATGCGGATTCCTCGGCGTTTGCCGCCGCCTGCTGGACCATCGTATCCATGGTCCCCACCGCGTTGCTGATCTGTTCGATGCCTTGAGCCTGTTCCCTGGACGCGGCAGCGATTTCGTCGATCACGGTGGTGGCCTGTTGCACGCTATCCGCCACCTGCAGGAAGGCCGAGTTGGTATTGGCCACAATCGCCGAACCGTCCTTGACCTTATTGACCGTGCCTTCGATCAGCCCGGCCGTGTTGCGTGCCGCCTCCGCTGCCCGCATGGCCAGGTTGCGGACTTCATCGGCTACCACGGCAAATCCGGCCCCGGCTTCCCCGGCCCGAGCGGCTTCGACGGCGGCGTTCAGGGCCAGCAAATTGGTCTGAAAGGCAATTTCATCAATGGTCTTGATGATCTTGGATGTCTCCTGACTGGCGGTGGAAATTTCTTCCATTGACCGGGTTAGTTTCACCATCGTGGTATTCGCCTGGCTGGCCACCCGGCTGGCCACCTGGATCAAGGCAACCACTCGTTCGGTATTCTCCGCATTGCTCTTGGTAATGGACGACATCTCCTCCAGGGAAGAGGAGGTTTCTTCAATGGATGCCGCCTGCGCTGAGTTACCATCCGCCAGTTGCCGGCTGGCGGAGGATACCTGGACGGAAGCGGCGGCAACCCGGTTCGAGCTTTCGGCAATCGCCCCGATGGCCGCGTCGAGCGGTTTGGTACCGCGGCGAACGACATAAAGCAAGGAAATGAGAACCAGAAAGCCACCGCCGCCGATAGCGGCGGCTATGGCCAT
>MNZR01000370.1:1165-6320 GCA_001873705.1 Syntrophobacteraceae bacterium CG2_30_61_12
GGTGGAACTGACGAGCCACTCCGCCCAGGCTGAAGGCAAATTTCATTCGGCCCACCAGGTTCTTGCTATCCGGGTCCTTGAGTTCCCGCTCCAGCAGCAGGGTGTCGCCGGCCGTAGGCTTTTCCTTGCTGTTCTGGGTGAGGACCTTGCCCTTGTCGTCGTAGTAGACCACGAACTCCACCTCGGGGTCCTTGACCGCCTGGGACACAATCCGGTCGAGAGCGGGAAAGTCGTAGTTGAGAATATAGGGAATGCCGACCTCCTCCAAGAACGCGGCTGTCGATTCTGCGTTGGAGGTCAAGACGGCAGACATGGTGGCTTTGGCTCGCAACCCCATGAATACCCCCAGACCCAGCAGCAAAACCACCGTGGTCAGGATGGCCGGCAGCAGGATCTTGGTCTGCAGGCTCTTTATCTTAGGCATTCTCATCCATTGCTCCTCATAATCAAAGCTTCCCAAACACAAAGCTCAATTATTCAGATATTTCTTGCCTTCACCATTGATGTATTGAATCATTTTGACAACGCTGGGGGACGGCTCGCCCTTGGTGATCAGGGTGATGGGCCGGCCGATTTCGGGAATCTCCGGGGCATTGATGGAGCCATCGACAATGGATGCCGGCCCCAGGCACACCGCGCCCGCGGTCGCTGCCACCTTGGCTTTCAGATCTTCCGCCGTGGTCCCTTGCTGGGCGTCTTGAGCATAGCTGCTTCCGTCCATCGCCTGCTTTTGGAACACGCTCTGAGTCCCCGGGATCTTGGTGCCGAGGAAAACGACCACCGGCTGGTCGGGCCCACCAACCTCTTTCCAGTTTTTCACCGTGCCGCCGAAGATCCCTTTCAGCTGATCCTTCGACAGTTGCTTTACGGTCACGTCCTTATTGGTCAGCACCTTAACCACGTCCTTGCCAATCACGCGATGCTTGTAGGCGCTCTTGTCCGGAATTTGATAACCTTCCTTGTCCATCATGGCCATCCAGTCGGGAAAGGTGAGACCACCGGATGCCGCATCAATCAAGCCCTTATCCAGATCTTTCAGAGCTTCGACAGGACCGTTTGAAATCAGGACGACCTTCAAGCCGATGGATTTTTCCATCGGTTCCATGATCTTCTTGAATACATTCTCAGTGGGAGCGGCGCCGGCGCCGATCTTGATTTCTTCAGTGTTACCTGGCATTGCCAGGCTGAGGCCCAAGAAAACTGCGGCAACGGTGACTGCTCCCGCGATGATCGATTTACCCATGTGAATCTCCTTTCTTTGATCAGATGATGAATGAGTGAGCGCTACGGTTTCGACCTGCCAGAAAAGGTGAATCCGGCAACTGATCATGTTATCGGCATATGACTGTTCCACTTGAGGGAAAAATTCCAGTTCAGGGAAACTGCTGCCGCGGTCGGCAGAGCGCGGCGGTGCTTCCACGCTCGATCGCATCCGTTCAGGTACCGGTGTTTTTGATGTGCCCGTGAGGACATTCCGTTCTGGAACGCTTGACGACGTCATGACCAACCGAGATGCGCCGGCATCGGGTCGCCCGGGAGGGTTCTTTGCCGCCCGGCCTGAATCAGGGACCAGCAGAACATGAACGATAAAGGCAGGGCCGTTGCCTGGAAGTCGCCAACAACACCCGAGGTTCCACACGGCGGCGGTTGATGGATTGAACCGCAAATACCTGTTGGCTGGCGGCGGGAATTCGGTATAGTCTAGCGATTTTAGAGTGGCTGGAATTGGTTTCATGGTGTTGAAGGATAGCTCAAATGACGCCTGAGCGGAGCCCGCGTTCCCCCGTCGAATCGAAATCAGGTCACTGGATTCTGTGGACCTTCCTGTTTGCCGCCGGTTCCTTGGTAACCCTTGTCGGCCTGGTGGCAATCGCCCTGGTGCGCCAGTTCGATCAGTCGCTGCCGGCGATCAGCAGCATCCAGGACTATCATCCCGCACTGGTGAGCACCATGTACGCCGCCGACGGTTCCCTGTTGGCCGAACTGTACACCGAACGCCGGTATTTGATTCATCTGGAGCAATTGCCTCCGCATCTGATTCAGGCCTTCCTGGCCGCCGAGGATGCGCGCTTTTACGAACACCAGGGACTGGATCTGGCGGGTATTTTTCGGGCCTTGATGAAGAACCTCGAAGCCGGAGAAATCGTTCAGGGCGGCAGCACCATCACGCAGCAGGTGGTGAAATCCCTGCTACTCACCCCGGAACGCACCTGGATGCGCAAACTGAAAGAAGCCGTGCTGGCTTATCGGCTCGACAATTCTCTCAGCAAAGACGAAATCCTCACCCTCTATTTGAACCAGATTTATCTGGGGTCCGGCGGCTACGGGGTCGAAGGGGCGGCCCGCACCTATTTCGGCCAGCACGCCGACCAGCTGAACCTGGCGGAAGCGGCCCTGCTGGCTGGTCTGCCCAAGGCACCAAGCCGCTTTTCTCCGTACAACAACATGCAAGTGGCCATCGAACGACAGCATTATGTGCTGGAGCGCATGGTGGAAACCGGCTTCATCTCGCCTGAGCAGGCCAAAGCGGCCCGAGCGGAACCGCTCAACATCCTGCCTCAGCGCTCCCGTAGCATGGATAGTCTCAATTCGTTCACTGAAGAAGCCCGGCGTCGCCTGGAAGAGCGGTTCGGCAAAAAGACCCTGTATGAAGAGGGCCTGCGGATCCGCACCACCCTCGAGCCGGCCGCCCAACAGCTGGCCCAGGCGGCGGTGCTGGCCGGGCTGCGGGAATTGGATCAGCGGCATGGCTATCGAGGGCCCGAAGCCAGTGTCGAACCGGCCCGGCGCCAGGCCTTTGCGGCCGATCTCGCCGCCACGAATCCGGCCCTGGAACCGAGCAACACGCTGAAATGCCTGGTTTCCGGCTACGACGGCCCGCTGCATGCCTTCCGTTTGCAGTGCGGAACCGGAGAAGCCCTGCTGGATCTAAAGAATTCCGCTTGGCCGGCTTCGACCCTGAACAGCCTGGCCAAAACCCTCAAGCCCGGCGATGTCGTCCGGGTGCGGATCAAGACCGACCCAGGCGCGGGCCACCTACCCCAGGCGCTGCTGGTCCAGCAACCGGAAGCGGAAGGGGCGTTCCTGGCCCTGGAACCGGTCAGCGGCCGGGTTCTGTGCATGGTGGGCGGGAAAGATTTCGGTTCCAGCCAGTTCAACCGGGCGGTACAGGCCTTGCGTCAGCCCGGATCGTCGTTCAAACCGATCATCTACACCGCGGCCCTCGACAATGGCTTCACTCCGGCTGCGATCCTGATCGATTCCCCCATCATCAAAGAGGACCGGAGTCTCCAGGGGGCCTGGAAGCCGTCCAACTACGACCACAAATTTCTGGGGCCGATCCTGCTCCGCTACGCCCTGATCCACTCCCGCAACGTGGTCACCATCAAGCTGCTGGATGCAGTGGGCATTGAAACCGTGATCAACTTCGCGCGCCACCTGGGCATTCAATCGCCCTTGACTCCGACTCTTTCACTGGCGCTGGGGGCCTCCGAGGTGTCCTTGTGGGAACTGTTGACCGCTTACACCGCTTTTGCCAACCAGGGAATCCGCACCGAACCCTACCTGATCGAATCGGTTCGGGACCGCGACGGCAATCTCCTGGAACAGTATCAGCCGAAACAGGAACAGGTGATTTCGGCTCAGACCGCGTTTCTGATCACCGACATTCTGCAGGGGGTGATTCGCGAAGGCACCGGTCGCCGGGTCAGTTCCCTGGGCCGGCCGGCTGCCGGCAAAACCGGCACCACCAATGATCTCAGGGATGCCTGGTTCATCGGCTACACCCCAGAGGTGCTGGCCGGTGCCTGGGTGGGCTACGACGATCACCGGAAATCGTTGGGCAGTCGGGAAACTGGAGGCCGAGCCGCATCCCCCGTTTGGCTCTACTTCATGAGCCGGTGGTTGGAGGGGAAACCGGTGCGGGATTTCCCGGTACCGCCCGAGATCGTGTTCGCCAAGGTCAATCCCAGGACCGGCCGACTCGCCGCCGCCGGCGAGGAAGACGCCGTCTACATGGCCTTCGCCAAAGGCGCGCTGCCGGCCAAAGCGGCTCCGTCCGAGCCAGGCCCGGCGGCGGAGGGGCAGGGCAACGCTTTTTTCAAATCCGACCTGTTCTGAGCGGTCCGGCCGGCGCCGTTCTGGTGCGCCCAGAACGCCGGCTTGACCCCGCCACGAACGGCCCCGCCCCTGAATTGGACCGGGAAGATGAAGCGCTACTTCGGAACAAACGGATTGCTGGAAAAGCAGCTCGAGCACTTCGAGTCCCGCCCGCTGCAGCTCCAGATGGCCGAGATGGTCAGCCGCTGCCTCGGCAATCCGTCGCATCTCCTGGTGGAGGCCGGGACCGGCACCGGCAAGACCTGGGCCTACCTGATACCGGCCATTCTAAGCGGCAAACGGGTGCTGATTTCAACCGGCACCAAGACCCTCCAGGACCAAATTCTCGATCACGATGTGCCCATTCTCAAACGCCTCCTGTTCCCGCAACTCCGCGCGGTGTGTCTCAAGGGACGGCGCAACTATCTGTGCCTGCGGCGGTTCGCCCAATTTTCCATGCAGCCGTCCCTGTGGAACCCGGAGCAAGGGAGCCAGTTGAAGCGCCTGCAACAGTGGGCCGGGGCAACCGAAACCGGGGATCGCGCGGACATCCCCTGGCTGCCGGATCAATCCCAGCTGTGGCAGGAATTGACCGCCAGCGGCAGCCAGTGTTTGGGCAGTCAGTGCGACCGCCACGGCTCCTGTTTTCTCACCCGCATTCGCCGTCGAGCCGCCGAAGCCGATCTGGTGGTGGTCAACCATCACTTGTTTTTCGCCGATCTCGCTCTCCGAAACAGCGGTATTGTTGAGTTGCTGCCGGAATACCAGGCGGTCGTTTTCGACGAAGCCCATCAGTTGGAAGATATCGTCGCGCTCTACTACGGCGTTCAGTTTGCCAGCTTTGCGGTGCGAGAACTGGGTCAGGACTTGGCGCATTCGATTCCGGCCGCGGTCAAGGACCCCCAGGTGCTGCGCGCGGTTCAGGACCAGCTTAACCATCAAAACCAGCTGCTGAAACAGCTTTACACCCGCCTGGACGGTTCCCGAACCGGTTCGGGAAAACGGATCGCCCTCGATGATGCGGCGGCCGACCGCGGCTTTACCGCGGCCACCGCGG
>MNZR01000252.1 GCA_001873705.1 Syntrophobacteraceae bacterium CG2_30_61_12
CCAATACCAGGTGATCCTCAAGCCGTCGCCGGCCGATTCCCAGGGTCTCTATCTGGAAAGCCTGAAGAGCTTCGGCATCGATCCGCTCGATCACGACATCCGCTTCGTCGAGGACGACTGGGAATCGCCCACGCTGGGGGCGTCCGGGCTGGGCTGGGAAGTCTGGCTGGACGGGATGGAAATCACCCAGTTCACCTACTTTCAGCAAGTGGGCGGAATCGCCTTGAACCCGGTCAGTGTCGAACTCACCTACGGCCTGGAACGGATCGCCATGTATCTCCAGGGCATCGACAATGTCTACGATCTGGCCTGGACCGACCGGGTGAGTTACGGCGATGTGCACCATCAGGGCGAAGTGGAATGGTCCCACTACAACTTCGAAGACGCCGACGTGGACATGCTGCTCCAGTTGTTCAACATGTACGAAGCCGAATCGACCCGTATGAACCGGAAGGAACTGGTGCTGCCCTGCTACGACTACTGTCTGAAATGCTCGCACGTGTTCAATCTGCTCGATGCCCGCGGCGCCATCAGCGTCACCGAACGCACCAACTACATCGCCCGGGTGCGCAACCTGGCACGGCTGGCGGCCCACGGCTATGCCGCGCAGCGTGAAGCGATGGGTTATCCCTTATTGAAGAAATAGCTCCCGGACGGAGAGAGGATACCATGGGAAAAGCATTCTATCTGGAAATCGGTTCGGAAGAAATCCCCGCGGGCTACATTCGGCCGGCGCTCGAGGCCATGGCCCGGCAGCTCACTCAGTTTTTCGACGACCAGCGAATCGGCCACGGCCGGCCGCTCATCGGCGGCACCCCGCGACGCCTGTGCCTGCATGTCCCTGACGTGGCGGAGCGCCAGCAGGCCGGTTCGGTCGAAGTGCTGGGGCCGCCCCGGCAGGTGGCCTTCGATGCCGCGGGAAAACCCACCAAGGCGGCGGAAGGGTTCGCCCGCAACCAGGGGGTCGCGGTCGGGGATCTCAGGATCAAGAGCACGCCCAAGGGCGAATACGTGGTTCTGGTGCGCGAGGAAAGCGGTCAGGCTACCAGGGCGCTGCTGGAACCCATGCTGCCTGATTTCATCGCCCACATCCCCTTCCCCAAATCCATGCGCTGGGCCGATTTGCAAGTGACTTTCGCGCGTCCGGTACGGTGGATCACGGCCTTGTTGGGCGGTGATGTGGTGAATTTTCAGTACGGCGATATCACCAGCGGCAATCAGTCGTTCGGCCATCGCTTCATGAATCCCCAATGGCTCACCGTGACCGACCACGATTCGCACCGGGCGCAACTGGAGCGACACCATGTGATCGTTGATTTCGATCAGCGGCGCGAATTGATCGCCCGCGGTATCGTTCAGGAAGCGGCCAAGGTCGGCGGCCGGGTCCTGGACGATCCGGAGCTCCTGGAAGAAGTGACCCAGCTGGTGGAATTCCCCTATCCCCTGCTCGGCGAATTCGAGGAAAAATATCTCGAATTGCCGCCCCAGGTGCCGATCACGGTAATGAAGGAACACCAGCGCTATTTCGCGGTGGTGGATGCGGATGGCAAGCTGATGCGTTATTTCGTCACCGTCGCCAACACCATACCGCGCGATCCGGCCCTGGTGGCCGCCGGCAACGCCCGGGTGATCCGGGCGCGGCTGGAAGACGCGCGCTTTTACTACGAAGAAGACCGCAAGGTGCGGCTCGATCAGCGGGCCGAACAGCTGAAAGACGTGGTGTTCCATTCCAAGCTGGGGACCAGTTGGGAAAAGATGGAACGGTTCCGGACCCTGGCCCGCTGGCTGGGCGAACAACTGGGGCTCGCTGAATTCGACACGATCGAGCGGGCCGCCAAGCTGTGCAAGGCCGATCTGGTCACCGGCATGGTGGGCCAATTTCCCGAATTGCAAGGGGTCATGGGCCGCGACTATGCGCTGAAGGAAGGCGAACCGGAAGCGGTCGCCGAAGCGATCCACGAACACTACCTGCCGATCCGCGCCGGCGGCCCACTGCCCGAACGGATCGAAGGAGCGGTGCTGAGCATCGCCGATAAAATCGACACCATCGTCGGCTGCTTCAGCGTCGGTTTGATCCCCACCGGCACCACCGATCCCTTTGCCCTGCGCCGGCAGACCCTGGGCATCATTCGGATCATTCTGGAAAAAGACCTGCCGGTTTCCCTCGAAGGCTTGATCGATCAGGCCCTGCCGCTGCTCGATCGGCACCGGACCGAACCGCTGGAAACGGTGCGCCGCGCCGTGCTTGGCTTCTTCCAGGGGCGGCTGCATCACCTGCTGACCAGTCAAGACGGCTACGCCACCGATCTGGTGGAAGCGGCCCTCGCCCCCGGCATCGACAACCTGGCGGCGGCCGTGGCCCGCACCCGGGCACTGAACGCATTCAAGCAGCGCGCCGATTTCGAGGCCCTCGCCGCCGCCTTCAAACGGGTGGTGAACATCATCAAGGACGGCGAACCGACCCCGGTGGAACCGGCCCGGTTCACCGCGGAAGCGGAAACCGCGCTGCACCAGGCGGTTCAAAACGCCGCCGTGGCGATCCGCCGGCAGCTCGATCAGGGCGACTACGGCGCGGCCCTGGAAGCCGTTGCCGCGCTCAAGGC
Organism: Syntrophobacteraceae bacterium CG2_30_61_12; assembly: GCA_001873705.1. Lineage (GTDB taxonomy): Bacteria > Desulfobacterota > Syntrophobacteria > Syntrophobacterales > DSM-9756 > CG2-30-61-12. Next base: position 2,604 of record MNZR01000252.1, read on the forward strand.
ACCGATCGATCGGTTCTTCGATCAGGTCCTGGTGATGGATAAAGACGAAGCGCTGAAGCGCAACCGGCTGGCGCTCCTCACCGCCGTCCACGATCTCTTTTCCGGCCTCGCCGATTTCAGGAAGATCCAGGCCGGGTGACGGGTAACCGTGCCGCTGATAGTGCGCCGGTCAGGGCGTTTCGCTGGTTCCCAAGCTGGAGTCTGGGAACCAGCGAAAAACCGGCTCACGCAAAGGCGCAAAGCCGCAAAGGGGTTCGGGCGGTGAGCGTCAATAGTGACATTGATCTGCGGCCTAAACCCCCATGACCGGGGACGGTCACAAGGAAGCACGTCAATGCTGCGCGGCCGGTAGGTCAGGGTGTGCGTAGCACTCCCTGACAATCCGGTGGAGGGCTGCCGATTGCGATAGGTTGCCGGAGCGTGGCGTCGGGGTGCTCCCGCTGGTCGCTACCCGACCTACCAATTCGCTCCTCCATTTGGTTGCTCCCAATCGTTTGGGATGATTTCCATGATGGCCCATTTTTTTAGAGTGAATGATTGTTCCATCAGCCGGCGTGATTGCCGGTGCCGAGCGTGAGATAGCGGCGCATCTTCGGATAGAAGAGCAGCGTCAGCGCCATCAGGAACAACCCGCTCACCATGAACACCCCGTCGTAGCCCACCAGCGGCGCCAGGGCTCCGGCGCCGACATTGCCGATAAACACCCCGAGGGTCCGGCCCGTATAGACCGCCGCCGAATTGCCCCCCAGGCGCCCGACCGGGAAAAAGGCCGCGGTGAGGATCCCCATGGCCAGCAGGACCGGGGTGTCGCCGAGCGTGTGCAGTATCCGCACCCCCGCCATCCCCAACGGGCGCTCCGCATAGCCGGTCATGACCTGAAACACGGCGGAAATCAGCAGCCCGAAAAAGAGAAACGGCAGCAGGTTCTGGCCCACATCGAAGCGGTGCCCGGCAACCGGTGACAGGAATCCCATCCACAGGCCCACGGCGAAAAAGACCAGACCGATCTGCCGGCCGGAAAAGGCCAGATTGTCTTTCATCAGCAGCGTGAACGCCGTGTGTTCCACTCCCAGGTGGGTGGCGTAAAAGAAATACACCAGGAGGAACAGAACGATGTGCGGTTTGCGCAGGTCCCGGCGGTAATCGCCCCAGTCGAAGCGGATCGGGGTGCTGTCCTCGAGGCCGCAAACGGCGAGGGTGAGCAGCAGACAGGCGCCTTCGGCGATGGTCATCAGTTGAGCGTAATTGATTTCTCCCCAGAGCATCCCGGCCAGCAGCGGGCCGGCACCGAAGCCCAAGAACTGGCCGGTGGTGTAGAAAGCGACGTTGCGGCCCCGCTGCTCTTCACCGATCACCTTGAGATAGAGGGCCAGCAGCACGATCTGGAAGGTGGCCCAGCCCATGCCGCCGCAGACGGCCAGCGCCACGAACTGCCAGGCGGTGGCGGCGGCTTTTAGCCCCTGGATGTGAATCAGGGTGAGCAGCGCGCCGAACAGGAGGATTCGTTTGGGGCTGAAGCGGTCCGCCAGCAGTCCCAGGGGCAGCATCAGCAGCAGGGCGGAAATGGAATAGGCGCCGAACACCATGCCGATGACCGGGTCCGCCATCTGGCGGTCTTTCAGAAACACCGGCAGAAAGGCCAGAATCATCCAGAACACGGTGGTGTAGAGAAAACTGCAAAGCGGAAACAGCAGTCGGGAATGGGAGCGGATGGCGCTGGTCAGCAGCACTTTCGCATTCATCATGAAAAATCGTTCCAACTCTTCGGCATACGGCCTGATGGTGAGCAAGGTACGGGACATGCGGCGGGCCTTCCCCGCCACCACCGCGAGCGGCGGAGTGTATTACGGGCCGGCGGATAATGCAAAAAGCTTTTGCCACCGGAAGGTCTCGGCTATAATGCGGGTCGGGTTGGTCATTCGGCGGCCCATTGGAACTCGGCCGACCGAAGGATGGGCACCCAAGACATTCACTTTTCAGCGGAGGACACCATGACCAGGAAGCTACTTTTGATCGGATTGGCTTTGACCCTTATGCTGACCGGTTGCGCCGAAACCCAGATGAACAAGACCCAGCAAGGCGCGCTCATCGGCACCGGCACCGGCGCGGCCGCCGGCGCGCTGTTGGGTCAGGCGATCGGCCACAATACCAAGTCCACCCTGATCGGGGCCGGGGCCGGAGCGTTGATCGGCGGCCTCGCCGGTGGCGCCATCGGCAACTACATGGATAAGCAGGAACAGGCCCTGCGCCAGGCCTACAGCGCCAGTGACGCCGCCAGCGTGCAACGAAGCCAGAACGTGCTGGCCGTCACCTTCAAGGCGGATGTTCTGTTTGACGTCAATTCCGCCACCTTGAAGCCCGGCGCCTATCCCGAAATCGACCGGGCCGCTCAGGTGCTGCGCGATTACCCGGAAACCCGGATCCAGGTGGAAGGCCACACCGACAGCACCGGTAGTGAACAGTCCAACATGGATCTGTCTCAGCGCCGGGCGGAAGCGGTGAAGACCGCGCT
>MNZR01000057.1 GCA_001873705.1 Syntrophobacteraceae bacterium CG2_30_61_12
CCCATCTGGAACTGACCATGATTCATGAAGTCATGGTGCTGGATCACGGCGGGGGGGATTTGGCCTTCATCCAGTACGGCGCGGCCCTGAAATTGTGGCTGTTTGCCGCCATCTTCACCGGCCTGGCGATCCCGCTGCGAACCGGTCGGCCGGTGCTCGACCTGGGGGTCACGGTGGTCGGGATTTTCCTCACCGCCGTGGCCATCGGCGTGATCGAGTCGACCATGGCCCGTCTGCGGTTGCTGCGCGTACCCCAGCTGCTGGTGGTGGCCCTGGCCCTTTCCCTGGCGGCGTTCTTCTGGACCGTGAGGTGAACATGAACGCACTGCTGGAAATCTTGATCCTGATAGTGGTGCTGACCGATTTCCGCCTGCTGGCCAGCAGCCGGTTGGCGACCTTGATCGACACCATGGTGTTCCAGGCGCTGGCCCTGAGCGTCATTCCCCTGAGTCTCACCGCCGCGCCCTGGCCCTGGCGCCTGATGACCCTGGTCTTGATGACCCTGGCGGTCAAGGGGGTCGTGCTGCCGTGGCTGCTGCACCGGGCCATGCGCACGGTGGATGTGCAGCGGGAAATCGAACCGTTCCTCGGGTTCAGTTCGTCGGTGCTGCTCGGTATCGTCCTGCTCGGACTGAGTTTCTTGATCGTTCGACCGCTGCCGGTCACGGCTTCGCCCGGAGCGGGATCGTTGTTGGCGGGGGCCTTGTTCACCATCCTGACCGGTCTGGTGATCATCATCTCCCGGCGCAAGGCCCTGACCCAGGTGGTGGGCTACCTCAGCCTGGAAAACGGGGTCTACGCCTGCGGCGCCGCCCTGGCCGTGGAGGAACCGCTGCTGGTGGAAATGGGGGTGCTGCTCGATGTTTTCGTGGCGGTGTTCGTTATGGGCATCACCATCCATCAGATCAATCGCGAATTCGACCATATCGATACGGATCGGCTGGCGGAACTGAAAGATTGATGATTCCGCGACACCGGCAAGTCCGCCGGAAAGGATGGAAGGCATGTTGTTGAGCGTTGTCGTGGTACCGGTGGTGCTGGGTTTTCTGGCCCTGCTGGTGCCGGCCCATGGTCCGCGGCGGGGGCTGCTGCTGGCCGGCAGCGCGGTGCACGCCGCCGCCGTTGGGTTCGCTCTGGTGCGCACGCCGCCGCTTCGACCGGGTGCCTGGATCGGCGTGGACGCCACGGGGTTGCTGTTTCTCGCCATCACCAGCGTGCTGTTCGCCGCGGTTGCCGTGTATACCAGCGGCTATCTCGGTCGCGAATCCGGGCGCGTGGTCCGCGACGCGGAAGAAGGTTTTTCCTTTTCCAACAAGCCCGAGGCGGTTTTCGTCGCCTGTCTGTTGTTCTTCCTCGCCGCCATGAGCCTGGTGTGTATCTCCCGGGACCTGGGACTGCTGTGGGTGGCGATTGAAGCGACCACCCTGGTGAGCGCTCCCCTGATCAGCTTTCACCGGCATCATCGGAGCCTGGAAGCCACCTGGAAATACCTGCTGATTTGTTCGGTGGGGATCGCCATGGCCCTGCTGGGGAACTACTTTCTGGCCTTTGCCGGCCATGGCCGGGTGCATCTCAAGCTGGAAGATCTCCTGAGCCATGCCGCCGCGCTCGACCCGATTTGGCTCAAGGCCGCCTTTATCATGCTGCTGGTGGGTTACGGCACCAAGATGGGCCTGGCGCCCATGCACAACTGGCTGCCCGACGCCCACAGCGAAGCGCCCTCCATGGTTTCGACCCTGCTCTCGGGGGCACTGCTCAACTGCGCGTTCCTGGGCATCCTGCGCGGGCATGCGGTGCTGCAAGCCGCCGGTCTGGGCCGGTTCAGCGGCGACCTGCTGATCTTTTTCGGGTTGTTGTCGATGGCGGTGGCGGCGGTGTTTCTGATCCGCCAGACCGATTACAAGCGGATGCTGGCCTATTCGAGCATCGAACACATGGGGATTCTTTCCCTCGGGGTGGGGATCGGCGGTCTGGCTGGGAGCGGCGCCATGCTCCATGCGCTCGCCCATTCCCTGACCAAGGGCATGTTGTTCCTGTGCGCCGGCCAGTTGCTCCATTTCTATTCCACCAAGACCGCGGCGGACGTTCGCGGTGCCTTGCACCGCCTGCCCCTGACCGGCTTGTTGTGGCTGGCCGGTTTGCTGGCGATCACCGGGTCGCCGCCCTTCGGCCTGTTCATCAGCGAGCTGACCATTCTCCAGGGCACCCTGGCAAGCGGGCGCTGGGCGGTGGCCGTCGGCTACCTGGCGGCCCTTGGGATCATCTTCATCGCCATGGCCCGGATTGTGCTCCCGATGGTCTTCGGCCGGGACGACCAGGTGGAGCCGGTGGCCGGCACCGCCGCGGCCCGCCCCCGGGAAGCCCTGTGGTATGCGCTTCCGGCCCTGGCCCTGGGGTCCGGGAGCCTGTTGCTGGGTCTCTACGTGCCGGCATCGGCCTGGCATTTTCTGAATCGGGCCGCGCAACTGGCGGGAGGCTACTGATGGGGGCCATGGACGATTTTTTGCTGACGGGCAACGGCCAGGCGGTGGCGCTCCGAACCGTCCCCCGGGTCGAGTTCCAGGGTTTCCGCCGGGCGGTGGTGACCGCCGTGGCCGCCGGAGCTCGCCTGGCCGCCCTGCCGGTCCGGCCGCTGCCGGTCCAGCCGCTGCCGAAGCGAGCGATGGCGCCCGGATCGGACCTGGAAATCCTGGCCGTTCTGGCCCTTCCCGATTGCGCCCGACTGGGGCTGCTCGCCGCCGTTTTGCCCGAGCGCTGGCCGGCCCTCACCCCCGACTGTCCGGCGGCGCACTGGTTTGAACGGGAAATCGCCGAGCAATGGGGAGTGGAACCTGATGGTCACCCCTGGCTCAAACCCATCCGCTTTGCTCCTCCCTATCGTGGGCGGAGCGCCGGGCTGGCCCCCCCGAGCATCGGTCGGACCGACTTTTTCACCATGGCCGGCATTGAAAGCCACGAAGTGGCTGTCGGTCCGGTGCATGCCGGGATCATCGAACCGGGTCACTTCCGCTTTCTGTGCCACGGGGAAACCGTCCATCATCTGGAGATTTCCCTGGGCTACCAGCATCGCGGCATCGAGCGGGCCATGCTCGGTGGCCCTTCGCCGCGCGGTATCCACTACATGGAAACCCTGGCCGGGGACACCACCATCGGCCACGCCACCGCCTACAGTCGCGCCGTGGAGGCTCTGGCCGGGCTCACGGCCCCGGCGCGCGCCGAAGGGCTGCGGGCGATCGCCGCCGAACTGGAAAGGCTCGCCAATCACATCGGCGATCTGGGAGCCTTGGCCGGCGACGTGGGGTTCCTGCCGACCCTCAATTATTGCGGCCGGATTCGCGGCGATGTTCTGAACCTGACCGCGCAGTTGTGCGGCAGTCGCTTCGGCCGTGGCCTGGTGCGACCGGGCGGGGTGTTCTGGGATGCCGAGGGTGAACGGGTGGACCAGCTCCTGGGGAGCCTGGAAACGGTGCGCCGCGATGTGACCGGGGCCGTGACCCTGATGCTCGATGCCCCCTCGGTGCTGGCAAGGCTCGAGGGGACCGGCCGACTCAGCGCCGAAACCGCTCGCCGCATCGGTCTGGTGGGGGTGGCGGCGCGAGCCTGCGGCCTGGAACGCGATGTCCGGTTCGAATATCCCTACGGCATCTATCACCTGGCCCAGCTCCCCGTGAACACCTGGCCGGGCGGCGACTGTTTCGCCCGCGCCCAGGTCCGCTGGCTGGAAATCCAGGCGTCCTTGGATTTCATTGGCGAGGGTCTGGCCGATCTGCCGGCCGGACCCTGCCATCGGGAGGTGCCGGAGCTTGCGGCCGAAACCTTGGCGGTCAGCCTGGTGGAAGGCTGGCGGGGTGAAATCTGCCACGTGGTCGGGACCGACTCCGCGGGCCGCTTCGCCTTCTACAAGGTGGTCGACCCCTCGTTCCACAACTGGTTCGGGTTGGCGCTGGCCATGCGTGGTCAGGAAATTTCCGATTTTCCCCTGTGCAACAAGAGTTTCAACCTTTCTTACTGCGGTCACGACCTCTGATCGAGGGGTTGGAAAGAAGATCCATGCTGAAGATTTTCCAGGAACGCTGTCGCCAGAAATATCGCACCATGGCCTACCCCGATGGCCCGGCCCCGGAATTGCCGGATCGCTTCGCCGGAAAGCCGGTGCTGGAAGGCCCCTGCCGGCCTGACTGCGATGCCTGCCGAAACGTCTGTCCCACCGGGGCCATCGCCATCGCGCCGGAAAGCTCCGCTGGACTCGAGCTGGACATCGGTCGCTGCCTCTTTTGCCGATCGTGCGAGAAGGCCTGCCCCGAGGGGATCATCCGCTTCAGCCGGGAGCACCGGTTGGCGGCGGCAAGCCGGGAGGCGCTGGTGATCGGGACCGGACCCCGAGGACCGGCTTCGGCGCGGCACGCCCTCGCCACGCGCCTTTTTTCCCGCTCCCTCAAATTGCGGCAGGTTTGCGCCGGCGGCTGTAACGCCTGTGAAGCCGACAGCAATGTCCTCGGCACCCCGGTCTGGGATATGGGACGCTTCGGCATTCAATTCGTCGCTTCGCCGCGCCACGCCGACGGTCTGCTCATTACCGGACCGGTAACCGCCAATATGCGGCTGGCCCTGGAAAAGACCTATGCCGCCGTGCCCGAGCCGAAAATCGTGATCGCCGTCGGCGCCTGCGCCATCTCCGGTGGGCCCTATGCCGGCCATCCCGAACAGGGCGATGGGGCCGCGTCCCTGGTCCCGGTGGATCTTTTCATCCCCGGCTGCCCGCCGCACCCTCTGACCATCCTGGACGGGCTCCTGCGGTTCCTGGGAATCGTGAGGGAAGATCGCTGACCGTCGGCCTTGCGCTCGCTTCCCGCCCTCATTAAAACGCTACCGGCTGATGGAAGAGAGAAAAGCAGCATATAACGAATTTTGGGGGCACATTTCATTAGGCGAGAGTCGCATCAGTGCCGGCGGAATTCCTTCACGCCGCGGGCGTGATTTCGATCCGTTGCGGGTAGCGGGTAGCGACTGTGTTTAGGGTCAAGCGAAATCTGGATTCCATGGCTGGTTACTCATCAGCATGGAGTTCAGGATCGTAATTATCTTTCGCATGCATGCCACGACCGCCACCATCTTGACTTTCCCGTTTTTCAGCAAATGCTGATAATAGGTTCTGATAACCGAATTATATCTTATTGCCGCTAAAGTAGGCATGTACAATTGGGTACGAATATGGCGGCGTCCTCCACCCGTCATGCGTTTGC
>MNZR01000099.1 GCA_001873705.1 Syntrophobacteraceae bacterium CG2_30_61_12
CCGACCGCTTCCGGGCCGATGGTTTCCTCGGGCGCAAACAGCAGGCCGCGAATGATCAGGTTTTCCAGTTCACGGACGTTCCCTTCCCAGGAATGACGGAGAAACCGATCCATCAGCTCCGGCGAAACGCTGCGCCCGGATCGATTCAACTCCGCCCCGTGCTTGGTCAAAAAATGACTCACCAGTAGTGGGATGTCTTCGGGCCGCTCGCGCAGCGCCGGCAGTTCAATGGGCAGCACGTTCAGCCGATAGAACAGATCTTCTCGAAACGCGCCGCGTCGGATCTGTTCTTTCAGATTGCGGTTGGTGGAAGCGATCACCCGCACGTCCACCTGGATCGATTTGGTATCGCCCAGCGGCTTGATGGTCTTTTCTTGCAGCACGCGCAGCAGCTTGGTCTGGATAGCGGGAGCGATGTCGCCGATTTCGTCGAGAAAGATGGTGCCCCGGTGGGCTTCCTGAAACAGGCCGATGCGGTTTTGGACGGCGTGGGTGAAGGCGCCTTTGCGGTAGCCGAACAGTTCGCTTTCGAGGATATTTTCCGGTACGGTCGGGCAGTTCACCGCCACAAAAGGCTGCCGCCGCCGGTCGCTCAGTTCATGGATGGCCCGGGCCGCCAAATCTTTACCGGTGCCCGATTCACCGGTGATGAGCACGGTCATGTCGGTTTTCGCCACCATCTGGATGCTTTCGAACACGCGCTGCATCCTGGCGCTCTTACCGATGAAATGTTGAAAGGTTTCGTGCTGCTGCACGTGTTGCTGCAAGCGCAGGTTTTCCCGGAGCAGGCGGCTGCGTTCCAGCGCCTTTTCCAGGGTGAGCACCAGGTTGTCGTGTTCGAACGGCTTGGTGATGAAGTCGTAAGCGCCGCTGCGAATGGCCTGCACCGCCAGTTCGATGCAGCCGTGGGCGGTCATCATGACCACGGTGAGCCAGGGTTGTTCGCGGCGCAGTTGCTGCAAGAGTTCGAAGCCGTCCATGCCCGGCATTTTCATGTCGATCAGGGCCAAATCAACCGGCCCCTCACCCAGCAATTGCAACGCATCGCGGCCGGAGGCGGCGGTTTGCACCCGACAGCCCAGATCACTTTCCAGCCCGCGTTTGAGCAGTTGCAACAGATCGATTTCATCATCGACCACCAGAATGGTATCGGTCATGATCCAACCTTTCGGGATTCCGGTTGCGGTACCGCCAGGTCTGCTTGCGGCACCACCAATTCCGATTGCTGCACCGGCAGCACCACGGAAAAGGTGGAACCCGTGCCGGGTTCGCTGGCCACGAGTATTTCACCGTTGTGGTGCTGGACGATGCCGTAGCTCACCGAGAGCCCCAGGCCGGTGCCTTCGCCGGTTTTCTTGGTGGTGAAAAAGGGGTCGAAAATGCGCGGTAGGTGCCGCGCTTCGATCCCGCCGCCCGTGTCCTTGACCTGCACCGTGACCAGCTTCCGCTCCGGGTCGAAGCGGCTGGTCACCTGGATCGCGCCGTTCTTGCCGATGGCCTGCTTGGCGTTCATCACCAGGTTCATGAACACCTGCTCGATTTTTTCCTTATCGATCACCATGGGCGGCACCGCCGGATCCAGTTCGCAGGTGATCATCACGTTATCCAACTCAAAATGGTGGCGCACCACGTTGACCACTTCTTCCACCGCCTGATGCAGCGACCCGGCTTCCTTGCGGGTCTGGGTGCTGCGGGAAAATTTCAACAGATCTTCGACAATGGTCTTGCAGGCGCGAGCGTGCTTTTCGATGGTGCGCAAATCGCCGTAGCGTTCGGTGGCGGCATCCTCGGAGCGAATCAAGAGCTGGGTGTAGCCCAGAATGATGCTCAAGGGGTTGTTGATTTCGTGCGCGATGCCCGCCGCCAGTTGGCCGATGGAAGCCAGTTTGTCGGCCTGCAGCAGTTGCCGGGTCATGGCCTTGCGCTGAGAAATGTCTTTCAGCAGGAAATGGAACCGGACCGTTCGGTTCTCAGCGGTGTTCTCGCGCGTGGCGCTCAGCAGCACATTCAGCGATTGCCGAGCGCGGCCGGCCAGCTCCAGTTCCTCGTCGTTGATGAAGCCGGTGGCGAGCAATTCACCGCGAAGCTTGTCCCAATCGCCTGGGTGCTGCAGCAGATCCGGCAAAGAAAGCGCACGGTCGGGACCGGATTCCGAGTCGATGGCCAGCAGGCGCATGGCGGAGGGGTTGAAATCGATCAGCACCCCGGTTTCGTCCGCCACCAGGATCGGGTCGCGTGACAGTTCGAATATCCGCCGGTATTTGCTTTCCGAATGGGTCAGTTCGCGGGTCCTTGCCGCCACCAGATCTTCCAGGTGGCGATTGAGATAGCGCAACTGCCGGTGGGTGTCTTCAAGGGCCAGTTTATCCCGCGCAATCTGCTGATAGATCTTCCAGATCCGTTCGAAAAACAAGGTGATGGATGCCACCACCACGAATGAGATGGTGTTGATCGCGCCGCTGTAGGGTTTGAGGATTTTCCAGGTGTGTCCCTGATCGAGAACCAGCGATACATGTTCGGTGATGTGGCCGACCGCGCGGCTGATGGCGAACCCGGCCAGGGCGTAGCTGAACCACAGCAGATAGGTCCAGACCAGATTGTCCCGGTCCTGGCGGCGGAGGCGAACGGCCAGGCCCACGCACAGGAGAGCGAACAGGATCATCAGCGATGAACCGAACACGTCGACCAGGGTGATCGGCAGCAGGGGCAGGGTCATCTGGGGCGTTCCTCGCCGGCGGCCGACTGCCCGTCGCGCAGCAGTTCCCGCAGGGCCAGGTAGAGGAAAACGATGGCGGGAACGCACAGCAGGTGATCCATTTTCACCAGATAATAGATGGCGACCGGGACCTCGCGGCCGGGGGCGGCGGTGAGTCGCGCCTGCCAGGTGCCGAGATCGAGGCTGGTGAAGAGACCGGGGCGGCTTTCGAGAAAATGGGCGAGGCCGGCATCGGCATTCCAGAGAATGAAAAACAAGGCGGCGTACTGGAGCCGCCGCCAGCCCTGGTGATGGGTGAGTCGGCGGTGCCGCAGCCAGTAGATGAGGATGCCCATGGCAACGATGAAGATGAGATGGCCGATCTGGTGAGCGTAGAGCCCTTCCGGCGCCGCATGGACCTGGGCGGCCGCCGCCGGCTGGGCTGAGACCAGCAGCCAGACGGTCGGCAGCCATCGAATCAACCAACGCACCACGAAGTCCTCCCTGCTCCGGAGGCGACCCGACCGCGGGGGGCGGCCCGGCTCCAGTGACCATGAAGCCGGGCAAGGGTCAGCACGCCGAGGGTTGTCGCGCGGGACCCGCTCTCCGGCAGCTAATCGGTTAAACTAGGCAAGTCTATAGAATTGTTGGGTCGGTGCCAAGCCTTTTGGGTTGATTCGGGAGCAGCGGCGAGGACGCGAGCAGGTGGATGGGGAGGGCAAACCAGCACCGCGACGGCGCGGTGATGAACCGGTAGGGGCAACCGGCCGGTCGCCCCTACCCAACGTTATACCGCTTAAGGGTAAAAAGTTTCATTTCGTGTGCGCTCTCTCCCGGGAGCGCGGGCATCTTGCCCGCTTTTGAAAATGAAACATCTGATCCTAAACCAGTATAGCCATGGCCGCCGTGCTGGACTGGATAGCGTGGCCGATGGCCGGGGCGGTTATTTGCCGCTTTCCGTATCGAAGTGACCCACGGGGCGGGTGAAGGTGTAGGCAAAGGGTTCGGCAATGAGGCGCTGGCTGACTTCCCGATCCTGATTGCTCATGGCGGCGAAGGGCATGGCCAAAACGCTCCCCACCAGACCGATGCCGCAGGCAACGAGGCTCACCGGACGCACCAGAATGAGGTCGTAGAGCATCATCTCCCCGCTCGGCGCCTGCTGGTCGCTGAGCGTACCCCCACGGCCAGTGGTCTGGGCCAGCAGCGGGCCGCCCAGCAGATTGCAGCTCAGGACCAGCGCCAGTAACAGGATCATCTTGGCTTTCATGATCGTTTCCTTTCCGCTAGCGGTTGGTTCGAAACCGGGAGCACCCGCGGGCACCCGAAAGCGCCGGCTACATCACATCGTGATCGCTGGCTTCGATGGCCCGATCGATTTCCTCGCGCAGTTTCGGCGGCAGCCCCGGGATGTCCACATTGAGAAATCCGCGCACGATGGTGGAGGTGGCCTGTTCTTCGCTCAAGCCGCGCGACATGAGATAGAGGATTTCGTCCTGAGCGATTTTCCCGACCGCCGCCTCATGGGACATTTCCACCCCGTCGGCGTGCCCTTCCAGTTCGGGAATGGCATGGATCATGCCGCCGTTCAGGAGCAGCCCCTTGCATTCGAGATGCGCCTTGATGTCCGGTACTTCCCCCACCAGATGGCCGCGGGCGATGATGCGGGCGCCGTTGCTGATGGTGCGGGCGACGATTTCGGCGCGGGTACCGGGTTGCTTCAGCACCACTCGCCCGCCCAAATCATATTCGGAACCGGGACTGCCGACAATGATGCTGTAATAGCGGGCCACCGCGTTTTTCCCCACCAGGTAAGTGGTGGGGTACATCTGCAGCGATTTCACCGGTTTCATGCACACGTAGTTGTTGATGAACGAGCCGCCTTCCTCGACTTGAGCCACCGAACGCGGCCGCACCACCACATCTTCGGCCCAGTTGTGGATCATGGTGAAGGTGAGCTTGGCATTTTTCTTGATAAAAAACTCCGATACCCCCACATGGGCCCCGCGTTTCAGGTGCGATGACGTGGAGCAGCCGGTGATGATGTGCAGTTCCGAATCTTCTTCGGCGATGATGATGTTGTGCACGTTCTGCCGCAGGTTTTCCTTATCGAGGTAGAGGCAGGCCTGTACCGGATAGATGCTCTTGGTGCCCGGAAGGGACCGGATCACATAGCCGTCGTGCAGCTCCAATTCCGCCGCCGCGGTGTACTTGTCGCTGTCCACGGCGACCAGCCGCCAGTAGTAATCCTGGATCCAGTCATGGCGCTCCAGGGCCTGGCGGATCGGGAGCACTTCCACCCCGTCCTGCCGACTGCCGCAATGGACCACGGCGGTGTCCATCTGAAAATAGGTGCCACCCCGTTCCTCCTGGGTGAGATCGAGCCCGGCCA
>MNZR01000054.1 GCA_001873705.1 Syntrophobacteraceae bacterium CG2_30_61_12
AACACTTTTGACCGTACTCATGATAACTTGCCGCCGCCGTCAGGCGCCGCGCCCGACCAGGGCCTTGACCGCGGCGTAGGCGGTGGTGATGGCCAGACCGGCGCCGCATTTCATCCGGGTCCAGTCCTGGTGGGCCAGGATCGAACCGGCGGCGTAAAGGTTCGGGTACGCCGGGCGGCCCCGGCGATCGAGCGGGCGCAGTCGGGAATCCGTTTCCAGACCGGCGCGGTTCACCGGGTGGCCGGCTGGGTCGAACAGATCCGAGCGGTGCCAGTCCGCCCGCCGTGCCGGTTGCGCCACTGGAAGATCGAACAGGGTTTCGCGAATACCGGTGCGGTCGGCCCGCAGACCCCGGCCGAAAAACCGCCCGCCGGCCAGGATGGCGCCGCGGCAGCGGACCCGCCATTCCACCCTCTGGGTGCCGACGCCGAACAGAAAACCGTCTTCACCACGGGGTTCAAAGGTCAGCACCTTTTGCTGGAAATGGGTGGCCACGCCGAGTCGCGGCAGTTCGTTTTCGAACACCGACTTCAAGCGCAGTCCGGTAATGCCCGGAGGCATGGTGGGGATTTCAAACAGCTTGCGCTCCAGCAACCGCTGCATCTCCCGGAACACGAGGCCATGGTCGTAGAGGCCGAGCATCGCCGGCAGCCCCACATACAGCGAACTTCCCAGGTGCGGCCGGATGGCCGCCGCCAGTTGTTCGCGAACGGTCGGAGCGGCCAGGGCCTGGGCCAGGTGTTCGGGATAGAGTTCGCCGCTCATGCCGGGAAAGGGGATTTGGCAAGAACCGATGGCGGGCCAGCGGTCCTTCAACGTTTCCGCGATCTGGCGGCTGCTGAATCCCTTAAGTCCGGTGAAGCCGACCATCAGGCACGGGGCCTTTTGCGCCAGCGCCGCTACCCCGTGGAGCATGCTGACAGGCACCGCATAGGTGGTCTTCACCGTGCCCACCGGGGTGATCACCCGCTGGTTGGCTTCCGGTTCCAGGTGATAGGGCAAGCCGTGGTCCCCCAAAAAAGAAGTGAAGCGCTGGAACGCGGTCCGCATGTCGGAACGATCCAGCAGCCCATAGGGATGCTCCGGACAGTCTCGCAGCAGCGCGTCGATGGCCGCCCAGGGGTTGTTCCAGCAGCGCCACTGGGCGATCGGATGAATCCCCATGAGGTCCAGCAACCCGCTGGCGAAATTGAGCTCTCCGGTCATTCCCACCAGGGTCGTCGGGATGCCGCGATCGGCGGCAAACAGGGCCGCGCCGATCCCGGCGAGACCGGTGCCGATCACCAGCAGATCGGATTCGATCTCAGGCAGTGCGCGGATCATCGGCTGGGCTCCCCGATTGTTCGTGATCCTCAAGTTCCAATCCGAACAGGGCACAGTGCATGGCTTCCTGCAATTCATACTGGATCATGGCCGGGCCCCACAACAGGGGGCGCTGCCCGCGCCAGCGTTCGGTGAGGAAAGCGCGCAGGTTGGAGACCCCGTCCCGTCCCGAAAAACGTTCACTTTGATAAAGATGCGCGGTAATGCGCTCGCTACAGAAAGTGCCCTGACACGGGCCCTTGCCCACCCGGCTGCGCAGGCCCAGGGCCTTCAGGCTGAAGGGCGGACCATCCGGACTCCGGAGCGAGTCGGCCACGCTCTCGACCACGCTCATGGGCACCATTTCGCATTCGCACAGCAACAAATCGTTGGGATCGTTACGTCGCACCCAGAGGTTCGGCGTCAGCCCCGGTTCGGTCCAGCGGTCGGCGGCCGCCGCCGGCAGCGGTTCGACCGCGGTACGGCCGGGGGCCGTGACCCCCAGGCGGGCGCTCACCAGGTCCGCGGTCTTTTCCGCCATCAGCCGATAGGTGGTGAGCTTTCCGCCGGTGATGGTGATGAAATTGTTGACACCGTCCGCGCCATGGTCAAGCAGGGTGAAGCCGCGGCTCACTTGGCGGTCGTCGCCGCCACCGCCGCTGGAGCCGATCAGCGGCCGGACCCCGCAGTAGGCGCGGATGTAGCGGATGGTTTTGAGCTCCGGCACCATAACGGCGCCCTCTTCAATGATGCGGTCGATTTCGTCCACTTCCGGGCGCAGATCATCCGGGTCCGGGATTCGCACCGAGGTGGTGCCGAGAATGGACACGGTGCCGCCGGGCACCAGGATATCGGCATCGGTGGCCGGGCGCAGTCGGTTGAGAACACGCTGGTTGAGCCGCGCCTGGGTCACCAGCAGGCTGCCCTTGGAATAGAGCATGTTCAGGTGAATCCCGGCCAGGGCCGCGATCCGCCCGGCCCAGGCCCCGGCCGCGTTGATCACCAGTTGAGCCCGGACCTGAAAACGCCCGCCGGTGGTTTCATCGTTCAGACTAACCGAACGAATGGCCGCTCCCGCCAGTTCGAACCCGCTCACCCGGGTGAAGCGCAGCACCCGGGCCCCCAGCGCCCGAGCCTGAGCCAGGTTGTCGAAAGTCAGCATGAACGGGTCGATGGTGGCGTCGGCAACGGCGTAAGCAGCGATCACCCGGTCGGAAAGACCCGGTTCCAGTTCCCGGGCCGCGGCCGGATCCAGCGCTTCGGCCGCAATCCCCGAGCGCTCGCACCGGCTCGGGAAGTCGGCGATGTAGTCTTCCGGGTCCCCCGCCACCGCCACGAACAGCCCCCCGGTGTCTTCGATGCAGTGGGGCGCCAGGCGCTTCAGCAGGGCGTTTTCAGCCCGGCATTCGGCCGCCGCTCCCGGGTCGGAAGCCAGGTAACGGGCGCCGCTGTGAAGCAACCCGTGATTGGCCCCGGAAGCCCCGGCATTGAGGTCGCGCTGTTCCGCCAGGATACAGTCGATCCCGCGCAGAGCCAGATCCCGCGCCAGCCCGGCCCCGGTGACGCCGCCACCGATGATCAGCACCTGGGTTTCCATCCGCTTTCCAATCCTTCTCGCGAGCACAGCCGGTATCCGGTTCGGGCAAGGACCGGCTGGGTCGAGGCATTTCCCTTGCGAAAATAGTTGCCGGCGGATAGACTCGCAAACGAAATCAAAGCAGGCCATGCAACCAGTATCATGGCCTAAGTTAGCACGAAAATCGATTTTTTGTCATTATAAATCTTGGTAATGCAACATGTGCGGTTCGATAAAACATGTGATAGTGGCTGTTTTGTTGCGAATGGAACATGAATCCGGGCTGGTTCCAATCCTCCCCAAGGTTTGTCGTTGTTGCGGTCGGCCGGTTGGGTTTCGGTGGCGGCGGTGAGTCGGGATGAGGTCATGACGGGAGTGCAAGAGCAGACGGCAGCCGAGTCGGGCGCGGGCGTTGAGCGCCGGGCCGGGCGCGAACGGCAGGAAGAAATCCGGCGACTGGTGGAGGTTAAAGGATTTGTGAGCGTGGATTACCTGGCCCACGAGTTCGCCGTAACGCCGCAGACCATTCGCCGCGATATCAAGACGTTGAGCGATAGCGGCACGGTGGTCCGCTACCGCGGTGGTGCCGGATTGGCGCCCAGCACCGAAAATGTTGCTTATTCCCGGCGCCAGGTGTTGTGTCTGGAGGAAAAGCAACGGATCGCGCGCCTGGTGGCGCGCGCCATTCCCGATGGGGTTTCGCTGTTCATCAACATCGGCACCACCACTGAAGAAATCGCCAAGGCCCTGATCAATCACCGGCGACTGCGGGTGATCACCAACAATCTCAATGTGGCGTCGATTTTAAGCGGTAAGGAAGATTTCGAGGTGATCGTGGCCGGGGGTCTGGTGCGGCGCCGCGACGGCGGCATTGTAGGGCCCATGACCATCGATTTCATCCAGCAGTTCCGGGTCGATTTCGGGGTCATCGGGATCAGCGGGATCGATCTCGACGGCACCCTGCTCGACTTCGATTACCGGGAAGTGCGGGCGGCCCGGGCGATCATCGACAACTCGCGCAAAACCCTGCTGGCCGCCGATCACACCAAATTCGGGCGCAACGCCATGGTGCGCCTGGGCAGCGTTACCGAAGTCGACGCCTTCTTTACCGATCAACAGCCGCCCCCAACCCTGGCCGAGGTGCTGCAAAGCGCCGAAGTCCAACTGCACGTGGCGGCGGCGGCGGAAGGCGCGCCGGCAACCGCCGAACGGGCTTGAAGGGGGGCCTGGGAGCGAGCGGCGATTTCGAGGAGAAGGCGTAAGGGCCGAAATGAGATCGTTTTGGTGATGACATTTTCGCTTGCGAAAATATAGCAACCGTGCTAGCTCGTTTGGCAACAACCTGTCATTGGAGAACAGCGCTGCCGCAATCGGCGAGCGGGCGATTTCCGGTCATTCCGGTGGGGACGTAGCGGGCGCGGCGCGGGGTGCATGGACCCTTGGTGACTCGGCCTTGGCGGCCCGGGCGGTCGGTTGCCGACGGCACGGGGGACCGGGGGTGACGGTGGGTCAAGCGGCGGAGGTCCGGCATGGGTTTGTCCCTGGAAAACGTCGACCGACTGGTCTCGGGGGAGACGCACCTCGCCGCTATCAACCTGGAATTGCCGCCTGGGTCGCGCAACGTGCTGTTGGGTCGGACTTTGGCGGGCAAGACGTCTCTGCTGCGGATCATGGCCGGTCTCGACCGGCCCAGTCACGGCCGGGTGCGGGTCAATGGCCGGGATGTCACCGGCACTTCGGTGCGCCGCCGCGGTGTGGCGATGGTTTACCAGCAGTTCATCAACTACCCTTCCCTAACGGTATTCCAAAACATCGCGTCGCCTTTGAAAATGGGCGGCTGCGATAAGTCGGAAATCGATCGTCGGGTCCGCGCCATGGCCGCCATGTTGCACCTGGAAGATCTGCTCGATCGGCTTCCGGCGGAGCTTTCCGGCGGCCAGCAGCAGCGCACCGCGATCGCCCGCGCGCTGGTGAAGGAAGCCGAACTGCTGTTGCTGGACGAACACCTGGTCAATCTGGATTACAAACTGCGGGAAGAACTCCGGGAGGAACTACGGGAAATCTTCGCCGCGCGCCGATCGATCGTGGTTTACACCCCCACCGAGCCGACTGAAGCGTTGCTGCTGGGCGGCGACATTGTGGTGTTGGATCAAGGTCGGGTGCTGCAGACCGGCGCGACCACCGAGGTCTATCGGCGGCCGGCGACGCTGAGGGTGGCCGAGGTGTTCAGTGACCCGCCGATCAATTGTTTGCCTGGGATT
>MNZR01000367.1:77-6807 GCA_001873705.1 Syntrophobacteraceae bacterium CG2_30_61_12
CTCACCGAGGGCTTCCTGGTTCTCTGTAGCAGCGGCCAGAATGTTCGCTTGCACGCAGTTGTCGATAAAACAGAAATCCCGGCTCGTTTCGCCGTCCCCGTTGATATAGACTTGCCCTCCATCCAGCAGTGCGGCAAACCATTTGGGGATCACCGCCGCATAAGCGCCATTGGGGTCCTGCCGGGGTCCAAACACATTGAAATACCGGAGGCCGATGCTCTTGAACCCGTAGGCGCGGGCAAATACATCGGCATAGATCTCGTTGACCCATTTGGTAACGGCATAAGGAGACAATGGCTTGCCAATTTGATGTTCCCTCTTGGGCAAATCCGGATGATCTCCATAGGTGGAGCTCGAGGCGGCATAGACGAAGCGTCTGACAGCAGCATCGCGCGCTGCAACGAGCATGTTCAAGAACCCCGAGATATTGGACCCATTGGTCAAGATCGGGTCTTCGATGGACCGGGGCACGGAACCGAGCGCAGCCTGGTGAAGGACAAAGTCGACGCCGGCGCACGCCTTTCGGCAAGTTTCAAGATCACGTATATCACCCTCAATAAAGCTGAAGCGCTTCCATTGTTCAGGCGAAACGATCCCTTCGACCTCATCCAGGTTGTGTTGATACCCGGTGGCGAAATTATCCAGGCCAACCACCGTTTGATTGAGCTTCAGCAGGGCTTCCAGCAGATTTGAGCCGATGAACCCCGCCACCCCGGTGATGAGCCAGGACTTAGGGGTGCGGGAAAGGGATTCGTAGAGCTGAGGATGCATGGTTTTCCTTCGGCTTTTTGAGAACCGCTGCGGGGCGCAAGACCAGCGGATAGCTGAAAACGAAAAAGCTGGAATCAACCACAGAGGCACGGAGGCACAGAGGGATTTCTTTTTTGACCGGCCGGGAGACGACGGCCGGTCAAAAGGCTCCGCCTTGGCGGGTTTGCGATGGGGCCATGTTTTGTCAGTTGACCATTCGCTTTATGCCTTGCTTTAGGGTGGGGACGTTGAAGTTTATGAGAAGCCCAACTTTGATCCCGGTCAGTTTGAGATAGGTTAGGAGCTGCGCTTCGTGGACAGGCAGGAGCTTGTCACACGCTTTGAACTCTACGATGAGGCAATCCGCAACCACGAGGTCCAACCGGTATCCACAGTCAAGCTTCCTTCCTCTGTACTCGATAGGAAGCTCTCTTTTTCTCTGGTAAGGGATGGCCCGCAAGTCGAGCTCCATGCACAAACATGCCTCGTAAACCGACTCCAAAAGCCCCGGGCCAAGCGCCCTGTGAACTTCCATGGCTGCCCCGATGACTTGTCCGGTAAGGTCATTGATGTCTGAGGGCTGCTGCATTCTCCAGTGCTCGTTTCAGGTATCGCCGCTCTCTATCTCGTGATGTTCTTCATCAGGTCCTTGAATTCATCGAGGGTGGAGACCTTTACGCTGTTCCTCCGAAGCGCCTTGAGGATAGGCAGATCTTCGATTCCCTCGATCTCTCTCACGATGGAGGCCGGCACTACATCGAAACGTGCCTCGAGGTTGTCCAGAATGCCTTCACGGGCCTCTTGAATTTTGCCTTGCCGCAGTCCTTGCTCATGCCCTTCCTGTTTGATTATGTCATAGGCGGCGGATTCAATCATGATATCCCTCCTTCTTGAAACAAGCAGATGAGGAAGCTCAGACGATATCAGACCGGAAAATATCGTCATCACTGTCAGCATATCCGCTTTGTCTTCCCGTGGTAACGAGCTTTCGTAGAGCGCACTGTCAGCCCTATCCACCAGCTCTTTTCCATGCTGCATGAGAGGCACAAAAGGCATGAGGCACAGGACCTTCTCTTGGATTATTTCCCGAGCATCCAATTCATAGACCCGTATAAGACGATAAGAGTACGTGACCTCCGTGTCCTTGTAGCACGTTACCGCCGCACCCGATGGTCTTAAAAGGAGAATGCAAGAAATCGCTTCTACCTGGTGCTTTAACAGATACCGGCTTCGGTAATCCAGGAGGCGCAACGGTATATCTCGGTCCCATTGACTCTGAATTTCCAGCAGCACCAACCGCTGCTCTCCCGATTCATCCGTAACCAGCATGGGAAAATCACTTCGCTTCAGGCTCACCGTTTCTTGTGGCAACTCCTGCAGAAGGCTGCTCTCCGCAACGGAGAGCCCCAGAAATCGCCGCGGGATTTCTCCTCGGCATTTCTCCATCAGCACCTTGGCGGCTATATCGTAATGCATCGCCCTTAAACCCCAATTTCCCTGTAGGTGAAGCCGCGCCACTGAGCAGGAGAAACGAGCTGTTGGAGCTCATCCAGATTCTGTTGATGGCCGGTTGAGAAACTGTGCAGGCCGATGGAAATTTCATCGAGCTTCAGCAGGGCTTCCAGCAGATTTGAGCCGATGAACCCGGCAACCCCGGTGATGAGCCAGGTTTTGGGGGCGCGCAATAGGGATTGGTAAAGAGGGCCATGCATCGGTTTCTTTCGGCGTCTGTAAGCTGGAATCAGTGGGTACAGTGGTTACGAAGGAGAAAGGACGCAAAGGTTTCATTATTCTACCGTCCATAAACATCTTCAAATCGAACGATGTCGTCCTCTCCGAGGTAGCTGCCCGATTGGACTTCAATCAGCTCGAGGGGAATCTTTCCCGGGTTTTCCAGCCGGTGATTGACGCCCAGGGAAATGTAGGTGGACTCGTCCTCTTTCAGGAGGATTTGCTCATCTCCCCTGCTAACCAAGGCTGTTCCGTGGACAACCACCCAGTGTTCGGCGCGGTGGTGGTGTTTCTGCAAAGAGAGCTTTGCACCAGGATTTACCGTGATCCGTTTAACCTGGAACCTGGCGTCACAGTTTATGCATTCGTATGACCCCCAAGGACGATAAACCTTCTTGTGAGTGTGGGCTTCCCCCCTCTTTCCCGTTTTGATCTTTTGCACCAGGAGCTTTACATCTTGAGCTCTATCCAGTGTGGAGACCAAGACCGCGTCGGGTGTTTCGACAATGACCTGGTTCTCGATTCCCATGGCTGCAACGAGTCGGCTCGTGGCTCGAATATAAGATGACTTGACATCCTCAATGATCGTGTCTCCCACCGTGACGTTTCGATGCTCATCTTTTTCGTGTAAATCCCAGAGGGCATCCCAGGAGCCGAGATCGTTCCATCCGGCGGCAAGAGGTATCATGGCTCCGCTTTCCGTCTTTTCCATTACGGCATAATCGATGGAGTCCTTGGGACAGGATTGGAAGGCTTCCGATCCCAGCCGGAAGAAATCCAAATCACTTATCCCCTCATCCAATGCCTGCCTGCACGACTGAACGATTTCCGGGGCGCCCCGTTCCATCTCCTGGAGCACGCGGGACGCCAGAAACATGAACATGCCGCTGTTCCAGAGGTAGCTCCCCGACGCGAGATATCCTTGCGCGGTCGCAAGATCGGGCTTTTCCACGAACTTGCTTATCGTGAAAGCCCGCGGGTTGCCATCGACTGAAGGGATTTTCTCCCCTTTCGCGATATAGCCGTATCCGGTCTCGGGAGCATCGGGCACAATGCCGAAGGTGACAAGGTACTGCCCCTTGGCAAGCTCCGCCCCTGCCCGAATGACTTCATGGAACGAATTCGTATCGACTATGTGGTGGTCGGCCGGGAGAACCAGAAGCAAAGCATCGCGTTCGAGCGAGACAGTACTTAGGGCAGCCACGGCAACGGCAGGGGCGGTGTTTCTGCCAACGGGCTCAAGTATGATGGACGCGGATTTTATACCGATCTCCCGAAGTTGCTCCGCCACCAGAAACCGGTGTTCTTCGTTGCAGATGACTATGGGACCTGCCGTACCAACAAGGCCGGAGAGGCGCAGCAAGGCATTTTGAAGCATGGTCCTATTGTCTACGAGAGGGAGCAGTTGCTTGGGGTAGAGCTCCCTCGATAAAGGCCATAGCCTCGTTCCCGAGCCTCCCGCAAGAATGACTGGGATGATCATGAGACCTCGATGAATAGAGAACGGGACGCTGATGAACGCTGATCTTCTTTTGTTTGAACCGCGAAGGTGCCAAGAACGCCAAGGTTTCCATGGAATTTGTTCGCTTGGCGTTCTTTGCGTCTTTGCGGTTCCACCGTCCCGAGCTTTTGCGCAGCTTCGCCAACTCGGTTACAGTGCTCATCCTCTGCGGCACGCAGGGTGTTGATGCTTAATGCAAGTTGTCTGTTGGATTGAGTAAGGTGTCATGTAACTGATGGTGGACTTGAAAACAATCAGGAATTTCCTGAAAGAAGCGCAGGTGAATTGGTGAATCTGGAAAACGAAAAAGCCAGGGAGTGGCAGAAGAATGATCCACGGCGTAATGACCTACCGACTCACCCATTCACCAACCCTTTAGACAGCTCCGCCAACTCGGTTACATATCGCTTCTCCGAGCAGGTGCATCACGAGATAGATCCGCCCGCTCCACCAGCGCGGGAGCGGTTGTGCGGCGAGTGCTCTTAATCGTTAAGCGGCATGAGGGGGCCTACACCGGGCTCCCTTTCCAGCTCCTGCGACAACTCGGCGATTTCTACTTTGAGCCGTTCATACTCTTCCATTTTGTGCTTCAGGAAATACACGGTGAGCCTGGCTTTTTGCTCCACGCCCCGAGGGGTGAGGAGGTAGGCATAGGCGACTTTGTTCCGGGCGTTCTTGAAACGTTGGACCTTGATCCAGCCTTTGGCCACCAGATCGCTCAGGCAGAAGTTTACCTTGCCCAGGCTGATCCCCAGCTTCTGGGCCAGGTTGCGCTGTGGCAGCTCGGGGTCTTCGCTGAGGATCTTGAGCAGGCTGTAATGTGTGTCCATGCTTACGTTGGCTCCGTGTTCAAGTAGTGAACATAGATAACCGACAGGAGATGGGGCGTCAAGAAAAAAGCGAAAAACTTAGGTGAATGGGTGAATCGGTGAATCGGGAAAAACATGGGTGAATTGGTCCCGGGTAATCTGCCGGAGGGGAAGAAGTGTATCAGTATCCCGCTTCCTTCTGGTGACGAACCGCAACGATCACCGCCGTATGCCCGTCATAACGATACAGCGCGATGTATCCGCTATCTCCAAGGTTGATCGGCCATTCTCGGTATTCCGGCTCCATCTCTTCGGCGGGTCATGTTGCTATCGGGGTTGCAACATGTATTGCATAGTGCTATAGTTTATAGTGATAGGGGGGGTGACGTGCGAATATTCAAAACAAAGTGGTTCGTGCGCTTCGCGCGGCAAGAGCGGATCATGGATCGTAGTTTACGTGACGCCGTTGAACGAGCGGAACGTGGGCTTGTGGACGCCGATCTTGGCGGCGGCATCATCAAGCAAAGGGTCGCGCGCACAGGGCAAGGGCGTTCCGGTGGATATCGGCTCCTTATCGCCTACCGCTCCGGAGACCGGGCGGTGTTCCTCTACGGCTTTGGGAAAAACGAGCGGGATAACATCGAGGACGACGAACTGGAGACACTGAGGGAGATCGGGGCGGCATGGCTTGACGCGAAAGCTGCGCGCCTTGAACACGCAATTGAGGAGGGTATTCTCCAGGAGGCAAGCTATGGCGACAAAAAACAAGAAACCTAGCCGACTGGCGCAAGCAATGCTTGAGACAGCCAAAGATATGCGGAGCGCGGAGATCCTCGATGAGGCGGCTTACGCCAAGATCACCATGCGGCATCTTGGTGTGAAGGATAAAGGGGAGGTCGAACCGTTGACTGGCGAGGACATTCGAGCAGTGCGGGAGCAAGCGCACATGAGCCAGGCGGTATTCGCCCATCACCTGAACTTAACGACAGGGTACGTGTCGCAGTTGGAGCGCGGCGCAAAGCGTCCGACAGGCGCGGTACTTGTGCTCTTGAACGTGATCCGCCGCAAGGGAATCGAAGTGATCCTTATGGAGTAAAATTCATGGTTGAGCCCCAAGACGAAATCGGCGCCGCGAACGAGCGAGCGGCTTCGCGCTTGGCCAAGACACCCGTGGCCATAGCGGCACGCTATGACCGCCGTATCGGGCGCTTGGTGATCGACCTCAGCAGCGGCCTATCAATCTCATTCAAGCCGCATGACGCTCAAGGGCTTGAAGACGCCAAACCGGAGCAACTGCATAACATCGAGATTTCGCCCTCGGGACTGGGTCTGCACTTCCCCGCCCTTGATGCTGATCTTTACCTGCCCGGCCTCTTGGAAGGCTTCCTCGGCTCCCGTAGCTGGATGGCGTCACAACTGGGCAAGGCAGGCGGGAAGACCACCTCGGACGTAAAATCCGCTGCCGTGCGGGCGAATGGTAAACTCGGCGGACGACCGAAGAAAGTTCGCATCCCCGACGTTGCGTGATTGAGCCACATTTGGGGTCGGGCAACTATAGAGCGTTGAAGGTCGAGGATGCTACCGCTCTTGTCTCAAGGACTGAGATCGTGCCTGTTGTTCCTGCTTCTGCTCCTGTTTCTTGCGCTGCATCGCCTGATGGTGGCGTTGCGCGAGGCGCACCTTATCCCTCTCTCCGGTGAGCTCCGGCTCTCGGGCGCGCAGCTTGCGGGCTGCCAATCCTTCGATTTTCGGCCCATGAATGTCCATGCCTTCCTTGATTTCGCGGACGTTCTCGAGGCGGTTTTGCAGGCATTGGATTCGAGCTTGTTGTCTGGCCTGTTGCTGCTGCCAGGCGGCTCGCGTGCTCGGCATGCTAAAAAGGCCCGGCCGGCCGGCCCCAAAGTGAACCGCAACGGCGTGGGAACCAGTGCGAACATTG
>MNZR01000232.1:0-17851 GCA_001873705.1 Syntrophobacteraceae bacterium CG2_30_61_12
ACCGAAAATCCACCGGCACCGGCACCATCGGCCGCGCCGCCCGGTGGGCCCGGGAGCGACCGGGATGCAAGCTGAGGGAACGATTTGGGACCTGGCATGATCACGGAATTCATCCGGCAGGTGAGCATCTACGCCATTCCTCTGCTGATCGCGGTGATCGCGCATGAAGTGGCCCACGGCTGGGTGGCGGAAAAGCTCGGCGACCCCACCGCCCGCATGCTCGGGCGCATTTCCTTCAATCCCCTGGTCCATATCGATCTGATCGGTACCGTGCTGCTGCCCCTGTTTCTGGTTTTGGTTCACTCCCCGTTTCTATTCGGTTGGGCCAAGCCGGTGCCGGTGCAGTTTCAAAACCTGCGGGGCGGCCGCCGCGCGGGTGCCTGGGTGGCCCTGGCCGGACCGCTCACCAACCTGATGCTGGCCAGTGTCAGCGCGCTGCTCTACCACCTGATCGTGTTCGGCTACCAACACGGCTGGTTGAACGCCGGGATCGCGGCCAGGATCGCCGAACCGGCGTTTCTGATGGTGCGCTTTTCCGTGGTGTTTAACCTGGTGCTGCTGGTGATCAATCTGTTTCCGTTGCCGCCGCTCGATGGCGGCCGGATCCTCACCGGAATACTGCCCCGCAACCTGGCCCATGGTCTGGCCCGGCTCGAACGCTACGGGATGATGGTGGTGATTCTGTTGCTCGCCACCGGGCTCTGGGAAAAGATCCTGGACCCCGTTCTGAACTTGTTTTTGCTGGTTTTTCTAGGTTGAGTGCCAAGGAGAAAAGTGGAATGGTCGAGCGCAAGCGGATCTTGAGCGGAATGCGGCCCACCGGCCGATTGCACCTGGGGAATCTGCACGGGGCCCTGGAAAACTGGATTCAACTGCAAACTCAATACGAGTGTTTTTTCTTCGTTGCCGATTGGCATGCCCTCACCACCGATTATGCGGACCCCAAGGAAATCCGCGCCAACAGTTGGGACATGATCCTCGATTGGCTGGCGGCCGGCCTGGACCCCGCGCAATGCACCCTGTTCATCCAGTCGGATGTGAAGACCCACGCCGAACTCTACCTGCTGCTGGGGATGGTGACCCCGCTGCCCTGGCTCGAACGCAACCCCACCTACAAGGAACAGCAGCAGCAGATCACCACCAAGGACCTGGCCACCTACGGGTTCCTGGGCTATCCGGTGTTGCAGGCGGCCGACATCATCATCTATCGGGCCAACGGGGTGCCGGTGGGCAAAGACCAGTTGCCGCATGTGGAACTGACCCGGGAAATCGCCCGGCGCTTCAATTTTCTCTATCAGCGCGAAGTCTTTCCGGTGCCCGACGCCCTGCTCACCGAAGTGCCGGTGCTGCCCGGCACCGATGGGCGCAAGATGAGCAAGAGCTACGGCAACTGCCTCTATATCACCGAACCGGAAGCGCAACTGGTACAGAAGATCCGCAACATGATGACCGATCCCCAGCGGGCGCGGAAAACCGACCCGGGGGACCCGGAAGTGTCACCGGTTTTTGCCTACCATAAGCTCTATTCGTCGCCGGAGCAGGTGGCGGAAATCGCGGCCGGCTGCCGCGGCGCCTCCATCGGCTGCGTCGACTGCAAGAAGATCCTGATCGCCAATGTGCTGGAGCGCTTGAATCCGCTGCGCGAGCGGCGCCATCAGCTGGAACGCGACCTGGCCGGGGTGCGCGAGATGATTCGCGCCGGCAATGAACGGGCCGGCTCGGAAGCGGCCCAGACCATGGAACTGGTGCGCGACGCCATTGGTTTCAGCCCCTGGTGAAATGAACCCAGCCGGAGGGCGTTTAGCCGATTCCGAAACGTGAACATGGAACCTCTGCGCTTGCATAAACTCATCGCCCGGGCCGGACTGGCTTCGAGACGAACGGCCGAAGCCTGGATTCGGGCCGGGCGGGTGAGCGTCAACGGCACGACGGTTACCGATATGGGGGTGTCGGTCGATCCGCTGCGCGATGCCATCCGGGTCGACGGCAAGCCCGTGCGCCTCCAGGAAGGACCGATCTATCTGGTGGTCAATAAGCCGCGGCACTGCGTGACCACGCTCAATGACCCCCAGGGACGGCCGACCGTCGCGGATCTGATCGGTCGCCAAATGGGCCGGGTATTTCCGGTGGGGCGGCTGGATTGGGACGCCGAAGGTCTGCTGCTGCTCACCAACGACGGTCCGCTGGCCAACCGATTGATGCACCCGCGCTACGGGGTGGCCAAGACCTATGAAGTCAAGGTCAAGGGGATTCCGACCGCCGCCGTTCTCGATCGGCTAAGAACCGGCGTGGTGCTGGAAGAAGGCATCACGGCGCCGGCCGAAGTGCGCCAGTTGCGGCTCTTGGGCGACGCCGCCTGGCTCGGCGTGGTGCTGCATCAGGGTTGGAACCGGCAGCTCAAACGGATGGGGTTGGCGGTGGGTCATCCGGTGTTGAAGATTCGGCGGGTGGCCTATGGTCCGATCCGGCTGGGCCGTCTGATCCCGGGCAGCTACCGCCGGCTCAGCGCCGATGAACTGAGCCGCCTGAAACAGGCGGCCGGTCTCGCCTAGGGGCAACCGGCCGGTCGCCCCCGCGGGTTGGTCGCTGCTGCCGGCCGCCCATGCCGGTTCGGGTGCGGCTGCAACCCGGTGTGGCTTGGCGGGCAATCCACCGATATCGAGCGCCGCGGCGACGGCCGGGGGACTTCCGAAGATCCGCTGGAGCTTTTGAGCGATGGCGATGTTCCGAGACAGGCGCAACCGATCACCCTATCGATTCGACCCCATGCTCAACCCGAACAAGCGGAAACGTCTTTCCCCGGTGGGTATTCTGGCGGCCGTGCTGGTGCTGTCGCTGTTCGCCGCCGGCGCGGTTTTGCTGAGCTGGGGCGGTCACCGGCAGGTATCGGGGAAATGGATCGAGCGGCTGCCCTTTCCCGGTCGCCTCACCGGGGTCGAGCTGCGGGTGAACGGCGCGCCCCAGACCGTGGCCGCCGGCGCGACCCTGGTGATGAATCCGAGGGACACGCTGCAAATCGGGGGCTTGCATACCGACGGCTGGTGGTCCAGAGGAGTTCGTCTGGACTGCGCGGAGTTCGATCTCGAGCCGATGCGGCAAGCTCCGGTGCCGATCGGTCGCTTCATTCCGGCGGAAACCCTGATGGGACCCAAGGACCTGGCGATGGTGGCCAAATTCCTGGGGACCGAGGTGGGGCGCATCGTGCTGCGGGTGGAATTGGATGGCCGGGACTGGAAGGAGCGGGCGGCGGCCAGTCGGAGCCCGCGGGAAAAACTCGATTATTTGCAAAAAGCGCTGGTGGCGGATCCCGGTAACACCCTGCTCAAGATGCAACTGGCCGGACTCCTGACCGAGCAGAAGGAATACGCTCGGGCGGCCGACTTGTATCGCGAGGTCTTGAAGCAGGGCAGGACCCGAACCGTGCTGGAAAAACTGCTGGACCTCCATAAGCGCGCCGGTGAGGTCGATGCGGCCCTGGACGTTTATCTGGATCTGCTGGCAAGCGAGGGCGATTCCGGTCTGTTCACCGAAATGCTGGCCTATTTGCGGAAACACAAAACGGCCGCCGACACGGTGGAGTTTCTGGAACGGCACGGCAAGGATATCCCCAGGTCCATGCGGGGGCACTATTATCTCTTTCTGGCCCAGGCCTATACCGATTCCAAGTCCTGGGCGCGGGCCGCCGACGCCTATCAGAAGGCCCTCGGATCCGGGGCGCGCGACCCCAATATCTATTACAACATGGCGGTGGCCTCGGAACAGAGTTCCAACGCTGAAGGCGCCATTGCCGCTCTGCGGCAATATCTGAAAACCAATCCCGACGACGTCGAAAGCTGGATGCGCCTGGCCGGAATGTTCCAAAAGCGGGGGGACAAGGAACAAGAGCGCAAGGTCTATGAACGCGTGTTGACCCTGAATCCGAAGAATGAACAGGCCCTGGTGCGACTGGTGGCGCTGCTGGAAAAGGGGGGAAAGTCGGACGCCCTGATCGATGCCTATGAAAAACTGGCCAAACTCAAACCCGACGACACCGTGGTTCAATTCAACCTGGCGGTGCACAGCTACGATGCCCAAGACTGGGACCGGGCGACCAAAGCTTTCGAGCGGCTGGTGGAAAAAGATCCGAAGGACTTGAAGTCGCGGAAGTATCTGCTCGATCTCCACACCCGCGCCGGCAACGAAGCTGGGCGGATCAAGGTCCTCAACCAGTTGATCGCCGCCGAACCGGATCAGGGCAAGTATTATGACGCCCTGATCGGGATCTATGAGAAGAAGAAAGATTACCAGGGCATGGCCGCGGCGGCGGCGAAGGCGGTCGCCAAATTCCCCAAGAACGTGCAGTACCAGCAAAACATCTTATTGGCCAGACTGAAACAGGGCGATGAAAAGGGCGCGCTCGAAACCCTGGAAGCCCTGATCCACCTGGAACCCAAGGAAAAGAAATGGATGCAGCAGGCGGCGCGGCTCTACGAAAAATTGAAAAACTACGAAGCCGCGCTGAAGAAGGTCCAGCAGATCCTGGAACTCGACCCCAAGGACAAGCAGGCCAACGACGACTACCTGCGCCTGGCCAATAAGAAGCTGGGGCTTGGCCGCTAGTTCCAGGGTTGCGGCGGACCTAGGCCGCACACGGCCATGAATTGAGTGTCCGTGGGTGAGTTTTCTTGACAGGATTAAGAGCATTAACACGGTGGACGGCAACTGGGTTTTGGCGCCAGGCAGAGTACATAACGGTTGGGTGCAAGCCAAGCGGGTGGGGGGGCGGTTCGTAGTTCGTAGGTCGGGTTGCGACCAGCGGGAGCTACCCGACGGACTGGTAACGCCCCCAATCCGAGACCCCACGCCGGATCGTCAGGGAGTGCCGCGCACACCCCGAGCTACGCTGTTTGTTGATCATTATACTCGTTGAGGATGAAATCCTTCACTTCTTGTGGGACCTTTCCTGGGAGCGCGGGCATCTTGCCCGCGTTTGGTAAGGAAAGCTCTCATCCTAAACCGGTATATCATGGATATACTTCGAGCGGTCACAAACCGAGCTTTTTACCGCAAGGGCGCAAAGAGCGTAAAGAAACGCAAGAACCTAATCTTTCAATAAAAACCTTTGCCGCTCTCGGCGTCCCTTGCGTCTTTGCGGTGAGCCATACCTGTTCAGCTTGAGAAGTTACGTTTTGTGTTCCCGCGGAGGCGCTGAGAGCGCGGAGAAGAGCCCTGAAATCAACCTCCGCGTCTCCGCGTCTCCGCGCGGAAATTAAGCTTTTAAACCTTCCTAGATTGTGGCTAGAGCCTTGCGAAACGCTTCCAAGGCGCGATCGATATCGGCGGCGGACACGTGATGGGTGGTGACCGCCCGCAGGCGTTTGGGACCCACCGCCAGCAGCAGGATGCCTTCGGCCTGGAGACGCTCCAGGAGTTCAGCCGGCGGCAAGCGGTCCCGGTTGATATCGAGGTAGACGATGTTGGTCACCACTCGCCGGCAATCCACCGTGAGGCCGTCGACGGCGGCCAGCCCTTCGGCCAGACGCCGGGCGTTGGCGTGATCTTCGACCAGGCGATCGACCATTTCGTTCAGGGCCACGATCCCGGCCGCCGCGATCACTCCGGCCTGGCGCATGCCGCCGCCCAGCACCTTGCGCACGCGCCGGGCTTCGGCCACGAACTCCCGGCTGCCACAGACCATGGATCCCACCGGGGCCCCCAGCCCCTTGCTCAGGCAAAAGGACACCGAATCGGCGTCTTTTGCCAGGCGCGCGGCGGGCACCCCGAGCGCGGCCGCGGCATTGAAAATCCGGGCGCCGTCCACATGCAGCGCGATGCCGTGGCGGCGGGCAAGGGCCGCCACCGCTTCCATGTAAGTGAGGGAAAGCGGCGCGCCGTAACAGCGGTTGTGGGTGTTTTCCAGGGCGATCAGACGGGTGCGCGGGAAATGGACATTGTCCGGGCGCACCGCGAATTCGATGTCTTCCAGCCGCAGGGTGCCGTCCGACTGGTTGGCCACCGTGCGCGGATGGATCCCGCCCAGGGCCGCCGACCCACCCTGCTCGTACAGGAAGCTGTGGGCCTGGTCGCCCAGGATCACTTCATCGCCGCGGCCGCAGTGGACCATGAGGCTCACCAGGTTGGCCATGGTGCCGCTGGCAACCAGCAGCGCCGCGGCTTTTCCCAGCCGCTCCGCGGCCAGCGCTTCCAGACGATTGACGGTCGGGTCCTCGCCGAACACATCGTCGCCCACTTCGGCTTCCGCCATGGCCCGGCGCATGGCCGGAGTGGGCCGGGTGATGGTATCGGAACGCAGATCCACGATTGCCATGAGCTTGCTCCTTCCTTCAGGAAACCAGGCCGGGGCGGCGGTAGGGCGGGGTATCGGCCAACTCCCTCACCACCTGATCCAGGTCGGCAAAGTCATGCCGGAACCAGGTCTGAAGATAGCGATTGTCGGCCACCAGGCGTGGCGGATCACCCGCTCGAATGGGCTGTTCCACCACGTTCACTTGCAGCTTGAGCGCGCGTTCCACGGTGCCCACCAGTTCCCGCACCGAAACGCCGTGCCCCAGACCGACGTTGGAAATCAGGCTCGGTCGCTGCTCGAGCACCTCGAGCGCCTGAATGTGGGCTCGAGCCAGATCCAGCACATAGACGTAATCGCGGATCGCGGTGCCGTCCGGGGTGGCGTGGCTGGTGCCGAACAGGGTGAACGGGCCGCCGGTTTGGGCGGCCTTCATGAGATTGGGCAGAACGTGGGTTTCCGGTTCATGTCTTTCGTAGATTTCCCCTTCCGGGTCGTTCCCCACCACGTTGAAATAGCGCAGCGCGGCGTAGCGCAATCCGATCACCGGAGCCACCTCAGCGATGATCTGTTCGCACTGCCATTTGGATAGTCCGTAAGGGTTGGCCGGCTGCTTCGGATGGTCTTCGGCCATGGTGGGCGTCCGGGCTTTGCCGTAAACGGCGCAGGAACTGGAAAAGACTAGCCGGGCCACGGAAGCGCGCTGCATGGCCTTGAGGATGGCGATGGTGCCACCCACGTTGTTATCGAAGTATTGCTCAGGCAGACGGGTGGATTCCTCCACATAGGCTTTGGCGGCGAAATGAATCACGGCCTCGACCTTGAACGCCTCCAGCGCACGAAAGACCGTTTCTTCATCGCGGATATCGCCGAACACCAACGGACCGAACCGCGCCCACTCGGGCCAGCCGTTGCTGAGATTGTCCAACACGATCGGCGTATGGCCCAGGCTACGCAACAACTTGGCCGTATGCGAGCCGATATAGCCGGCGCCACCGGTCACTAGAACGTTCATGGATTCACCTCCGTTGGCCGGCCATCCTTGCCCATGCAGCACAGCTTGTACTTCTTCCCACTGCCGCAGGGGCACGGCCGATTCTTCGCGTACCCAGCGGCTTCGATTCGAAAACGGATGGGGACCGGTTCCGGTTCCGGCTTGATCCCGGCACGGCGCGCATATTCGTGTCGCTTATCGCGCAGCGCTTTCTTGAAATCATCAAACGATTCCACCAGGTAAACATGCCCGGTGGTCAGGTTTTCCAGGCAGCGCTGGCACCATTCGTAGGCTTCCCGATAGTGCGTTTCGATCTCGGCCAGGCGCGCCAATCCGGCCATCGCTTCGAGCGCTGCCTTATCCAAATCGAGGGCCATGAGGTAGGATTTCTTGGCCTCTCCGGGCATTTTGACGTATTCATAAAACTTGGCCAGGGCCAGATGCGCCTGAGGCTGCGTGGGCGCGGTGCCGACCCGCTCCAGCAGTTCCTGTTCGATTTCCAGAAGCGACAGCGGTTTGCCGTCCCGTTCCTGGTAGGACACGTGCTGCAGCGGGTAACCGGCGGGGATCTTGGCCTTGGCGCGCTTCAGCAATACCATGCGCATGGCCTGACCGGTCACCTCGGCGAGGCTTTCTTCACTCAGGCTGAATTCATCCCTGGCACCACAGTTCTTGCAACAGAGCGAATCACCGATCACCAGCCCCTGCCGAAACGGGGTAAGATCGTCGTGGTAGCGTTGCTTCAGCGGCTCCGGCGCCGGCGGGTGCAGGTGCACGCTGCCCACCCGATACTGGTAGCTCTTGTCGCAGCGCTTGCAGATCAGCTGGAGGGTGAGGAAAGTGGGCAACTGGTGCAGGTCCCGGTAACTGGTTGCCGCGGCGGCCGCTTCGATCTTCTCCAAGCGCTTGAGATCGCGTTCGGCTTCGCGCAGCCGTTCCGATTCCCTACCGTTGAGACGGCAAAGCCTGACGTAGGCCGCTTCCAGTGTCCGTTCCCCCGGGCGCACTTCGCGTTCCAGAAACGGCACGAAAGCTTCGGCACCGATCCGGGCCAGCACCCGCAACGCGCGTTCCGGATTGAGTCGGTAACACTCGTCCAGATGCTCCAGCACCGCCTGGACCACTTCCGGCGTGGGGTAAACGCCGCAAACGGAGAGCAGCAGGGGCCGCAATTCCGACCGGCAGGAACCGAGAACGGCGAGGAGCGCCGGCACCACTCCGGGTCCCATCGATTTCAGCGCCAGTTCCAGAACTTCTTCCAGGTCCTTCGCGGGCTGCCGTTCCCAGGCCTTGATCAAGACGGGAACGGCGCTGACCGCGCGGAGCCGGCCCAGGGCCATGACCGCATTCATCTGCCCGAGTGGACTCGCGGGGTCCCCCGCCAGGGCCTCCAAGGCTGTCACCAGTTGGTCCCGATCGACCCGGGTGAGCAGCGACCGCCATCCGGGATCGGCGGCGACGTCAACGGGCCGCGACTGCAACACGGCGGTCAGGGTCGCCCGCCAATCGCCGGCGGGATCTTCCAGCGCGCTCGTGTTTGGTTCCAGGCCGGCCAGGGTGGCCGCCAGCACCAGCACCGCCTGCGCATACCGGGTGTCTTGGGACTGCTCCGGCCGGGTCGGGAACGCCGCGGCTTGTTGGGCGATCAGCGCATGCCAGTCGGAATCAGCGGCCGGCGTCGGCACCAGAGCGGCGATTTGCGGCCCGTGTTCGGCCGCCGTTTCGGCTTTGAGATTTTTCAGGATTTCGGTGATGCGGTCGATGGTCGCGGCAGCGCCAGCCGGAGCAATCGCCGCCAGCCGGGTGGCGTCGTCACCGAGCCGGCGATTGACCCAGGTGGAGTTGGCGAAAAACACATCCGCCGCCCGCAGCCCCGGATTGATTTGCCAAAACAGCACGGCAAGGGCGGCAATGCGAAGCTTTTCCGGTTCTTCCTCGGCGCAGGCGATGCCGAGCAGGGTATCCAGGTCCGACGCTTTCCGATGGGCCAGAAGCGCACTGTAATAGCGTTCGAAGAAGGCCATGGAACGCTGCTTCACGCCCTGTTCGGTGGCCTTCAGAAGCGCGTAGGAATCTTGACTGCCAACCCGCCCGAGAGCGCTGATCATGGCATCGACTTGCGCGGCACCGAGCCGCTCCCCGGCGGCGATTTTTTCCTTGAGCCACGGCACCACTTCGCTCGGCTGCCGGGTGACGGCGACTTCCAGGGCTTCCTGGGAAACCGTCTCGCCCCCTTCCAGGAACAGCCGCCGCAGCCGCTCGGTATCGCCGACGTCGGGACGGCGGCGCAGAAAAGCCAGGGCCGGACGGATCCGGGCGTCATCGCCGGAAAGCAGCAGGGGATCGAGAGCGGCCGCGGCCTGTCGCGGATACAGCGTGCACAGGCCGGTCGCCGCCCAGCCCCGGATATCGCCCGCCGGATGCTGGAGCAGGTCCTGAAGTTGCTGGTACGACCAGAGGTAAGTCATGTTCTATGTCCTCTGCTCTTGAGAAATAGATATAACATCTCGTCGCGGGTGGTGAGCGCGTCGAAGTGCGGTACCCGATCCAGAATGTTTTCCCGGCCGTTCATTTCCTGACGGTCGACGATGGCAATCACCTGGACCACCTGGAGGCCGGCGGCCTGGCAGGCGGCGATGGCTTGCAGCGTGGATCCGCCGGTGGTGATGACATCATCCACCACTACCACGGAATCGCCGCGCTGAACATTGCCTTCGATTCGATTCACCTCGCCGTGATCCTTTTCCTGCTTGCGCACCACGAAGGCCTGCAAGGGCCGGTGCTGGAGCCAGGAGGTGTAAGCCACGGCGTTGCTGATCGGATCGGCCCCGAGGGTGAGACCGCCGACCGCCACCACGGCCGGGTCCCGAATGGTCTGGAGCACCAACTGCCCGACCAGGACCTGGCCCTCGGGATCGAGGGTGACCCGTTTGCAGTTGAAATAAAAGCGGCTCACGCCGCCGTAAGCCAGCTTGAAAACGGGTTCCTCGGAATAGCGGAAGGCCCGTTCCAGGATCATCCGCTTCAGTCGATCACGCATCGGCAATCCTTTCGCCCGCAACAGAGCCGGCGACAAATTGGGGGAGCACCAGCCCGAGGGCTTCAAAACAAACTTCCGGCAGCGGGGGCCGGCTGCACCGTCATTCAGGCAATTGGCCGGTTTTCTGGAAGTGCTTCCATTCCCGCCGCTTCAAGGCGCGGATATTGGACGATTCGCATTGCGGACAACCGGGATAGCGGCCATCGCTGGACTGCCGCCAGAGGGTGTAGAGCAGGCCGGGAAGGAGCAGGCAGCACCAGAGAAAAACTTCCTTGCGGCGGGAACCCTTGGCCAGATTGATGGATTCACCGATGTAGCGGCACGAGGAACAGGCGATCTTCATGAACTCTCCTTTCTGATTGGGTGACGTGGCTTTATAAAACGAGGGATATGTGTTATCAACAGTTTTCACATCCGGCGCGGAACCGAGCAGGCGCGAGCACGCGCTTCGACCCGGCCATGACCACGAATGGAAGAGCGGGGAGTGCGGAAACGCACTAGCAAAGACCGACTCAGCAGCAGAGCAGGAAACTTTCCATGACCGGGCTGATTCGCCAAAGCAGCATTGCCTTCACCGCCGGTCTGATCGGGGGCCTGGTCAATGCCTGGCTGGTCTGGACCCTGGGTCAAAATGGCCTGCCGCGGCAGTTCGGCGTCGCCATTGCGCCCTCCTGGTCCACGATGTTCCTTTACTCGAAGCTGGTGTGGGGCGGTCTCTGGGGTCTGCTCTTCTTGCTTCCGATCTGGCGCGGCGGATTTTGGATCGGAATTTTCAGCAGGGGTTTCTTTCTCAGCCTGGGGCCGAGTCTGTTTCAGTTGTTCTATGTCTTTCCGGTCCTCCAGCACCAGGGCGTTTTGGGGCTTCATCTGGGCAGTTTGACCCCGCTCTACGTGGTGCTGATGAATCTCGCCTGGGGCCTGACCGCTGCGTTCTGGGTGCACGGGGCCGGCCAGTGATCTCACTTTGGCTGCCCGGTGCGACCTTCCCGTCCGCCTGAGCTTTTCCCGACCGGTCCCTGAAGAAAGGCCCGCCAGCATGAAGGCAGAAACCGCGGAAAGTCTTTCCGCCAGCCTGGAAGATTATCTGGAGGTGATCTACCACCTGGAAAAAACGCACCAGGTGGCCCGGGCCAAGGACATCGCCGAACGGATGCGGGTGCAGCGCGCTTCCGTGACCGGCGCTTTGAAGACCCTGGCCGGCCGGGGCCTGATCAACTACAGTCCATACAAATTCGTCACCATGACCGAACAGGGCGAGCGGGTGGCCAGGGAAATCATTCGCCGCCACGAAACCCTGAAGGAATTTTTCATCATCGCCCTGCAACTGGACCCGGAACGGGCCGAAGCCAATGCCTGCCGGATCGAACACGCGATCGGCAAGGCGGCGATCGAACGACTGGTGCAACTGCTGGATTTCATCAAGAACTGCCCCCGGGCCGGTCCCGATTGGCTCCAGGCGTTCGCCGATTTTTGCCGCAGCGACGCCCGGGAACCCAATTGTCGAGCCTGCCTGCGGGCCTGTCTGAAAAAGCTGGGCCCGGAACCGACCGACTGAAACGCTCTATTCAGGGCTCGATGCCCGATTGCGGCACCTTCTCGGCGTCATCGGCTTCGGGCTGGGCCCCGTTCAGCCGCAGCTCATGTTTTCGCCGAACCACGTATTCCAGGATTTCCGAACTTTCCCGGTAGGCGCGCCGGCAGAATGGCCCCAGATGACTGCTGCTCTGCTGGAAATCGGCTATGAACGCTTGCAGGTCCCGAGCCCGATACCAGTCTTGATAGCTGGTCACCGCTTCGCGCATGGCTTCGAGGATCTCGCCGGTGTGCGGATTGAGCTGGGTGATGGCGGCGTAGAGTTCGCTATTTTGGGCGAAGATTCGGCCCAGCAGGTCCATTTCCAGAAGATAGCTGGGGCTGGTGTATTCCAGGGTCTGGTCGATGTCCACGCCGAGTTCCCGCAGCACCCGCCCGACCAGCATCGTGTTCACATGGAACAAGACCTGCACGATACTCATCATCCGATCATGTTCCTCGATCGTGCACTGCTTGATCCGCAGCCCGGAAGCTTCGAACAGCCGTTTCAGAACGGCCCAATCGCGGTCTTCGATCCGGACCGGACAGGCAATCAGGGTCTGGCCGGCGAAGGAGCCGACTTGACCGCCGAACATGGGGTGGAGACCGACAACGGCGGCCGGGGAACGCAGCATCTCCTCCACCGGCTGGCGCTTCAAGCTGGTGAGATCCATCAACAACTGGCCCGGTCGGGTGATCGGCACCAGCGCCCGGATGATGGCGGTCGTGTGATGCAAGGGCACGGCAAAAAGCACCAGGTCGGATTCCCGGACCAGGGCTTCATTGCGCTCGATCCCGGCTGGATCGGAAACACTCACCTGGTAACCCCGCGCCGCGAAAAAGCGGGCGAACAGCCGACCCATGTCCCCCAATCCGCCAATGATGCCCAACTTCGACCCCGGCCCCCAACGGCCATCGGCCTCGCCTGCGCCCCGATCCCCAGCTTCTGTGTGGGTGATGCAGCGGTCCATGTTTCCTATTCCAAGGATCCTAGAATTCCCTTCATCCCGGTGCATGATCCAGACTGCGTCCATCCTTCCCGACGGCGACGGATCTGCCGCGGCGAAATCCGACAACAAAAAACCGCGGGCGCCGGCAGCCTACCCACGGTATTCTTGGACTCTAGGTGAACCGCCGCCGTCTGTCAAGCAAGATATACTGGTTTAGGATCAGATGTTTCATTACCAAAAGCGGGCAAGATGCCCGCGCTCCAGGGAAAGAGCGCACGGGAAACGAAACTTTTTATCCTTGACCGGTATGGCAAGCTGCTTTGAGACCAGTGCCGGCGCAAGAAGCAGGAGCCCGAGGTTGTGGCGCCCCCGTTTGGCCGGGGCTCAGCCGGCGAACAGGGGGGTGAAGGAGAAACAGGTCACATCCACCAGTCCGCGATCAGTGAGTTTGAGTTCCGGGATCACCGGCAGCGCCATGAAAGACAGAGCCATGAACGGGTTGGCAAGGGTGCAACCGAGTTCGCGAGCGGCGTGTTGCAGTTCCTGTAGGGCCGCGGCCACTTCGGGCGCGTCGCGCTCGCTCATGAGTCCGGCGATGGGGAGATCCAGACGGGCGCGGATTTCCGTCTCGGTCGCCGCCACCATGCCGCCTCCCGACTGGCGCAGGGCTTCGACGGCGCAAACGATGGCTTGATCACTCGCTCCCACCGCGATCACGTTGTGGGAATCGTGGGCCACGGTCGAAGCCAGAGCGCCCTGTTTCAGACCCATTCCCTGGATGAAGCCGAGCGCCGGCGGCGGCGTTGATCCGGCGCTACCGTAGCGGTTGAGCACCATCAGTTTCAGGATATCGCGCTGGGGGTCGGCCACCACGGCGCCGTCCGAGAGCTTTGGCTGGCACAGGCGGCAGCGGGTAAGCAGGCTGCCGCTCACCATCTCGATCACCTTGAGCGCGCCGGGGCCGCCAGCGACCTTCAGGTCATCCACACTGATCGGACCGAGGGCCATGGGACTGCCGGGAGCCGGCGTTCGATTGAGAGGCCGGGCGTCGGCCAGCAGCGCGCCGTCCCGCGCCGTTTCCCGACCGCCCTTGAACACCCGCGCCGGTCGCCAGGGGTTCAGGGTGGGGCTCACGCTGAAATCGGCCAGGTAGCCCGGGGCCAGGGCACCGCGGCCGCGCAAGCGGAACCAATCAGCCGCGGTCCGGCTGCCCAGGGTGATGGCGCGCACCGGGTCCAGACCGAGCCGCATGGCCTTGTTGATAATGGCATCCAGGTGGCCGTCCTGGAGCAGGTCGTCGGGATGGCGGTCGTCGCTCACCCACAGGCAGCGCGGCCAACTGTGATCGTCGATGAGAGGCAGCAGCGCGGTCAGGTCCTGGGACTGGCTGCCTTCCCGGATCATCACCGCCATGCCGCGGGCCAGCTTGTCGCGCGCTTCATCGAGCGCGGTGCATTCGTGATCGCTGCCGATCCCCGCGCTCAGGTAGGCGTTCAGGTCGTTTCCGGAAAGCCGGGGAGCATGGCCGTCGATCATGTGATCTTGAAACAGGGTGAGTTTATCGAGCACCAGCGGATCGGCATCGAGCACGCCGGGGAAGTTCATCATTTCCGCCAAGCCGAGAATCCGTGGATGCGGCAGCAGACTGAACAGGTCCGAAGCCCGCAACCGGGCGCCGGAGGTTTCCAGCGGAGAAGCCGGCACACAGCTCGGCAGCATGAAGAAAATATCGACCGGGAGGTCCCGGGACGCTTCCAGCATGTAGCGGATACCGGCCAGACCCAGGACGTTGGCGATTTCGTGCGGGTCCGCGATCACCGCGCTGGTGCCGTGCGCGGCCACGACCGCGGCAAACCGGGCCGGGGCCAGCAGGGTGCTTTCCAGGTGCAGGTGGCCGTCGATGAAACCGGGCGCCACGTACATGCCGCCCAGATCGATTTCGCGCCGCCCCCGATAGCTGCCCCAACCGGCGATGCGGGCGCCGTGAACGGCCAGATCGGCCGCCTCGATCCGGCCGTTGAACACGTTCACCAAACGCCCGTTGCGCAGGCACAGATCAGCTTCGATCCGACCGCGGGCCACCTCGATCAGCTCCGCTCTAGCGGTTCCATCCAATCGGCCCAGCACCGGCAGGTCCTTTCACATCTTGTACTTGCTGAAATCTTCCGGGGCCATCTGCTCCAAGACTTCCGCGATTTTATCCTTGTCTTCCTTGCGGAAAACGGTCTGGGTCTGATCCTGCCGATGCGCCGACTTCAGCAAGACTTCTTCCTTCACGTAAATCGGTGCCCCGGTTCTCAGCGCGATGGCGATGGCATCACTCGGCCGGGCATCGATCCGGCTGGTTTCCCCGTCGGTTCTGAGGTGAATCAGGGCGTAATAGGTGTTGTCGCGGAGATCGCAGACTTCCACGCGATCCACGGTCACCTTCAACTGATCGAACACGTTTTTCATGAGATCGTGGGTCATCGGCCGCGGGAAGTTGACCTTTTCCAGCTGAGTGGCGATTGATGTGGCTTCCAACAGACCGATCCAGATGGGCAGATGGCGGTCGCCGGCGGCGTCTATTAGGATCACGATCGGGGTATTGCTCTGGGGGTCCACCACCAGGCTGTGCACGGTCATCCGTTTGAACATAGCGAAACTCCTTACCCGGGCCGGATCAATGTGGTCAGGAGAGCGCTTCCGAATTGCGGATGCGTTCACCCTTGAGGGAGTGCATGTAGGCCGCCACGATTTTCACCGTCTCCAAGCGGCCGATGATCTGCCGCGGCCCCACCAGGTTGACGATGCGGTTGTGCGAGGTGCGGCCGCTGAGTTGCCCCTCCGCCGCCCGGCTTTCCCCTTCCACCAGAATTTCCCGGAGCCGGCCGATCTCTTCCTGGTTCTTCGCCAGGGTGATGGACGCCTGTAGCGCCTGGAGCCGGACCAAGCGTTCCGCCTTGAGCGCTTCGTCCACCTTGTCGGGGAACTGGACCGCTCGCGCAAACGGCCGGTCCGAATAGCGGAACGAAAAGAGATTGTCGAACCGAACCGTGTCGATCAGTTGCAGGGTGCCCTCGAAATCGTCCTCGCGCTCTCCCGGGAAACCCACCATGACATCGGCCGTCAGCGCGATCTCCGGGCAGGCCCGGCGCAGTCGATCCACTTTATCAAGATAGTCGGCCACCGTGTAGTGCCGATTCATTTTTTTCAAGATGCGGTCGGACCCGGCTTGAAATGGCAGGTGGATGTGCCGGCAGAGGGTTTTCAATTCGGCAAGGCAGCGCATCAGATCGGCGGTCAGGTCCTTGGGGTGCGAAGTGGTAAAGCGGACCCGTCGAATATCGGTGGTCCGCTCGATCAGCCGCAGCAGCCCGGGAAAGTCGATCGATTCGTCCAGGCCCTGGCCATAGGAATTGACGTTTTGCCCCAGCAGCACCACCTCTTTCGCTCCGGCCGCCGTCAGCAGTTGGATTTCGCGCACAATCTCCGCGCTCGGCCGACTCCGTTCCCGCCCCCGTACATGGGGCACGATGCAGTAGGTGCAGAAATTATTGCAGCCCTGCATGATGGTGAGCGGCGCACTGACTCCCGAAATCCACTGGTCCGCACCCTGGAACAGCTGCTGCCAGCCTTCCTGGTCGGTATCCGGCAGATGCGCCAGGCGCCGGTGGTCCGCCTGAACGCCTTCGAGCAATTCCGGCAGGGCCCCGATGGCGCGCGTGCCGAGCACCAGGTCCAGGTGTGGGAACCGACTCAGGAGCGCGGTGCCCAGTTGCTGGGCCATGCAGCCGGCGACGATGATCTTCAGTTGCGGACGTTGCGCCTTGAGCGCTCGCAACCGGCCGAGAAAACTATAAACCTTCTGTTCGGCCTTGTCGCGAACCGAGCAGGTGTTGAGAAAAATCACCGTGGCCCGGTCCAGGCGCGGGGTCGTTTCATAGCCCATGGTTCCCAGCATGCGCCGCACCCGCAGACTGTCGTATTCGTTCATCTGACAGCCGAAGGTCTGGATGAACAGGCGCTTCACCGGCTGCCGATAGGCGGCAATGGCGTGTTCCATGCGTTCGTTGCTCGATTCTGAGTTCAGTTGCCGACTCCGACGGGATCGGCCAGGCGGACGCTGGTCCGAGCCAGTCGGGAAGCGAGCGACTTGATCAATTCCGTGGCCAGTTCCGGGTAATCATGCAGGAGCAGATCCAGGGCATCGGCGCTGAATCTCTGCACGGCGCTGGTCCCGACGCTGCGCACCGTGGCCAGGCGGGGCCTGCCCAGTAGCCCTGCCATTTCCCCGAAAAACTCACCCGGCGTGAGGATGCGCCCGATTTCAACCTGGTTCCTACTGACGCTCAAGCCCCCCTCGCTGCTCACCAGCCGATAGAATTCCGCTCCAATGCTGTTCTCCTCGATGATCACGGCACCGTCTCCAAAAAACAAAACCCCCGTGTCCTCGCCGAGGAAATCCTCCGCCGCCCCCATGATCCGTCCCGAAGCCGCCATCAACTGGCGGATCAGGGAAGCAAGCAGCGACCGGACCAAGCGCGGCTGTTGTTCCAAGAAATAGTCCAGGGCTTCCTCGCCATAGCAAGAAATCCGGCAGGCGGTGGCGGTCCTGACGGCAAACGGCGACGCAGTGCGGAGCAGCAAGGTTTCAAGCCCGAACACATCCTGCTCGCCCAGGGTCCGAATCACCTGATCTCCTTTCACGATCCGCACATGACCGGTCAAAATGACAAAAAAAACCGGCCGCTCCTCGCTTTCCCGGAGCACCCAGTCGCCTTCCGCGTAATCGCGGACTTCAACGGGATAGCTTGGGTGAGGCGGGCGCGTCGGTGGGAGTTTATTGTGATCGTGATTCATGCGGCCAGACCTTTTCCGCCATGTCCATCCGGGGGATTGCCGAGCGC
The DNA here is from genome assembly GCA_001873705.1 of Syntrophobacteraceae bacterium CG2_30_61_12. Lineage (GTDB taxonomy): Bacteria > Desulfobacterota > Syntrophobacteria > Syntrophobacterales > DSM-9756 > CG2-30-61-12. The sequence goes on from MNZR01000232.1 coordinate 17,729, forward strand.
CCCCCATTTTGGCAGTAAAAAATAAGGAATTTCATACTATTGCAAATCATCCCGAGGATCAAGAAGATTGTCTCCACGCTGGATATTCGACATAAGGCTCGACCAATTGGCGAGCATGAAGGC
>MNZR01000232.1:17871-21801 GCA_001873705.1 Syntrophobacteraceae bacterium CG2_30_61_12
AGGTTGCGACCAAGGGGAGCTACCTGACGATCTTGCCCACGGGGCCTCTCCACGGAAGTCAGGGAGCGCCGCGCGCACCCTGACCCACGGTTGTGATGCTCTCTCTGGTGGCCATTGGGCCGGCTGCCGCGTTCCCGTGCGACACCCGCATGACAAGGTCGCTATGTCGAATATCCAGACCGTGCACGGCCCGATTGACGAAACCAGCCGATCTGTAATAGGTTATGGCGCTCCGAGATTCTTCGCCGAACGGCTGCAACGAAACACCTGGCCTCAAAGCAATGGCCGAGAGTAGTGCGGCAGCCGGAAAAGCGATTCGGAGCGCGGATATGAGCCGACCGCTGGAAGAATCGGCGAGAACGCAGCTGGAGCCTCCCCCGCCGGCAAGGCAACGCCGCTCATCTGGGTCCACAACGCTATGGGACAAAGACGATGCAATACGGTCTGAGACACTATGACACGTTACAGCGGTTATGGCAGCTTGTTCTGGTCCTATCGGCTCTAATTCTCGCCTACCCGGCCTCCGCCGATTACATCGATGCGGCAGCCCGACTGCAGCCGCTCAAGCCCGGCAAGATCGAACTCGACCTGCTGAAATCCATGGATTTTTGGCGACAGTGCCAATGGATGGCAGTCGGTCCGCTCGGACGGGTGATCGTATTTCTGACGCTTTCCGCTTATTACTTTTGGGTTCTGCGAGCGCTTTGGCTGATCATTCAGTGGCTCGGAGGTTGGCTCGTGAGTCGGTCGCTCAATGGGGCTACCGGATCGCTGTCGGCCGCGGCCGCGGGGGAACCGCCGCGCGCTGCCATGCGCTCCGAAGCGATCCTGCCGGTCGAGACGCTGCGGCGGATCGCGGGTCCCTTACCGCTCAGACTGTTGTTCCGCGCCCACCGGAGACTTTACGTGCTCACCAGCGGGGTCACCCGGGTGCTCTCTTCGGAAGCGCTGCTCCAGCGTGAAGCCCGTTTGGAAGCCATGGACTGGCAGCTCGCTCATAATACCTGGGAGCCTTATCGTTCCCTAGTGCGGATATTGCCGGCCCTGGCCGTGGCCCAGACTGGTTTGGTGTTGTATCTGGCGCTGCAGCCGTTGCTGGATGGCCGTCAGGAACTGCAAACGATTCCAGCCATGGTGTTGATCAGCCTGATACCAGTGGTACAGATGATCGCTTTCAGCATTGGCCTGGCCCTCGCCCGTGGCCTGTTGGAGCGGCTGGAACACTATCAGCTGGCCAGGTTGGATGCGATTTTTTTCGACCAGATCTTGTCTCGCCTGCCACTTCATAGTGCTGACACACTGCTGCTGTTGAACGCGCTCGACCGGCATTTTCAGCAACTGCACGCGGCTATCAAGCGGCTGGAACAAAAACTCGAACGCTGATCAATTCCCGTCGCCCAGGTTCGGCCGCCGGAAACCCCCTGGCCCCTTGCGGCCGACGGATAGCCCGCTTCTTGGCCGTTCGCGGCATGGCAAAAGCGCTCTTTCGTATTGCCGCGCATTGCTTCCCGTGATTTTTCTTGAGTTGACGCAGGCTACCAAAGAAGCTACACTAACAACTTGCTGTATTCAGCATAAGTAATTGTATTCCATCATAAAACGTGGGATTGACCGAGTCCATGCCAGCGCTTCGTTCGGTTCTCTTTTATGTGGTTCTGTTCGCTTCCACGGTGTGGCTGGGCCTGCTGGCCATCGGCCTGGCCCTGTTCACCGGCAACACCGACCTGGCCCACCTGGCCGGTCGGATCTGGGGCAATGTCAATTTGTGGACCGCGGGAGTGCGGGTGGAGGTGCGCGGTCTGGAGCGGATCGATCCCCGCAAGTCCTACATCTATGCCAGCAATCACCAGAGCTGGTTCGATATCTTCGCCATTTTGGGGAAACTGCCGGTGCAGTTTCGCTGGCTGGCCAAGGAAGAATTGTTCCATCTGCCGATCCTCGGCCAGGCCATGCGGGCGATCGGCTATATCCCGATCGACCGCGGGGATCGGCGGAAAGCCTTCCATAGCATCAACCGGGCCGCGGCACAGGTCAAGGACGGTACCTCGATCGTTATTTTCCCCGAAGGCACCCGCAGCGTTGATGGCGTTCTGAAGGATTTCAAGAAAGGCGGCTTCATGCTCGCCATCAAATCGCGGCAACCCATGGTTCCCATCAGTCTTAGCGGGTCTTACCGGATCCTGCCGAAGACCGGGGACCGCACCATTCAACCGGGCACCATCTTGATGACCCTGGGTGAACCCATTGCGACCGCGGGACTGACCACGGCCGATCGGGACCGGCTGATCGCGGCCGTGAAACAGGGGATACGCAGCCATTTGACCGAGCGCGAAGGCGGCGATCGGCCGACCGCGCGAAACTGAACAACGTACAGGGAGACCAGCCCGCGGGGCGCCCGTAACCGGCACCCCCGCGGCCGTTATGAATCCAACCGTAAAACCCACGAAACTCCTCAAGGTGATCCCGTTCGGCGGCCTCGGGGAAATCGGCATGAACATGATGGTGCTCGACTATGATGAGACCATTCTCATCATCGACGCCGGCCTCATGTTTCCCGAGGACAACATGCTGGGGATCGATATCGTGATCCCCGATTTCAGCTACCTCAGGGCCAATCGCGATCGGGTGCGGGCGCTGATCGTCACCCATGGCCATGAAGACCACATCGGGGCGATTCCGTTCCTGCTGCGGGAATTCCAGATTCCCATCTACGCGACCGCCCTCACCCTGGCCTTGATCCGGGCCAAACTCCAGGAACACGGCCTGCTGGAGCGGTCGCGATTGATCCAGATGGCACCCCGGGAAAGCTGTGAAGTTGGCCCATTCACGGTAGAATTCATCCAGGTTTGTCATTCCATTCCGGACGGAGTGGGCCTGGCCATTGAAACCCCGATCGGCACCATCATCCACTCCGGGGATTTCAAGATCGACAATTCGCCGATCGACGACCGGCGCTTCGATCTGGTGCGCTTCGGTTCCTACGGCGAACGCGGAGTGCTGGCCCTGTTTTCCGATTCCACCAACGTCGAGCGGCCGGGCTACACGCTCTCGGAAAAAGACATCGGCCGGGTCCTGCGCGAGATCTTTCAGGAATGCACCGAACGCATCGTGGTCGCGGTTTTCGCCAGCAATCTCCACCGGATTCAGCAGGTGACCGATCTGGCCGCGGAATTCGGCCGCAAAGTCCTGCTCAACGGCCGTTCGATGCTCAACAACATCCGCATCGGCCGGGAACTGGGCCTGCTCGACTTCGATCCGGCCAATGAAATCAACCTCCAGGAACTGCCCGGCCTGCCGCCATCGAAAGTGCTGATGCTGACCACCGGCAGTCAGGGCGAACCGATGAGCGCCCTCACCCGAATGGCCTTCGACGTGCACAAAAAGCTCAAGATCCGGCCGGGGGACACCATTATTCTTTCGTCCAAGTTCATTCCGGGCAACGAACGAGCGATCCAGACCATCATCAACCACCTGCATCGCCAGGGGGCTGAAGTCATTCATGAGCAGGTGAAGGACATCCACGTTTCCGGGCACGCCTATCAGGAAGAACTCAAGCTGATGCTGAGCCTGGTGCGACCCCGTTACTTCATCCCGATTCACGGCGAATACCGGCACCTGTACAAGCATCGGAAGCTGGCCATCACCATGGGCGTCCCGCCGGAACGCTCGCTGCTCGCCGAAAACGGCGACGTGATCACCTTCACCGAAAACCAGGCCTGGCTGGACAAGCGGTTGGAAGCCGGGCGGATTTTCGTGGACGGCAAAGGCGTCGGTGATGTCGGCGACCTGGTGCTGCGCGATCGCCGGCATCTTTCCGAAGACGGACTGGTGATCGCCACCCTGGTGTTGGACAAGAACTCCCATGAAATCCTGAACGGCCCGGACATCATCAGCCGCGGCTTCATCCTGGAAGAAACCAAGCCGGAACTC
>MNZR01000232.1:21850-21982 GCA_001873705.1 Syntrophobacteraceae bacterium CG2_30_61_12
ATGAAGGCTACGATCTGGACTGCGCGGATCTGCAACTGGAGGTGCGCCGGGAATTGAAACGGTTCTTCCATGGAGTGCTCGAGCGACGTCCGGTCATCTACCCGATCATCATCGAAATTTAACCGAGGACGG
>MNZR01000357.1 GCA_001873705.1 Syntrophobacteraceae bacterium CG2_30_61_12
CCCGGTTAGTCATTTCGCGGCCTGGTTGGTAGTGGCGCCGTCAGGCGTTGACGGCGCATCCGAAAGCACGGTCGCTGGGCTTCCGCTAAGCGCCGATCACCCTGACATGACCCACAAACCACCAAGACGCCCTGACGGGACGCACTACGAACCAAAGCGCACACCCTGCAATGCGCACCGGAAACAGGCGCTACCCGGAACCGATCGGGACAACCTGAAGGATCGCAACTTTTGCGGAATTGCGCCACCCGAAATTAAGCCTCGAGGGTGAGTTCCAGACTGAGGTCGATGGCGCGGGCCGAATGGGTGAGTGCCCCGCAACTCACCAGATCGACCCCGGTGGCGGCCACCTCGCGCACCGTTTCCAGGGTGACCCCGCCGGAGGCTTCCAGCAGCGCCCGCCCGCCGTTCATGGCGACCGCTTGGCGCAGCATGGCGGGGCTGAAATTATCCAGCAGGACCACGTCGGCCCCGGCCGCCAGGGCGGGTTCCAGCTGATCCAGCCGATCGATTTCCACTTCCACCTTGAGGGTATGCGGGGCCCGAGCGCGCGCCCGGCGCACCGCCTCGGCCACCCCGCCGGCCGCCGCCACGTGGTTGTCCTTGATCAAAATACCGTCGAACAGCCCGAAGCGATGGTTGCCGCCGCCGCCATCGCGGACCGCGGCTTTTTCCCAGCGGCGCCAAAGCGGCGTGGTCTTGCGGGTATCGAGCAGACGGCAGCCGGTGCCGGCGATCTCCTCCACCATCCGCCGGGTGGCGGTGGCGATGCCGCACAAACGCTGCAAGAGGTTCAAGGCCGTGCGTTCCCCGCTGAGGATCGCCCGGGCGGAACCGTACACGGTAAACAGCGGCTGGTTCGCCGCCACCCGGGCACCGTCTTCGCAATGAGCGGTCACCGCCAGTTCCGGGTCGAGCAACTGAAACACCCGGATAAACGGCCGGGAACCGGACAGCACCAGGGGTTCGCGGCCGACCACCCGCGCCCGAGCCCGGGCAGCGCGATCCACCACCGCTTCCGTGGTGATATCCCCGGGCCCCAGATCTTCGGCCAGCGCGGCCCTGAGCAGCCGATCAAGATTGAGCATGGATCATCGCCCCTCAGCTTGCGCCGCCGCCCAGGGATCGGATCCGCTCCAGTTGAGCGGTCAGCTTGTCGCGTTTTTCCGCCAGCCGCCCGGCCTTTTCCCGTTCTTTCGCCACCACTTCGGCCGGCGCATTGGCGAGGAAACCGGCATTTTCCAGCTTCCGCGCGGTGCTCCCCAGTTCTTTTTCGAGCTTGCCGATTTCCTTCAGCAACCGTTTGGTTTCGCTCTCCAGATCGAGAATACCCTCGAGGTCCACGAAGATTTCGACGCCGTCGGCGAGCGCGCCGGCGGCCAGTTTGGGCTTGGCCAGTTCCCCGCGAGCGCCGATTTGAATCGATGAAAGCCGCGCCAGATCCCCGATCGTGCGGCTGTGTTCGAGCAGCAGATCGCGGTCCGCGGGCCTGTCGCAAAGCACCACCGCAGCCACCCGAGCGGCCGGCGGCACGTCCATTTCGCCGCGGACATTGCGCACCGCCCCCACCACCGCCATGATCAGGGCCATGTCGTGTTCCGCCGCCGAATCGATCCGGACCGAATCGATCACCGGGAACCCGGCGGCCATGATCAGCCCTTGCGTATGCGGCAGTTTCCCGTAGATTTCCTCGGTCACGAAGGGCATCACCGGATGCAGCATCACCAGCACGGTTTCCAGGACCTTGGCCGCGAGGCCCCGGGCCAGGCGCTTCGCGTCCGGATCGTCGCCGTAGAAATCCGGCTTGATCATTTCCAGGTACCAGTCGCAGTACTCGTGCCAGATGAACTGGTAGAGGGTCTGAGCGTATTGGTTGAAAAAGTAGCCGTCGAGCGCCGTGTCCACTTCGCCGATCACCCGCTGGAGCCGGCTGAGAATCCACCGATGGGGCAGACTGTCCAGGCGCGCCGGCAAATCGCGGGGCGGCTCGGTGCCGTCCAGGTTCATCAGCACCAGCCGGGTGGCGTTCCAGAGCTTGTTGACGAAATGCCGGTAGCCCTCGATCCGGTCTTCGGACAGCTTGATGTCCCGGCCCTGGGCGGCGAAAGCGGTGAGGGTGAAGCGCAGGGCGTCGGTGCCGTACTGGTCCATCATCACCAGCGGATCGATGACATTGCCCTTGGATTTGCTCATTTTGTGGCCCTGGGCGTCGCGCACCAGGGCATGCACGTAGACATCCCGAAACGGCACTTCGCCCATGAAATGCAGGCCCATCATCATCATCCGGGCGACCCAGAAATTCAGAATATCGAACCCGGTGACCAGCACCGAGGTGGGATAGAATTTTTCCAGTTCCCGGGTGCGCCCGGGCCAGCCCATGGTGCTGAAGGGCCACAGCGCGGAACTGAACCAGGTGTCGAGGACATCGCTGTCCTGTTCCAGTTGCTGACCCTGACAGTCCGGACAGCGTTCGGGATCTTCCATGGCGACGATGGTGCGGCCGCAGCCCTTACAATACCAGGCGGGGATCCGGTGGCCCCACCAGATCTGCCGACTGATGCACCAGTCTTCGACGTTTTCCATCCAGGCGAAATAGTCATTTTCCCATTTCTTCGGAATGATCCGGGTGCGGCCGTCGCGCACCGCCCGCATGGCTTCTTCGGCGAGCGGCGTGGTGGCGATGAACCATTGCAGGGACAGGCTCGGTTCCACCACGCTTTTGCAGCGGTAGCAGTGCCCCACCCGGTTGGCGTAATCTTCCACCTTGATCAGAAAACCGGTTTGTTCCAGTTCGTCCACGATCCGCGTGCGGCATTCGCCGCGATCGAGACCGGCCCAGCGGCCGGCGGCGGCGGTCATGGTGCCGTCTTCACCGATCACCCGAATGAATTCGAGCTGGTGCTTGCGGCCGATTTCAAAATCGTTGAAATCATGCGCCGGGGTGATCTTGAGCGCCCCGGTGCCGAATGCCCGATCGACATAAGGGTCGGCGATCACCGGCATGCGCCGGCCCACCAGGGGCAGCACGACCGTTTTACCGATAAAGTCGCGATAGCGCGGGTCTTCCGGATGCACCGCGACGGCGGAATCGCCCAGCATGGTTTCCGGCCGGGTGGTGGCCACCACCAGGTCGCCGGACCCGTCTTCCAGCGGATAGCGCAGGTGGTAAAGCTTGCTCGCAAGTTCCTCCGCTTCCACTTCGATGTTGGCCAGCGCGGTCATGCACCGCGGACACCAATTGATCATCCGCTCGCCGCGGTAAATCAGATCCTCCTGGTAGAGGGTCACGAACACCAACCGCACCGCTCGCGACAACCCCGCATCCATGGTGAAGCGCCGGCGCTTCCAGTCGCAGGATGAGCCGAGCCGTTTGAGCTGATTCAGAATGATCCCGCCGTACTTTTCCTTCCAGTCCCACACCCGCGCGAGAAACGGCGCCCGGCCGAGATCGTGACGGCTCAAGCCCTCCGCCGCCAGTTGCCGTTCCACCACGTTCTGGGTGGCGATGCCGGCGTGATCCATCCCCGGTAGCCACAATACTTCGAAACCCTTCAGGCGCTTGTAGCGCGACAGGATATCCTGGAGGGTATTGTTGAGCGCGTGGCCCATGTGTAGTTGCCCGGTGACATTGGGCGGAGGAATCACGATGCTGAAAGGGGGCCGCTCACTCGCGGTGTCCGCATGGAAACAATCGTGCTGTTCCCAGAATTCGGTGCTGCGCGCTTCAATTTCATGAAATTCATAGCCTTTAGGCAAGGCGCCGGCAGTCATCAGGGGGTTCCTCCAGTCCAGGGGAAAGGGTACGCTGTTGGGTAGAGCAGGCAAACGGAGCACATTTCATGATTCGGACGGGACCGGCTCCAAGGGTTCCACGCGGTCCAGCAACCGCCCCGCCCTGAGCGCGCAGCGGGGCCCAAAAAATCCGCGGCAGGGAAAGCCGCTCACCCGACTCGCGGCCGGTCGAGACCCTTCATGGCGCCGCCTTTTCCGTGCGGCGTTCGATCTCTTCGCGCAGGATTTCGCGCACGATAGCGGGAAGCTGTTCGGCAACCACCTGGCGCACCGCGTGTTGCAGCCGGTCCTCGATCCCGGTGAGAAGTTCATCGAGAAGGGCCTCATCGACCCTCGGCGTGGTCGCCGTCGCCGCTGCAAGCGTCGGTTGCGCCGGCAGCAAGGGCTCCAGGGCCGACTCCGCCCCCGGCTGCGGTGCCTCAACCAGGACCTCCAGTTCGACCGGCCCTTCCAAGATGGTCAGTTCGGCGAGTTGTTTCAGTCGTTCCACTGGTTCGACTGGTTCGGGGACCGCATCGAAAGCGAAATCCGCCGGCTCCGGCTCCATCATCAGCTCCGGCTCCGGCGGAGACAATGCCGCATCGTCGGGAAGTTCCCCCAGCGCCGGCCCTGGTTGCCGAGTCGCCGCCGCTGGAGCCGAACCCGGTTCCGGTTCGCTCGCGGTGCCGCCGGCATCAGCGCCTTCGCCCAGAAGGGCTTTGAATTCCGCGTCCAGATCCACGTCCTTCAGGCTTTCGTCTTCATCATCGAGGCGCACCGCGTCAAGCAGAGTATTTTGCTCGGCATCGAACTCCTTGCTGAAGTCTTCGTCATCCAGATCGATATCTTCCAGATTGACGTCGAGTCCCAGTTTGGAAGCGACCAGCACATCGTCTCCCGCTTCCGCCGCGGCATCTTCGATGATCTCCTCGAGGTCGATGATCTCATCTTCGTCCCCGCCACTGCCGGCGGCCCCTGCATGAGCGCCCGGGTCGGCGAGCTGGGCGGTTTTTTTCTTGCGCTTGAAAAATTTGTTAGGCTTGATCATGATTTTCCCTTCGCCGGAGTCTGGAACGGCAGCGGCCGCCCGATTAAAATTCTCCGATCTCCACCCCTATCGCAATCGCAATCGGTATCGGTATCGCTATCGCTATCGCCATCGCTATCGCCATCGCCATCGCCATCGCCATCGCCATCGTGCCCGCCATCGCCATCGTGCC
>MNZR01000069.1:0-20712 GCA_001873705.1 Syntrophobacteraceae bacterium CG2_30_61_12
GAGATAATCGGACACCCGGCGGGCAAAGGCGTCGAAACCCGGTAAACTCAATCCTTGATACACCTGCTGGAGGACCCCGAGAGGATCTTGCTCAAGCGATTCAAAAGTGATTTCGACCAGTTGATGTGGAGGTATGTTGGACTTCTGGGCGGCGTAGATTTGGTACATTTGTTCATAGGTGGAAAAAATCATCTCAACCATTTCGAATTCCGTAACCGATTGCAGAAACCCAAGGGAGAAAGAATCCCGCCACAGTTTCAAATTGGATGCAAATACATCGTAAGGATGTCTCGCGATGTGGATGAACTTGGAATTCGGAAACATCTCCAGAAGAGTGTTGATGCGAGCGGTATGGGTGGGTGATTTCAACAGAATCGTCTTGGCTTCCAACAGGGTCAGTCTTTTCAGCAGAGTCAGGAAGGTTTTTTTCCAGTACCTGGCTTCGGCCTCGCTCTTGAATCCCGGGTAAAGGTAGTTGTTGGAAGGTCCCTGCCGTTTCGGAAACCAGATTCTGGAATAGGGCGAAATGCCCGACAGGCCTATAAGAATGAATTCGTCCTCCCAGGCTTCGTACATGCCCATCTTCACATTGTCCATGGGCCGGACCCTTGCCGGCATGGCCTGATCCAACCTGGCCACCAGCCGTTTGATGCGAGGAAGCAAGAAATAGCCGGCGAACAGCACCTGATAAAGACGAGGGCAGGTGAATGAGATATCTTGACTCATCAGGTTGTGCAGAAAGGTGGTACCATTTCTCCAATGGCCCAGTATGAAGACCGGCGATTCTACCAACCTGGTCGCCTCAATTCGGGCCGAGTACCTGATCCTTTCGATTACGGTGGGGACCGTATTGACCGCCGTGCTCAAGGCGAAAGCGATCAATTTACCGTAATAGCGGGGTTCAACATCGAACTGGTTGTCCACCAACATCCGCAGGAAGGAATCGATGGAAAACGGATGGAAAAACCGCCGCCCGAATTTCTTCCGCCAAGTCAAGATTTCTTGCTTGGGTGGTGTCAATACGCTTTCGAAAAAATTCAAGGACTGTTCCTTCATACCTAGAAATCACCTCCGTTTGGGAATCTGTTCCAGAGATGAAAACCGGAATCAAAAATCATCCCTCTCAACGAATGGCATGGGCATGCATCCCACAAAACTCGGCGATAGTCTCGTCTCCAGCCCGCTGGTGTTTCACCGGCTGTCCTGAACTCACCTCTTGTTGCTGTTTTGGCACGGCTAGCTCAGCCGCTATATCCGTAGGTCTCGAATACTCTATGCCAACGCCCATGGATGATTTCCCGCATGTGGCGGGGTAGCCGAAAAATGTTTCTCTCGTAGCCCCCGAGTCCGGCCAAGTGGGACTTCATATGATGGGCTGCCTCATCAAATCCCGGCAGTTGTAGCTGCTTGTAAATCATCGCGAGCGTCTGCATGGGATTGTGAACGAGATCTTCAAAACACACCTCCACAAGATGCCCTTCCGGGATCTGCCAGCGGGTCCGAAAAAACAGGTCAAAGAGCTGTTCGTAGGTTGAAAATACGATTTCCAGGAGTTGAGCTTCAGTCACATCCTGAAGGAAGGAAAGAGACAAACCGTCCCGCCAGACGCGTAAATTCGAAGCAAAAACAGCGTATGGATCGCGGACGATGTGGATAAATTTCGCCTCCGGATACAGGTCCAATAGAGTATTGATCCGCCCCATGTGGGGTGGGGATTTCAACACAAGCCGCTTATTGTCAAGGACGGTCAGTCGCTTCATCAACCGCTGAAAAGTTTTCTTCCATCGAATGATCTCTTCCTCCGTCCTGAAATCGGGGTACCGATATTGACTTTCAGGTCCGAGCCACCGGGGAAACAATGCCCGCTTGTACGGTGAAATCCCCGTTAGGGATAGCATCAAGAATTCGTCTTCCCACGGTTCAGCAAATGAAAACCGAACGTTATCCATGGGACGCTGATCAAGGTCGATATGGCGTTCGATGCGGTTCAAGAAGAACTTCAGCCGCGGTAGCAAAAAGAAACCGGGGGTGAAGCTCTGATAGGCACGAGGGTAGGTATGGTTCGGATCCTGTCCCAAGAAATTGTGCAGGAGAGTCGTGCCGCTACGCCAATGACCGAGGACGAAGATGGGCGGCGCGACCAGTTCGGTGCTATGTATGATTTGGTTGTATAGTTGTCTCTCTCGCAGAGCAAAAAGGGAGAGAAAGGGAGCCATCGTCCAGAGGTAGATCGCCTTGTCATGGTGCCGGCGATCAACTGTCGCTCCCGCTGAACGGAATATTTCGAACAGCACCGCCAAGGGAAATCCCTGGATGGGTTGATGGATGATCTTCTCTACTCCACGCGGGTGGCCACCACTACCGCCAAGAATATTCGCAAATTCGAGTTGACTCACAATATCACGCCATCCTTGCAGGAAGATTCCGACGGTTCATTCAACATTGACTGGTTACGGTAGGCGGCAGATAGCGGCTCGCTCCAATTGGTGTGAGTGCTCATAGCATCTGCTGAGGGCTTTCGTCAATGATCGGTGCGGACAAAAAGTCACACTGCTCCCTCCGGGCTTGAGCCATTTCCGGGGGATTGCCGCGCGTCGGCAGCGCCGAATATCCCCAGCGTCAAGAAGACCGTTGGACCGGTCGCCGGTGACTACTCTTGGAGGTATCATTACCCGGGGAAAGCCGATAACCGATTTCTCGGCTGCGGTTGTCGGTTGGTGGCCCGGTGCGCCGGTGTGTCGTTGACAGCGATCGTGGATTCGACTATGAACAACTGGTGGCCGCTAAGGGATCGTCACCAGTTCGGCGTATGAATGCCGAGCAATGAATCTCATGCCTTTTCTCGAAAATGCCCCGGGCCCTCATCTCATGCGTCACCTTATGGACAGCGTTCACCATGGCCGAAACCGGTCGTTGGGACTTGAGGCAGCGGAATCTCGCCATCCGCGAGGGTGCCGGAAAAGACCGCCCGCGATGGTGGAAAGGGTTCCCGCTTGATGGAAGCGAATGACGGTGAAGCAGAAAAGGCGTAGGGTCGTTTTCATTTCGGGAACTTCTTCCGGGATTGGAAAAGCATGTGCCATTGACCTTGCCCGGCATGGGTATCGGGTCTTTGCCGGGGTGCGCAGCGAGGCCGCCGGCTACCGCTTGACTGCCCGGATGCCGCAACAGATCACGCCGATTGAGTTGGATATCACAAAGGCCGGCGATATCCGCGCCGCGGCCGCAAGCATCGACAGATTATTGGGGCAAGGCGAAGGCCTGGATGTGATCGTCAATAATGCCGGGATAACCGTGCCTGGTGCGGTTGAATGTGTGGCCTTGGAAGATGTGCGGCGCCAGTTGGAAGTGAACGTGATCGGCCATGTGGCGCTCACCCAGGCGCTGCTGCCCTTGCTGCGCCGAACCCGGGGCCGAATCATCAACATTGGATCCATCATGGGCCGCTTTGTCATGCCTTTGTCCGGTCCCTACGCCATGTCCAAGTTTGCCATGCGGGCGATTAACGACGCCTGGCGTCGTGAATTGCGTCCGTGGGGTATTGATGTGGTCCTGATTGAGCCCGGTTCCGTGGAGTCGGCCATCTGGGACAAGATCGATAGCGAAGCGGCACAGTACAAGGGAAAACTGAACGCTGCCGCGAGGGATCGATATGCCAACATCGAAGCGAGCCTGGTCGCTACCTGGAAGCGGGCCCACCGGATGGCTATACCGGCAGATACCGTGGCTCGGGCGATCCGGCGGAGCATCGAAAAGAAGCGCCCCAAACCGCACTTGTTCGTTGGACCTGATGCCCATGGCTTGGCGTTGGTGAGTCGTTTCCTGCCCGACTCATGCCTGGATTGGATGATCGGCAAGATCACCGGGCGCTAAGGTCTCGGCGCTGCGCAGTTTAGAAGGCGACCGCATTGCGCAATGAGGCGCGGGGGAATGCCGTATGAAGATCCCTGATATGGATACCGGGAAAAGGTTCCTGGTTGCAGCCTTCCTGGTTTTTGAACTGCTTTTGGTTGGCCTTTCCCTATGGCCGGTCGTGGTTTTTGTGCAGTATTACGCCTCCGCGTCCCGAACCGCGGCCAGCTGGGCGGTTATTCTGATTGGGGCGGTTGTGCTGTTCAATTACAGCTACGCCGTCTTGCTCTTGTTGGTTCGGATCGTTCTTCCCAAACCTCCCGAAGGTTTCTTCCCGCGCCAACCCGATGGTCGCCCTCCCAGGGAGGCCTTGTTGCTCATGATGAACCTGCTGTTGGTCAAGGCGCGCTTTCACACGCCCTGGTCTTCGATGATCACGTCCCTGATCACCAATATCTTCCCCCTTGCTGGCCCGTTTCGTCATTTTTTCGGTCCTCATACCAGAACGGTGACGATGGGAGACGTCTACGTCTGTCTTGATCCGTATTTAATGACCGCGGGAAGCAATGTGCAATTCGGCTTCGACTGTCTGATCATCTGTCATCTGTTCGATAATCGGGGACTCCTGATTCGGGGTGTATCCATCGGGGACGATGCGGTTGTGGGAGGTAAATCGCTGATCATGCCGGGGGTGACCATCGGGCATCACGCAGTAGTAGGCGCCCGTTCCTTGGTTGCCACGGGGACCGATATCAAACCCTACGAATTCTGGGCCGGTACTCCCGCTCGCAAGATTCGCGATATCCAACCCCAAGACGCCATGTCCATGGACCAAGATCAGCGGGCGTCCGGATGAAAGGAACATGGCGTGAATAAGTCGAGGAAGCGTTGGCAATGGTTGATTGCCGCTGCGGGACGGTCGTACGTCCCGGTTGATATTCGACGGATGTGGGAAATGGCCCGCCGGTCTTTGGGACGATACGGCCCCCAATCTGGGGCTTTGAACCCGAAACGATTGCTCTTGCTGCTTGCATTTTTCGGTTTCTTCCCGCTGATCCAGATGTTTCACATGGTGTGTTTTTTTCTCGACGAGTTGTTCTATCCGGAATATGACGCGGTCGACCTCAAACCCCCCCTGTTTATTGTGGGAAATCCGCGCAGCGGAACAACCTTTCTGCATCGCCTCATGGCTGAAGACGGCAACGGCTTCTTCTGTTTTCATGCCTGGGAAATCATGTTTCCCGCTATCGTTCAGAAAAAAATCCTGGGATGGTTGGGGCGCGCTGACCGTTGTCTGGGCAGTCCCTTCAAGAGGTCCATACTTTTTCTGGAATCCAGGATCCTGAAACCGTTGGATACTATGCACCGCACCGGACTATTCCAGCCTGAAGAAGATGAAATGTTGTTGATCCACATGTTCTCGTCGTTCATCTATCTGGTGTGGTTGTTTCCGTATCCGGGCTGGCAGGATCTGATGCGTTTTGACGAGAGGCTTGATGACCGGTCAAAACAACGAATCATGTTGTTTTATCGGCAATGCGTCAAGCGCCAAGCCTATTGGGCTGGTGAGGGGCGCAGGTTGCTCTCGAAAAATCCGGGGTTCACGCCCAAGTTAAGGACGCTGCTGGAGTATTTTCCGGATTGTCGGATTGTCTACCTGGTTCGCAATCCCTTGGATGCCATCGGTTCCATGCAGAGCATGGCGACCGAGCTTTGGAAGGCAACTCTAGGCTCTGCACCGAATTCAGAACTTCAACTGCAACTCTATGACATGGCCAAGTACTATTATGAGTACCCGTTGGACACATTTGCCGAGTGGCCGCAAGAACGTTTTTACATAGCCAGCTATAACGACTTGACCGAACGGCCGGGGGATGTTGTGGCAGCGATCTATCGGCATTTCGGAATGCCTATCACAGAGCAGCTCGAAGCCATCCTTCATGCTGCCAATCAAATGGCGGGTACACACAAGAGCCGTCATCAGTATTCATTGGATGACTTCGTGGTGCCTGAAGACCAAATCAAAATTGATCTTAAGAAGGTTTTCGATCGATTCGGGTTTGGGCACAATATCAGTATGCCCTCTTGATGGGTGTGGCTATCCCGCAACCATTCGAACGAGAGTTTACTTCTGGATTCGAAAGGGGTGTTTTGGGTCAAGACGTGCAACCACAGCGATCAGGATCAAAACAAGCATCGTGCCAATCCTTCTCGGATGCCTTTTTAATCACTAATCCAGCAGTTGATGTTGTTTTTCTCAACCGGTTCAGGCAATTAAGTTCGTACTCAATGCCGATCCCTTTTGGGCACATTTCAGGTAAGGGACTTGGTGATTACTGATATCCCGCATGCCTGGACACGCGGGTTGGCTTGTGGAAGCGGCATCCTGCCGCTTTAGAGAGCAACCCGAGCCCAAGCGGCAGGATTCCGCTTCCACATTAAGCGGTAATTCAGTAAGAGCCAACTCCCTAAGAGCCGCGTTTCGATTGCCATGACCAGTGAAGTTGTCCGGGATGACCCGCGCTCGTTGGTGAGCAAGATGGCTTCCGCACTGTCGATAGACCATTGAAAAATCTCGGTCTGAATCATTTGAGCGCGATGATGGTGCTGGTGTGGACCGGCAGGGGGTCGCTCAGTTCGATCAGGCCGTCGCCATGTAGGGCTGCCAGTTCGCGCACCACCTCGATGGCGCTCTTGGTGTGGACCGGCAGGGGGTTGACGTGGACCCTTTCAAGCAATGCCGGAAGTGGCGAAAAACGGGTAGCCGAATCACTCTGGGTCCGGTGGCGGGGAAGAGCGCTCCGCTTGGTTCGTTTCGGCCGGTTCGGCCGCTTGGGTGATTTCGGCGAGTTTGGCGACCAGGGCCCGGGCCAGGTCGGTGAGACCGATTCGGGCCAGGGCGGAAATCGGCAGGACCACCAGTCCGACTTCGCGGTAGGCGCTCACCATGGCATCCAGGGCGTTGGCGTCAGCAACCAGATCGCATTTGTTCAGCACGATCATGCGCGGCTTGCTTGCCATGGTATCGGCATAGGAACACAATTCGTGTTCGATCTGGCGCCACGGCAGCAGTGGGTCGTCGAGGGGGAGCTGGGAGCCATCGATCACGTGGAGGATGATCCGGGTGCGTTCGATGTGGCGGAGAAATTGGAAGCCCAGTCCCACCCCCTGATGGGCGCCTTCGATCAGGCCGGGGATATCCGCCATGACAAACGGCTGAGCGTCACCGTAGGCGACCACGCCCAGGCTCGGGATAAGGGTGGTGAAGGGATAATCGGCGATCTTCGGGCGCGCCGCCGACAGGGCGGTAATGAGCGTCGATTTACCGGCATTGGGGAAGCCCACCAGGCCCACATCCGCCAGCAGCTTCAATTCCAGTTTGAATTCGCGCTCTTCGCCCGCCTCCCCGGGTTCACAGATCCGCGGCGCGCGATGGGTGGGCGTGGCGAAACGCGCATTGCCACGACCGCCGCGACCGCCCTTGGCCACCACGCAGCGGCTGCCGGGGCTGCTGAGGTCCGCCACCAACTCTTCGGTCGCCACATCACGGATCACGGTACCGACCGGTGCGGCCAGGATCAGGTCTTCGCCGCCGCGCCCGTGCTTGTTCTGGCCCTGCCCGTGTTTGCCCGATTCGGCCCGGTACAGCTGACGGTAACGAAAAGCCAGCAGGGTCTGCTTGCGTTCGTCCGCCACCATCACCACGTCCCCGCCCTTGCCGCCGTCGCCGCCGTCCGGACCGCCCAGCGGCACATACTTTTCGCGCCGAAAGCTGAGGCAGCCGGAACCGCCCTTGCCGGCCAGGACCCGAATCTTCACTTCATCCACAAAACGCATGCCAGGATATCCGACGCGGGTCGTGAGGCAGCAAACCAGACCCTGAGGAAGTGCGCAACCACCCCGGCCCACTGCTTGTCGCGGTCGGCGGGGGCACATAAACAAACGGGGGGCCGAAGCCCCCATGCGCTTGCAAACCACCTGGATTTCGACCGGCAGGGCCGGCTATTCGGCCACTGGTACCGGGTCCGAAACCAGGACCGGGACCGGATAGACACTCACCTTCTGCCGTCGTTTGTCCTTGTATTCGAACGCCACCGTACCGTCGATCAAGGCGAACAGCGTGTAATCTCGGCCCAACCCGACGTTGTTACCGGCATGAAGCTTGGTCCCCAACTGCCGCACCAGGATATTGCCGGCATTCACAAATTCCCCGCCAAACTTCTTCACCCCGCGCCGTTGACCGGCACTGTCGCGCCCGTTTCGGGAACTGCCGCCGGCTTTTTTATGTGCCATGACTCACTCCTTATGCAGCCGCGCGCCGCCTCTCGGCCCCTTACACCCGCCGGCCCGCTTCCGGGCCCGCACCCGCGGGCGGCATGGCTGCTTGTGTGCAATCTTTCCAGGGAAGATCCGGCCCCCGGGCGTCCGCCACGGCGGCCGCTAGTCACCCGTTATTCCGCGGCGGCCACTGCCACGTCCTCGGGTTCCACCGCCACCACCGCCGGAACCGCTCCAATGGCTTCAATCCGCACCGCCGTGTAGTCCTGACGATGACCCTGTTTTTTCTGCGAATCCTTGCGCTTCTTGTACTTGTAGATGATCACCTTGGGATGCCGCCCGTGTTCCAGGATTCGGGCATGGACCGGTTTGTCGTCCACATAGGGGCGCCCGACTTCAATGCTGTCGCCGTCCGCCACCAGCAGCACCTGATCGAATTGCACCGCGTCCCCAACCGCGCCGGCCAACTGTTCGACTTTCAGCACACCGTTTGGTTCCGCTTTGTATTGCTTGCCGCCTGTTTTGATTATTGCATACATTCAACCATCCTCCGCATTTATGCCGGCCG
This sequence comes from Syntrophobacteraceae bacterium CG2_30_61_12, assembly GCA_001873705.1. Classification (GTDB taxonomy): domain Bacteria; phylum Desulfobacterota; class Syntrophobacteria; order Syntrophobacterales; family DSM-9756; genus CG2-30-61-12. Next base: position 8,699 of record MNZR01000069.1, read on the forward strand.
CCGCGGCCGCCCACCAGTGCCCTAAAAACAGCGGCCTCAAGGCCGCCCCCAGCCGACGGGCATCACGCGCACCTTCTACCTGCGTGCATAGGGGCCCTGCCGCACCAGCTTTTCCTGATATTCCTTAATCTTTTCGCAACTCTCCAGGCACTTGTTTTTGTCTTCGTCCGCTCGTTCACACTCCAGACATGGGCTTCGCTTGCTCATGGTCGCCTCCTTCTGGAATTTTACCGTAACACGTTCCTTTATTGGATTGCCGCGGTCAGTGTCAAGAAGTTTTGTCAACGTTGAAGGGATGGTTCAAAATCGAACCGCGGAATATCGAATAACAAATATCGAATGTCGAAGTGCAACGCGCATGGCAAGGATAAAACCGTCCTTCGCTTCTCGCTTCTCGATATTCGATATTCCTCAGAGTTTTTCACCTTCGGCCAGCCCGATCAGGGCGTCTCGATCCAACAGGGTGATCTGGCGGCCATCGACTTGAATCAAGTTGCGCTGACTCATGCGGTTCAAGATCCGCGACAGGGTTTCCGGGATCGTTCCCAGCATGCCGGCCAGCAGCCCCTTGGATACGTCCAATGCGACCCGATCGGCTCCGTTCTGGCGTTCGCTGGCGAGCAGCAGGTAGGCGGCCAGGCGCCCCGGCACTTCTTTGAGTGACAGGTCTTCGATCAGTCTGGTGAACTGGCGCAGGCGCCGCGACAGGATGGCGAGCATATTGAGGGCCAGCCCCACTTCATCACGGAGCAGGCGGGCAACGGCGTTGCGACCGAAGAACAGCACCCGGCCGGGTTCCATGGCCTGGGCATGGGCCGGGTAATTGCCGCCGGCAAACACCGGTACTTCCCCGAACACCTCTCCGGTGCCGAACAGATGCAGCACCTGTTCCTTACCTTCCAGAGACAGCTTGTAGACCTTGATCCGACCGCTCGCCACCAGGAAGAAGCCGGAAGCCGGATCGCCGTCGGCAAACAGGGCCTCGCCCTTGACCAGGTCGCGGCGGACCGCGATGGCCGCGAGTTTCCCCAGTTGGTCCTGGGGCAGGCCCTTGAACAGCGGACTGCTGTTGAGCAGTTGCGTGGCATCGGTCAGCACTGTCCCCCACCCCCTTGGCCCGGTTCATTGGCATCGCCCTGATCCACACGCCGGTCGATAATGCCCGAAGCGGAATTAAAGCGCAACCCGGCACCGCGCGGCGACTGGTCGGCGGCGGCTTTCCGGGCTCAGAATTGGCGCCTGAGTTCCGATTCGGCTTCGACCACCACCACGGCGTCGGCAAACCAGTGCCGGCAACTGCTCACCCGAAAGCGAGCGGCCGTAAGCAGCGGAGCCAGGCCGCCGGCAGCGATGAAAGCCAGGTAATGGCGGTAATGGCGGCGGCCGGCGGCGCGTTCGATGCGGGCGATGAACCGGTGCGCGATTCGCGACCAGACATGGTGCGGCGGAGCGAAATCGACCACCAAGAGGCGGCCGCCGGGCCGCAGCACCCGCCGCAGTTCATCGAGCATCCGGGCGGCTGAGGGAGCGGATTTTTCATGGAGCGCAAAGGACACCACCGCGGCATCGAAGGCCGCGCTCCTCAGCCCTAGGAACCGAGCATCCGCCCGCACCCAGTCCAGCCCACCCGAGCGGTTGCGGCCGGCCTGGGCGAGCATGGCCGGGGAACGATCGATTCCGATCACCCGCCGCCCCGGAGCGGCAGCCAGGAGCCGCGCCTGACGGCCGGTGCCGCAGCAGCAGTCCAAAACCAGCCGATAGCGCCCGGCGGCGATCAGCTCCGTCACCCGGCGCCGAATCCTTCGCACCAGCGGTTCCACCAGCAGATCGTAGCACGCCGCCGTGGTTCCATATTCGTCTTGAGGTGCGGCGGGCATGAGTTCGGTCGGTCCTCCCTGAGCGCTTTTCCTGACCAATAGCGGCTCCCGGCGTTGGGCGCAATCCCAACCGATGGGAAAAAGCGTGACCGCTTCGAGAGCCCTGGTGCATGAGCGCCCAATCGCAAGCCATCAGCACAAGCTTCTGGTCGTGTCGAGCATCAGGCTCGTAGTGCGCCCGTCAGGGCGTTCGGCGCCTACCGCTCCACCACCGCCCGCGCCTTCGGATACGCCGTCAACGCCTCACGGCGCCACTACCAACCCAAATCACTTGGGATGGCCCCCCGGCCGTTGCTCCGTCTATTCCAGTTGCTGGACCACCCGAACCACCCGCGACTGCTGGTAGGTGTAAGCCACCAGGTCCCCCCGGCGATCGAAGTCGGCGGTCAGGCTAAAGGGCCCGTCGCGGTTCCGAAACAGGTTACGCACCCAGGCCAGCGTGCTCCGAAAGCGCAAATCGTGAAACGTGACCCGGCTGCCCTCCGCAGTCGGTGCCACCGCCATCACCGGATACATGGCGAACCAGGCGTAGGTCCGGAAGAACTCCACCCGGCCGCCGAGGCTCTCCAGCAGGGCGCGATCGGCTTTGGTGAATTCCTCGAACCGGAGCGGGCCGTTGGGTTGCAGCAGACTGACCGCGGCCAACCGGTAGCGGTCGCCGGCATCGACGATGAGCTTCCAGTTGAGCGGAGCCAGGGCTTCGGGGGCGAGTTCCAGGGTGGAAAAGGCTTCGCCCTGGAGCCGCAGGCGTTCTCTTAGGTGCGCTTCGAGGCCCAGCCTCAGACCCAGGTTGAGCGCCGGATAGGCCACCAGCCACAGCAGCCCCAGGCAGGCGATGCGGGTCTGGTGACGCGGCTTCATCCGGATCAGAATGAGAACCAAAATGAGCGACAGGGTGAACACCGGATCGATGATGAACACACATTGCACCGAAAAGCGGCCCCGCGACAGGGGCGCGAAGATCTGAGTGCCGTAGGAGGTGATCAGATCGAGGAAGATGTGGTTGACGATCCCGGCATAGGCCACCAGCGAACCGGTGACCAGCGGCAGGGTGCGGTCCCAGAGGTGGAACAGCGCGGCAAACACGGCGGCGAGCACCAGCCCACCGAGAAGAGAGTGGGTCACCCCACGATGATGGACCAGGTAAAACTCAGGGCCGAAAAAGCCCGCCAGGTTGTCGATATCCGGCAGCCAGGACGCGAGCACGCAGAACAGCAGCAGATGTTTTGCGGCCACCAGCGGCTTCAATGCGGTCCCCTGGATGCCGCCCGCCGCCAGATGCGTCACCGGATCCAAGGCTAGCCTCCCACTTCCCCCGCCCGCCGGACCAGTTCTCCGTAGATCCCTCGCTCCCGCCCAGATGTACTGGTGAGAAAGTAGCGGGCACGCCGGCCGACCGCCTGCGGGGCGGACGGCCCCCTAGCGTTCGTTGGGCGAATAGGCGCAGTAATCGATCCAGTTGTGCACTTCGGACAGGAGCGAGCGGTACTTTTCCTTGCCCTTGCTGTACATGAGCGCGTTTTCGATGGCGATGCCGCACTGTTCGGCCACCACCAGGGCGTAGTCCATTTCGTATTTGTGAAAATGCCGCTTCTTTTCCGTGAACACCCGCATGCTGCCGATCACCCGGTCGCGGATCACGATGGGCACCGCCAAAATCGAGCCGATCCCTTCGAGCACCGCTTCCGCCGGGTACTGGACTCGGGGGTCGGTTTCCACGTCATGGATCTGCACCGGGGTTTTCGATTTGGTTTCGGCGATGCTCTTTTCCGCGCTCACCGGGCCCTTTTCCAGGTATTTTTCACTGAGCCCAAACGCCGCCACCTGATCCAGCCGGGTTTTTTCCTGGTCCAGCAGCAGCAGGGTGCAGCCCTTGGCCTGAAAGATCTTGGTCACTTCTTCCACCACCACCTGCAGCACCTTGCGGTATTCCAGGGTGGAGGTCACGGTGCGACTGATGTTCATGAAGCCCTGGATGTACGGGTTCTTGAACAGCCGCAGCATGGCCACGCTGTCTTCATCGATGGATTCGGCCAGGAACGCCTGACGGTTGAAGCATTCCAGCGACAGCGCGGTGAACGGACAGGCTTCCAGGTCTTCGATATCGGTCACATTGAGCGGGCAGCAACCGTCGGCCCGGACCTTCTTGGACAAATTCTCGATGATCAGTTCGGTCATTTGCGGGTTGGCAAGGGTGTCCAACAACCCCTGCAACACCATCTGCAGGGCCTTGGTCACCTGGCTCTGGTCGTTTTGGGCCATGGCTTCGCTCCCGAATCTTGGGTTGCCGGATGTGAACGCTTCAAACGGCCGCTACAACAGGGCAGTCACCGAATGGCGCGCCAGTTCCCAGAGCGACTGGGGCAGGATCCCGATCTGCAGCGTTGCCCACAGGGCCACGATCAGCGCCCCCAGGGCCGCGCTCGGAATTCTTCCCAGCCCGAACCGATCCGCCAACGATGTCGGCGATTCCGCCCTGGAATACATGACGATCACCACTCGCAGATAATAGTACACCGCCACCGCGCTGTTGACCACCGCCAGGATCACCAGCCAGGTGAAACTCGCCTCGATCGCCGCCAGAAAAACGAAAAACTTGGCCACGAACCCGGCGGTGGGCGGAATCCCGGCCAAAGAAAAGAGGAACACCGCCATGGCCGCGCCGAGCGCCGGCGATGCGAACCCCAGGCCGCGAAAATCGTCGACGTCTTCCCCGATCCCCAGACGCTCCTGGACCAGGATCACCACTCCGAAGGCGCCCACATTCATGAAGGTGTAGGCCGCCAGATACACCAGCATTCCGGTCAGCCCCTGCGCGGAACCGGCCACCACCGCCACCAGGATATAACCGGCGTGGGCGATGCTGGAATAGGCCAGCATCCGCTTGATATTGGTCTGGACCAGGGCGGCCACGTTGCCTACGGTCATGGTGAGCACCGCCAGGACCCAGAACAGATTGGTCCACTGGGGCTGAAGACTCGGCAGCGCCATCCAGAACACCCGGGCGAGCGCCGCAAACACCGCCGCCTTCACCGCCACCGCCATGTACGCGGTGATCGGCGTGGGCGCCCCTTCATAGACATCCGGGGTCCACATGTGAAACGGCACCAGGGCGATCTTGAAGCTGAAGCCCACCAGCAACAGAGCGGTCCCCAGCAACAGATAGGGATTGTGCGGCAGGTCCCCCTGGCCGAACGCCGCCGCCATGGCGGCGAGCGATAGGGACCCGGAAGCGCCGTAGATAAAGGTCATCCCGTAAAGGAAAAAGCCGGACGAGAACGCGCCCAGGAGAAAATACTTGAGGCAGGCTTCGTTGGCTTTGCGTTCGTGGCGAGGCATCCCCACCAAAATGTAAATGGCGATGGAAAGCACTTCCAGACCCAGAAACAGCATGATCAGATTGGCCGCCCGCGCCATCAGCATCATCCCGGTAACGCTGAACAGCAGCAGGGCGTAATATTCGCCCAGGTCGATCCGGTCGCGATCGAGGGTGCCCGCGGAAAACAAAATGATCAGCGCGGCGGTAGCTAGAAACAGGCCGTCGAAAAAGAACCCGAACGAATCGGCGAACAGCATCCCGCCAAACAATTCGCGTTCCACCGGCAGCGGTCGCCACCAGCCGATCATCGCCAAAAGCACCCCGGCCAGGGCCAGGGCGGCGAGCCGGCCCTTACGCCCGCGCGGAGCGAATGCGTCCAGCAGCAGGATCAGGATGCCGGTTGCGAACAAGATGAGAATCGGCAGGATCCCCGTGCAGTCCAGCAGATACTGAAGCCCATCCATCAATGGAACCTCGTTTCCTTGGTGGTCGATGTCCAGTGATTGTCAGCCAGACGACTTCCGGACGGTTCCCGGCCGACCACCGCCCCGCCCGCTTCGATCCGAGTCACCAGCGCGGCCACCGAGGCTTCCATTTTGTGCAGCAACGGCGTCGGGTACACGCCGATCCACACGATCAGGGCCAGCACCGGCACCAGCAGCCCCAGTTCCCGGCGGTTGAGGTCGCGCAGCCCGGCGTTTTCGCTCCGCGTCACCGGACCGAACATCACCCGCTGGAACATCCAGAGCATGTACCAGGCCGCCAGGATGACCCCGCTGGCCCCGAGCACCGCCCACAGCGGCCGCGCCTTGAAGGCACCCAGCAGGATCAGGAATTCGCCGACGAACCCGTTCAGACCGGGCAGCCCGATGGAAGCCAGGGTGGCGATCATGAAGCAGGTTGCGAACACCGGCAGCGGCTTCGACAGCCCGCCGAAATCGGCGATCATCCGGGTGTGGCGCCGTTCATAGAGCATCCCCACCAGGAGAAACAAAGCGCCGGTGCTGAGCCCGTGGTTGACCATCTGCAGCACGCTGCCCTGCAAGCCCTGGCGGTTCATGGCGAAGATCCCGAGCATCACGAACCCGAGGTGGCTCACGCTGGAAAAGGCGATCAGGCGCTTCAAATCGGTCTGCACCAGGCACATGAAGGCGCCGTAAATGATCCCGATGAGCGCCAGCGTCACCATCAGCGGGGTGAAAGTGGCCGAGGCCTCGGGAAACAGCGGCAGATTGAAGCGCAGAAACCCGTAGGTGCCCATCTTCAGCAGCACCCCGGCCAGGATCACACTGCCCACCGTGGGCGCTTCGGTGTGGGCGTCCGGCAGCCAGGTGTGGAACGGAAACATCGGCACCTTGATCGCAAACGCCAGCGCAAAGGCCAGGAAGAGCCAGATCTGAAGCCGCCCCGGGAGCGCCAACTGCTGCATCTGGAGCAGGCTGAAACTGTAAACGCCGGTGGCTTCCACCTGGTGAAAGTAGAGCACCAGGATGCCCACCAGCATGAACACCGATCCGGCCATGGTGTAAATGAAGAACTTCACCGCCGCGTAAACCCGCCGCCGCGGATTGCCCCAGACCAAAATGAGCAGCGCCATGGGAATCAGCATGACTTCCCAAAACACGTAAAAGAGGAATAGATCAAGCGCGCAAAACACCCCGAGCATGGCGGTTTCCAGCAGCAGCAGGCAGATCAGGAATTCCTTCAGGTGCTGTTCGATATCGGTCCAGCAGGCGAGCACGCAGATCGGCCCGAGCAGCGCGGTCAGCACCACCAGCAGCAGACTGATCCCGTCCACCCCGAGCAGGTATTCGATCCCCACCCCGGCATGCCAGACATGCCGCTCCACAAACTGCATGGCGGCGCTATCGCCCTGAAACCCGGCGTACATAAAAAGCGCCAGGATCAGGGTAACGCTGGTGGTGATCAAGGCGATCCAGCGCTGCAGCGGCCGATTGTCCCGATCCACCAGCACCAGCAGCAACACCCCAAGGAGCGGCGCGAAAATGATCTCGGATAACAGCGGAAACTGGATATTCATGAGTAACAAACCTCTGGGCAAGGCGGAGGAGAGAAGAAGGAAGAAAAAGGCGAATATCGAATATCGAATGTCGAATATCGAATGTCGAAGTAAAGAAGGTGAAGAGAATGGCGAACGGCGAACAGGGAATGCAGGATCATGAGGTCTCTCCGCTTCGTTCCCGTGAGGTCCTGATGCTGGTCACAAAGATCGAAATCAGTTGATTGTTTTCATCGATCAAGCCATCAAGGTCAGTTGCTGATTTGATCAGGTTCGCTTTACCTATCATCCGTAACCAAACCTTCGTTTCGCGCAGTTCCTTGAGGCATATCTTCATCTTGTGAATGAAGTCGGCGCGTGACTCGGCACTCTGAGCTTCCCCGTAATTGGACGCCGGTGAGGTAGCGCTGCGCGCGATCTGGTCGGCGATGTGAATCCCAACCCGTGTTCTTGGCAACACCTCAGTTAGCCGAATGACCTGCACGGCAAAGTCGATCAACCGGTCCTCAAGGTCGAACGTCCGGCACTCCCTCGTCATTGCTTATTTCACCTTCCCCATTAAAATGATCCGACATATTTGATTTTTCTTCACTTCGACATTCGATATTCATTATCCCATATTCGCCTTCTCTTAACTTCGACATTCGATATTCGGTGTTCGATATTCGATATTCGCCTTTTCTTCCCTTCGCCTTTTCTTCCCTTCGCTTTTCTCACCGCGAAAGGATGTAGATGAAAAACCCGCACGCTCCGGCCACCACCGTCCAGGCATAGTGGTGCACATAGCCGGTCTGGAGTCGGCGGAGACGACCGCTCAGGGCGATCGCCAATTGAGCGCAGCCGTTCACGGCGCCATCGATCACCCGGACATCGATCCCGCGCCAGAGCCCCTCGGCCAGGCGGCGCAGCGGTTCGACCAGGGCACTTTGATAGAACTCATCCACATAGTACTTGTTGAGCAGCAGCCGGTAGCAGGCGCCAAAGCGTTCGGCGATGCGGTTGGGAAGCTGCGGACGGGCGAGGTAAAGCCGGTAGGCGAACGCGATCCCGGCGATAGCCGCCGCCAGGGAGAGGCCCATCAGCAGGCCTTCCTGCCAGGCGCCGGCGTGCTGCAGCGGGCGCCCGGCGGCGAGCAGGTGTTCGGCTTTCTCGAATACCGGAGCAAGAAAGGCGCCCAGGCGCTTTCCCGCCGCCACCAGCGGCACCTGAACCCAGCCGCCCACCAGGGCCAAAACCGCCAGGGCCATCAGCGGGATGGTCATGGTGCGCGGCGATTCATGGACCTTCGCCAGGGTTTCCGCGCCGGCCCGCGGGGTCCCGTGAAAGGTGAGAAACACCAAGCGGAACATGTAGAAGGCGGTGAGCAGGGCCCCGAACAGGGCCAGCCCGTAGAGCAGCGGGTGGCCGCCGGCGAAGGCTTCCCACAGGATTTCGTCCTTGCTGAAGAACCCGGCGAACGGCACGATCCCGCACAGGGCCAGAGTCCCGGCCATGAAGGTCCAGTAGGTCAGAGGCAGGCGCGCCCTGAGCCCGCCCATTCGGCGCAGGTCCTGTTCCCCATGCAGCGCGTGGATCACACTGCCGGAGCCGAGGAACAACAGGGCCTTGAAAAAGGCATGAGTCATGAGGTGGAAAATACCCGCCACAAAGGCCCCGACACCGCAGCCAAGGAACATGTAGCCGAGCTGACTCACGGTGGAATAGGCCAGCACCCGCTTGATATCGTTTTGCACCAGCCCGATGGTGGCGGCATAAACCGCGGTGGCGCAGCCGACCGCCGCCACCAGTCCGAGGGCAAACGGGGCCAGCGCATAAAGCACCGAACAGCGGGCCACCATGTAAACCCCGGCGGTCACCATGGTGGCCGCATGGATCAGGGCCGAGACCGGGGTCGGACCTTCCATGGCGTCCGGCAGCCAGACATAGAGCGGCAATTGGGCCGATTTACCGATAGCGCCCAGAAACAGCAGCAGGGTGATGGCGGTAAGCGTTGGGGCTCCCGCCGGGAACAGATCCGGCGCGGCCGCCATGACGACCTGGAAGTCGAGACTGCCGAAAGTCCAGAAGATCAAAAAAATCGCCAGCAAAAACCCGAAATCCCCGATTCGGTTGACGATGAAAGCCTTTTTCCCGGCATCGGTGGCCGATTGCTTTTCATACCAGAAACCGATCAAGAGATACGAACACAGCCCGACCCCTTCCCAGCCCACGAACAGCAGCAGGAAGTTGTTCGCCAGCACCAGCAGCAGCATCGCCGCGGCGAACAGATTGAGGTAGGCGAAATAGCGGCTGAACCCGGGATCGTCGTGCATGTAGCCGATGGAATAGACGTGGATCAAGAACCCCACCCCGGTCACCACCAGCACCATGAGGAGACTCAGGGGATCGATCAGCAGCCCGAAGGCGACCTTGAGCGTTCCCGCTTCGATCCAGGTGAAGTAGTCGCGCTCGAACGCTTCCAGGGGCACATCGGCCAGCAGCGGGCGTATGAACAGCGCCAGGGCATAGGTGAAGGAGAGGGCCATGGCGGTGCAGGCGATGCAGCCGGAAAAGATCCGTTTCAGCCGATCGCCGAACAGGCCGTTGATGAGAAACCCCGTGAAGGGAAACGCCGGAATCAGCCACGCGTTTTCCATTGCCGGTCCTTTACTGGAGAAGCAGCGAGCGCACCCGGATCAGCCCTTGAGCAGGTGGATGCGATCGGCGAAAATGGTGTCCCAGTTGCGGTACAGGGCCACAATGACGGCCAGGCCCACGGTGACTTCAGCGGCCGCCACCACCATGATGAAGAACACGAACAACTGGCCGTCGAGCCCGCCGAGGAAGTGGGAAAACGCGACGAAACCGAGGTTCGCCGCATTCAGCATCAGTTCGATCGACATGAAGATGACGATGCTGTTGCGCCGGGTCAGCACCCCCAGGACTCCCAGGCAAAAGAGCAAGGCGCTCACAATCAGGTAATAGGCCAACGGCACCATGACACTCAGCTCCTCATCGCCTCACTTGATTTCCCGCTTGGCCAAAACGATCACCCCGACCACCGCCACCAGCAGCAGCACCGCGGTCGCTTCGAACGGCAGCAGGTACTGCTGGAACAGCAGCGTCCCCACCGCCGGCACGTTGCCCCCCTGAGCCGCCACCCAGGCGGCGTCTTCGCCGGTGCCGCGCCCCAGCCGCGACAGGGGATGATGGATCACCGACGCGATGGCCCCGAACAGAATCGCCACCAACGGCAGGCTCCACTTGAGCCGCGGCCGGAATTCAGCGCGCCCGGTGGTTCTCGGCTTGAGATTCAGCAGCATGATCACGAACAGAAACAGCACCATCACCGCGCCGGCGTAAACCAGGACCTGCATGAGCGCGATGAATTCGGCTTCCAGCAAGAGGTACAGGCCGCCCATGGCGAAAAAGGTGATGATCAGAAACAACGCGCTTTTCACCGGATGCGGGTGCCACACCACCAGCGCGGCGGAAGCCACGGTGATCACGGCAAAGCACATGAACAGTACCAGTTCCATCGATCCATCCCTCGGCGGCCGCGGTTCATCCGGCCAGGCGCCAGGCCGCGCATCCGGTTCAGTCGCTCTTCAGGAGCTGTTCCTTATCGTAAATCAGCAGATTGCGGTCGTACTGCGCGAGTTCATAGCGGCGGTTCAGCTTGATCGCCGCCTTCGGGCAGGCTTCTTCGCAAAATCCGCAGTAGATGCAGCGGGCCAGATCCACCACGAAGCGCCGCGGATACTTCTGGTGCATCCCGTCCGTGGCCGCTTCAATGGTGATGGCAAACGACGGGCAGACCGTGGCGCAGAGACAGCAGGCCACGCACAGGGGGCGCCCCTGGGGATCGGTCAGGAGCCGCGGATGGCCCCGGAACCGTTCCGAGACTTCGCGCTTTTCCTCCGGATAGCGGATGGTGATCGGCTTCCGGAAACATTGTTCCAGGGTTTTCCCCAGGCCTTTTAGAAACGGAATGATCATCGCTATCGCCACACCACCAGAATCACGCCGGTTAACAAAATGTTGGCGAGCGCCGCCGGCAGCAGCAGCTTCCAGCCGAAATCCATCAGTTGATCGAAGCGCACCCGCGGAAAAGTGGCCCGCACCCAGATGAAGAAGAATACCAGGGCGAAAGTTTTACCCACGAACCAGACCCCCGACGGCAGCCAGGGCCCCTGCCAGCCGCCCAGAAAGAGCGTCGTCGCCAGGGCGCTGATGGTGATGATGTGGGCGTATTCAGCGAGCTGAAACAAACCGAACTTCATCGAACTGTATTCGGTGTGGTAGCCCGCCACCAGTTCGTTTTCGCATTCGATCAGATCGAACGGGGTGCGGCACGCTTCGGCCAGGGCGGCGATCAGGTAAATGACAAACCCGAACGGCTGATAGACAATGAACCAGATGCTCCGCTGAGCTTCGACGATGGCGCTCATCCGCATCGATCCCGCCACCATCAGCACCCCGATAATGGCCATCCCGAGCGCCAGTTCGTAGCTGATCATCTGGGCGGTCACCCGGATCCCGCCGAGCAGTGAATAACGGTTGTCCGAAGCCCAGCCACCGATCACCACCCCGTAGATGCCAAGCGATGAAATCGCCAGAATGAACAGGACCCCGCCGGGCAGATCGGCCACCACGCCCCGGTTGAGCGAATACTGAGCGAGATCGATGGTGCGGCCCCAAAAGGTGATGGTGTCCGGGGCCACCCGATCGGCGAAGGGAATGGCGAGAAACGGCGCCAGCGCCGCCACCGCGGTGATGGCTGGGGCGAGGGCATAAAGCGAGCGTTCCGCCACCGGCA
>MNZR01000069.1:20724-20848 GCA_001873705.1 Syntrophobacteraceae bacterium CG2_30_61_12
CCTTGAACAGCAGCTTGATGCCGTCGGCCAGCGGCTGCAGCAGGCCCCAGGGCCCGGTGCGGTTGGGGCCGAGTCTGAGTTGCATGAACCCGAGCACCTTGCGTTCCATCAGCGTGGCGTAGGC
>MNZR01000069.1:20927-21874 GCA_001873705.1 Syntrophobacteraceae bacterium CG2_30_61_12
GTCTACCTTTCCCCGGCCTTGGTCAGACTGGCCGGGCACAGCGAGCCCCGGCGCAGCAGCCCGCCGATCGGGAGATCGCTGAAATGGAGCGTGGCCTGAACCACCCCGAGCGGTACCCGGTGGTCGAATGCGCACGGCGCCTGCACCGATCCATCCGGGGTGCTGAGTTCCACCCGATCGCCGGGCTGGAGCCCCAGACGCTCGCCGTCCAGCGGATGGATCGTGAGACACCCCGCCGGTTCCAATTCGTTCGGGCCGCGCCCGTAACGGCCGAGTGTTCCCGATTGGAACAGGGATTTCCCCACCATCAGCAGGAACGGAGTGGCGGCGCTCGGCCGCGGCGGCGGATCCAGCTCCGGAATGGTCATTTCCAGGGTCGGATCGAGTTTCCGCTTCCAGGCGCCGGACCCGTATTTGGCCCGATAGAGACGGCTCCAGTGGAACCCTTCCGCCGGAATATCAGGCAGTCGGTACTGGTGGTAATTGGGGATCACCCGGGCGATTTCATCGAACACCGCAGCCGCATCGGCGTAGTTCATGTCACCGCCCAGGCGCCGATCGAGGTCCTGCACGATGTCCCAGTCCGGCCGCGGTCCGGAAATAAACGCCGTCCCGTCCTGGCGCTGTACCCGCAGGTCGGCCGCGGTGATTGTTCCCGGCGTTTCGATCAGGCTGAGGGCCGGCAGCACGCAGTGGGCAAGGCGCGCCGTTTGATTGAGAAACACTTCCTGAGAGACCAGCAGATCGAGCCCGCGCAGGCCCCGTTCCACCAGGGACCGATCGGGACAGGCGGCGATGAGATCCGACCCCATGACCCAGAGGCCCTTGATCGTGCCCGCCGCCGCGCCTTCGAGCATGCTCATGAGATCCAGGCCCGGACCCGCCGCCGGCCGCCGGCCCCAGACCCGTTCCACGGCTTCCGGCTGGTCCAGCGGCGCGTATCCGGG
>MNZR01000058.1 GCA_001873705.1 Syntrophobacteraceae bacterium CG2_30_61_12
GCCGCGAAATGACCAACCGGGCGGCGCCGCTACGAGGTCAGGGTGTGCATGGCACTCCCTGACGATCCGGTGCAGGGCTGCCGATTGCGATGCGTTGCCGGAACGTGGTGTCGGGTAGCTCCCGCTGGTCGCAACCCGACCTACCAATTCGCTGCTCCATCTGGTTACACGCAACCATTTAGAATGCTTTGCATAAGGGACCATTTTCATATAAACGGCATGGGGGAATGACATTCCCGGATGATGGCCGGGTTCGGTGGGGCTGCTCTAAGGGGTCAGCCCCACCTTGGAGCGCGATTTTCGATGCCCTTGCGGACCCGCCCCCTAGACCTGATAATCGCCATCGATCTCGAGCACGAATTCGCGGCTTTTCGCCCCCGGCTTCACCGTGAATTCGCCGGTGCCCTTGATTTTGGCCAGTTTGCCGACGCCCTTGTACACTTCCCAGGTGCCTTTGGTGAGCTGGTCCTTGGACGTCCGGTAGCCTTTGTATTTGCTGTAGATGGCACCTTCCTCGAAGATCGTTACGGCGTATCCCGTCATTTCCCCGTCGCCCCTGGTCCGATCATGAAAGGTAACGCTCCGCCGCGACACAAACTTGCCCGAAACCCCAACCTGGTACTCGATCGGTTCGCCTTCCATCTCCACCAGCATCAGAGAGTGATCGAATTCATCGTGCACGTGAAGCATTTCCCTGCGTGTCACCAACAGCCGATAGCTCGCTTGCCGCTTCATGGGTTCCTCCTTCTTGGTTGGTCGGTCATGGCCATGGGTCGGTCGAACTGAGATACCGTTCGCCTGCGTTCTTATAGCACAGTCAATTCAAGCGATTCCAGAATATTTTCAGGTCCACCGTGGCGCCCGATGCAAAAAATCTTCCATTGACAGGCGCCGGCCGCCTGGTTAACGTGCACCAGCTCATGAGGTTAACCAATTCGACCGGCGCTTTTCTCCGGACCGGGTTCGCGCGCCGGCCATGGACCCTTCAACCACAACCGGGAGTTTCCCTCGTGCCTTTGCCATTGCTCAAACGGATCGTGCTCGCCTGTCTGCTTGCCGCCCTGACCGGGGTCGGCGCCGTCATCGCCATTCCGATCGGTCCGGTACCGATCGTCTTGACCAATCTGTTCGTTTTGTTGGCCGGACTGCTCCTTGGCAGCCGCTGGGCCATGGCCGCCATGGGTCTGTATCTGCTGGTGGGGGCCCTCGGGTTCCCGGTGTTTGCCGGGGCCGGCGGCGGCATGGCCCATCTGATCGGCCCCACCGGTGGCTATCTGTTCGGCTTCGTGGTCGCCGGCGGGCTCACCGGGCTGATTGCGGAAACCGGCAACAAGCGCCTTACCGCTCAGGTGATCGCGGTGCTGCTGGGTTCACTGGCCATTTACGCCATCGGAGTGCCCTGGCTCAAGATGGCCACCCAGATGAGCTGGGTTAAGGCGATCGCGGTGGGCGCCCTGCCCTTTCTCCCCGGCGACGTCGTTAAGGCCGTAGCCGCTCTATCTCTGGCTCGAGCCCTCAAACCCATCCTCGAACGGCAACTGGGCCCGGCTGCCGCATGATCGCGATCGACCACCTGAACTACCACTACCCGGACGGGACAGCGGCCCTGAACGGCGTCTCTCTCCGCGTCGCCGACGGCGAATTCGTCCTCATCTGCGGCGCCAACGGCAGTGGCAAGACCACTCTCATCCGCCACCTCAACGCCATTTTGACCCCAACTTCGGGGACCGTTCGGGTCAACGGACTGCTCGCCACCGATCACCCGATCCAGGTGCGGCGCCAGGTGGGAATGTTGTTTCAGGATGTGGACAGCCAGTTGATCGGGGAAACGGTCCGGGAAGATGTCGCCTTCGGCCCGGAAAATCTCGGCCTTACCGGTGCCGAACTGACGCTCCGGGTGGATTGGGCCCTCACCGCCATGGGCCTCGCTCATTTGGCCGACAAACCCTGCTATCAGCTTTCCGGCGGCGAAAAGCGCCGGGTAGCCATCGCCGGGGTCCTGGCGGTGCAACCGCACACGCTGATCTTCGATGAACCCTTCAGCAATCTTGACTACCGGGGAGTCCAGGATACCCTGCGGCAGCTCATCACCCTGCATCGTGCCGGGCACACGGTGATCGTCACCAGCCACGATGTGGAAAAGGTGATCGCGCAGGTCGATCGAGTCATCCTCATGGATCGCGGTGAACTGGCGGCCGCCGGCGCCCCCGCGGCCGTCCTGCCGTTGCTCGATCGGCACGGCGTGCGGCCGCCCTGCGCCTATCTTGCCGGCATTGAAGCGCAGCCATGGTTCAGCGCCTAGCCCTTCATTATGTTCCCGGAGAAACCTTCCTGCACCGCTGGGACCCCCGCTGCAAATTGTTGGGGCTGCCGGCGATCGCGGCCTTTTCCCTGACCCGCGACCCGATCCAGTTGGTGATCGTCAGCTTCACGCTTGCCGCCCTGGCCGGCGCTGCCCGGCTGCCGCCCGGGCTGCTGCTGCGTCCGCTGCGCGGCTGGTTGTGGTTGCTCGCCCTGGTGCTGGTGGTTCAAGCTTACACCGCACCCGAACCGGGCGCATCGATGGTGAGCCGGCTACCCGTCTCCGCCGCGTCTCTGGAGAGCGCCGCGATCACCATCTGGCGACTCGTCTTGATGCTGCTGTTCGGCATTCTCTTTACCGCCGTCACCAGACCCGCCGAGTTACGCGACGCCCTGGTGCGCCTGCTGAGACCACTACCGCTGGTGCCGGAATGGCGAATCGCGCTGATGGCGGTGCTCACTTTGCGGCTCTTCACCCTGGTGCTGGATCTCGCCTACGAAGTGCGCCTGGCCAATCGGGCCCGCCTGGCCGACTTGTCCCGCTCCCCGGTGCGACGAATGCGAGCGCTGGTGCTGCCGTTGGCCCGGCGCGCTCTGATTCGAGCCGATGATCTGGCGCTCGCCCTGGCCGCCCGCGGCTATCGGGAAGACCTTTATCTGCCGCCGGCACCGGTGGCGGTGGCGGACTGGCTGCCCCTTGTGGTATATGCAGCGCTAATGATCGGCTGGCGGTTTTGGGACCTGCCGGCGATCGATGATTTGATCCATGCCGGACTGCGATGGGCGGCACTGATCTGCCCGGGTTGCTTTTGAGCAGGATCGTCAGTCGCTTGCCGTAGCCGTAGGTCAGGGTGCGCGCAGCGCTCCCTGACATCCCCGCAGACGCCACGGCGCTCGGTTCGTCAGGTAGCTCCCGGTGGTCGCAACCTGACCTACGTCTACGGCTTGACTATCGGTATCGCTATCGGTTTCGCTATCGCCCTTGCCTCCTCAGGGTTTGCGAAATCGACTATCGCAATCGTCATCCGAAACAAGACGTTTCCGAAGCCCACCTGGTATCCAGGGGAAACCGTAAGGAACCTGCCGGTGCTGAATCCCGATTGCACTGCTGAACCGGACGAGGGCGTGAAGGCGCTCGCGCTGCTGGAAAATTTCTTCGCCGCCGTGGATCGCGGAGAACTGTTGCGGATGCCCGGCGACACCGCGCCGACGCAACTCAGGGAGGCGCTCCACCGGGCCATGGTGCGGCTGCTCATTTGGGACCGCCCTTACTTGCAGGGGGAACGCGGGCTGCTCTGGCCGCTGGCGGAACTGGCCAAGCGCACCGGCGTGTTCGAAGCCGCCGCGGCATCCGCAAGCCGCCCGGAACAACGCCGGCAGGCCCGTCTCTTTCTCGCCCTGCTGCCGTTTCCCGGGCAATGGCGGCGGCTCGATCGGGAAGCCGACCGCCGGCCCCTGGAACCGGAAGTGGCGCAACGGCTGCGGGCGGTAGCCTCAAAAGCCGCCGTCAAGGTCCGCTCCAGGGCGAAGCAACCGCTACGCATTCGGAATATCTGCCAGGTCATCAAGCCCTATCACGGCCCCCAGGAAAAAGGCATTCTCCGTATTTTTTCCATTCCATACCTTTTCGCCAGTGATCCGCTGCTGGAGCTTTTGAGTTCCCGCTATCTCTTCTACGTGGAACCGGCCATGGGCGTGATGTTTCGTCACGGCTGGGGGCGGGCTTTCGGGAAACTCCATGACCCTTGCGTGTTCGGCATGCCCGGGGCTGACGACCGCCAGTTCCTCACCGGTCAGGACAACATCGTACCGGTTCCGATCGCCCACGGCGACTTTCTTGAAGACATCGATCCGCCGCCGCGGCCGACCGAGCCCCGCTTCGACCTGGTGTTCAACGCCACCTTCGACGATCCCGCCAGGAAACGTCACCACCTGATGCTGGAACTGCTGCTGCGGCCCGAACTCCGGCAGGCGACCGCGCTCTTTCTGGGGCGGGGGGAAGAATCGGCGGTGGCGGATTTTTCTCGACGAGTCCAGGCGCTCGATCTCGATCGGCGGGTGAGCGTCGCCGCCAACGTTCGACGCGGCGCGGTGCCGGAATATCTCGCCCAATGCAAAATCGGCGTCCATCTCTCGCTCAATGAAAACGGCTGCCGCTGCATCCCCGAATTTTTCCGCTCGGATCTTCCCTGCGTGGTGAGTTCAGCCATGGCCGGCCTGGATTTTTCCATGATCAACGAAGCCACTGGCCGCGCCGCGACGGACCCCGAACTGGCTTCGGCGATCACGGCTACGCTCGGTGAACGGGCCCGGTTCCAACCGCGGCGCTGGTTCTTGCAAAACTGCGGCAGCCGTCGGGCCACGGCCAGACTCAACACCATTTTCCGCGAACTGTTCGCGGCCCACGGCTACCGCTGGAGCGAAGACCTGGTACCGCTCACCGGCAGCGGCGCATCACGCTACGCCGTTGCCGCCGACTACCAACGATTCGTCTCCGAATTTCAGTGGATCCTCGATGCTTTTCAGCACCTTGGCCCGCTGCCTCTCAAGCTGATATTGGAATAGCGGCCACCACCACCGTGACCATCTCGCCCATGCCCGGTTGGTGCCGCGCGCGAGGCAAATTCGGACTATTGTCATCCCGAACGAATCCGAGGGACCTTGAAATTCCGGCTCATGATGCCAATTGTGTGACGCCACACAAGAATCGAAGGAACTGAATGGTAACTGTCTTGAGATTATGAGCCCATTCATGAATGGCGACGTACTGCTGCAAGTAGACCTTGTTTACGCCTCGGAAAGGACGAAGGAAGTTGCGCAATCCCGTCCATAATCCTTCGATGGTATTGTCGTGGACCTCGCGGATACCATCACCGTCATCGTCGCGTGCCCAAACGCGTTTGCCGGGCGTGTGACAGACTGTTAGATGTACGCGCTGAGCATCGGGC
>MNZR01000200.1:0-97 GCA_001873705.1 Syntrophobacteraceae bacterium CG2_30_61_12
GGCGATAGCGATACCGATAGCGATAGCGATACCGATAGCGATACCGATAGCGATAGCGATGCCGATGCCGATACCGATAGCGATGGCGATGGCGAAA
>MNZR01000200.1:107-240 GCA_001873705.1 Syntrophobacteraceae bacterium CG2_30_61_12
CTATTGATTCAGGACTGTTCCGGCGGCCGAGGCACCGGAAAACCCATGAGTGACACGGCGAGGCTCGAAGATGGTGGAGCAGCAACCGGGAGACATCACCTATCGTTATATTGTCGGAATCGATTTGGGAACC
>MNZR01000200.1:251-4900 GCA_001873705.1 Syntrophobacteraceae bacterium CG2_30_61_12
GCTGGCCTTTGTCGATCTCGAAGCCCAGCAGGCACCGGGCAAGGCCCGGATCCGGCTGCTGGAAATCCCGCAACTGGTGGCCGCGGGGCAACTCGGTAAACGCCGGGTACTGCCGTCTTTCCTGTATCTCCCCGGCCAATACGACCTGCCGCAAGGGGCCGCGGCGCTGCCCTGGGCCCCGGACCGCGACTTTCTGGTGGGCGAATTCGCTCGCGATCAGGGCGCTCTGGTGCCCGGTCGGCTGGTGTCCTCGGCCAAATCCTGGCTCTGCCACGCGGGAGTCGATCGGGTCGCGCCGATCCTTCCCTGGGGCGCCCATGGCGATGTGCCGACGCTCTCCCCGGTGGCGGCCAGTGCCCGCTATTTGCAGCATCTGCGCGAGGCCTGGAACCAGACCATGGCCAGGGGCCGCGACGAGTGCAACCTGGAAGAGCAGTTGATCGTCCTGACGGTGCCGGCTTCGTTCGATGAAGTGGCGCGGGAATTGACCGTGGCGGCGGCGGCCCAGGCCGGGCTGAACCAAGTCGTGCTCCTGGAAGAACCCCTGGCGGCTTTCTATTCCTGGCTTTCCGCCAACGAATCCGGGTGGCGGGAAAAACTGGCGGCCGACCGGATCATCCTGGTCTGCGATGTCGGCGGGGGCACCACCGATTTCACCCTGGTGGCGACTCGTGAAGGCGCTCACGGGCTCCGCTTCGATCGGCTGGCGGTGGGCGATCACCTGATGCTGGGCGGCGACAACATGGATCTCACCCTGGCCCGGCACCTGGAAATCCAGATGCTGGGTCAACCCGGTCGGCTCGAACCGAAACGTTGGCACCAGCTCACCCATCAATGCCGGCGGGCCAAGGAAATTTTGCTGGGCAGCGGCGACGGTCAGGAACGAATCGAGGTGACCGTGATGGGCGGCGGCGGTCGCCTGATCGCCGATACCTTGAAGGGCGGTCTGACCCGGGGCGAGGTGAATCAATGGATCCTGGAGGGCTTTTTCCCCGAGGTGTCCCTGGATGCCGATCCGAGCGAAAAGGTCCGCACCGGGATCAGCGAATGGGGTCTTCCCTATGTTCGGGACCCGGCGGTCACCCGGCATCTGGCCGGCTTCTGGCGCCGGCATCTACCGCTGCTGGAGCAAGAAATCGAAGGCCGCGGCGCGGCCTCGCTGTATCCGGACTATGTGCTGTTCAACGGCGGAGCGCTCACGCCGGCAACGGTTCGTGCCAGGCTCCGGGAAGTGGTGGCCCACTGGTTCCGGGAGTCGGCCGGCGCCGCCTGGAACCCAGAGGAACTGGTCAACCCCAACCCGGAACTGGCGGTGGCCATGGGGGCCGCCTATTACGGTCTGGTCCGGCTCGGGGAAGGCGTGCGGGTAGGGGCCGGCAGCCCCCGTTCCTATTACGTTCGAGTCGCGGAAGACGGCGGCGGGGTGGAAGCCGAGGCCGGCTTCCCGGCCGTCTGCCTGGTGCCGCGCGGCACCGAAGAAGGTTTCCAGGCGGAACTGGCGGAACCGACCTTCCAGGTCCTGACCAATCAACCGGTCGCCTTCCAGATGTATAGCTCCAGTACCCGCCTGGGCGACCGACTGGGCGAAGTGGTGCGTCTCGGTACCGATCAGATCAGTCAACTGCCGGCCATCCGCACGGCGCTCCGCTACGGGCGCAAGGGCCTGGCCCAAACCCTGCCGGTCCTGCTGGCGGTGCGCTTGAACGAGATCGGAACCCTGGAACTCTGGTGCCGATCGCGGCGGAGCCCCCACCAATGGCAGCTCCAGTTCGATGTTCGCCACGGCGCGGAACCGAACCCGGCACCGGCGTCTGGGGAAACCCTTGATCAGGATCAAATTGAAGCGGCCCGGGGGGAAATCCGCAAGGCCTTCGGCCCCGGGGACGCCGGCGCTCGCTCCAGCCTGCCAACCTTGGTCAAAGCGCTGATCGCGGCCCTCGATCTGGGGCGCGACAAGTGGCCCACGGCCCTGATCCGGCAACTGGCCGATACCCTGATCGAACTCGCCGGCGCGCGCGCCTTCAGCGCCCAGCACGAAGCGCGCTGGCTCAATCTGCTCGGCTATTGCCTGCGCCCTGGTTTTGGTGATCCGGTGGATGAATGGCGGCTGCGCGAAATCTGGAAGCTCTATCCGCAGGGGGTCCAGTTCCACCGCCAGGACCAGTGCCGGCTGGAATGGTGGATCTTTTGGCGGCGGGTGGCCGGCGGTCTGAAAGCGGGACAGCAGTGGCACATCGCTCAGCAGCTTGCCCCCAGCCTGGCCGCGGGCGCTTCAGCACTGAAAAGCAAGAGCGCCAGGAAGGCGGGCAAACGCCTGGGCGCTCACGAGGAACTGGAAGTCTGGATGGCATTGGCCAATTTCGAACGACTGCCCACCGACACCAAAGTCCAACTGGGTCGCATGCTGCTGGAAAAGCTGGCAAAAAAGTCGGCCCAGCCGCGGGAATGGTGGGCGCTCGGGCGCCTGGGCGGACGCATCCCCCTGTACGGCCCGCTCGATCGGGTGCTGCCCGGAGACGAAGCGGCGGCCTGGATCGATCAAATTCTGGGCTGGAACCTACCGGTTTCCGACGCCCAGGCCTACGCCCTGGCGCAGCTCGGGCGGTTCACCGGCGACCGCCAGCGCGATCTGGCCGAAGCCGATCGGGAACGGCTGCGAAGCTGGCTCGAAGCCGGCGGTCGGCATCGGCGCTATGTGAAGATCCTCACCGACCCGGCCACCATCGACAGCGCCGGCGAACGCGATCGGTTGTTCGGCGAATCCCTGCCGCTTGGTCTCAGTTTGACCCCGGGGAACCAGGGCGACGCGGCGTGAGCTGACGCATCGTTCGCCGTGCGCCCGTCAGGGCGTCCCTTTCGCGCCGCTGGTAGTGCGCCCGTCAGGGCGTCTCGGTGTAGGCTGGTTTAGGATCGGATGTTTCATTATCAAAAGCGGGCAGGATGCCCGCGCTCCTGGGAAAGAGCGCACACGATTTGAAAAAAGATTAACCACGGAGTTCACAGAGAACACTGAGAAAACCCTTTCTTTTCCAAGCCTTCTCCGTGACCTCCGTGCTCTCCGTGGTGAATCATTCCCATAAAGTGGCCGAAGCGATGATCATCGCCGAAACTCCTTACCCTTAACCGGTGTAAATCCGCACGCGCACCGCACCCGCCGGAGCGACGCGGCTCGAACGGTCGGTTCAGCGGCCTTTCCAGACCGGCGAGCGTTTTTCCAAGAAGGCCGACATGCCTTCCTGGGCGTCCTCGGCCAAACAATTGCTGATCATGATTTCTTGGGCATAGCGATAGGCCGCCGCCTCATCCAGATCGACCTGGGCATAGAAAGCCCGTTTCCCGGTTGCCATGGTGAAGGGGCTGAATTGGGCCAGTTGCCGTGCCCATTCGGTGGTTTCGTCGGCAAGCCGGTCCGGCGCCACCACGCGATTGACCAGGCCGAAATGTTCCGCTTCCCGGGCACTCACGAAGCGCCCGCTGAACAGCATTTCCAGAGCGCGGCGGCGGCCGACGGCACGCACCAGAGGGACCATCGGGGTGGTGCAAAACAAACCGATGGTGATTCCGGGGGTCGCGAACCGCGCCCCTTCCTCGGCC
Source organism: Syntrophobacteraceae bacterium CG2_30_61_12 (assembly GCA_001873705.1). Classification (GTDB taxonomy): domain Bacteria; phylum Desulfobacterota; class Syntrophobacteria; order Syntrophobacterales; family DSM-9756; genus CG2-30-61-12. The sequence continues at coordinate 3,846 of MNZR01000200.1, forward strand.
ACCGCCAGATCACAGGCGGCCACCAACTGGCAGCCGGCGGCGGTGGCGATGCCGTGGACCTGAGCGATCACCGGCTGCGGAAGTTGATGGATTTTCGCCATCATGTCCGAACAAACCGCGAAGATCCGTCGATAATGATGGACATCGTGGTCGCCGGTCAATTCCTTCAGGTCGTGGCCGGCACAGAAAGCGGGGCCGTTGCCGCTGAGCACCAGCACCTGCACCGAACGGTCGGCGGCGATTTGAGCCAGTCGTTCGGTTACCGCGTTCATCACCGCCAACGACAGGGCGTTGCGTTTTTCCGGACGATTGAGGATCAGGCGGCCGACGGCCCCTTCCTGTTCAAACAGCACGTCATCCATTGCGGCATCTCCTTCACTTCAAATCATCACCATGGGACTGCTCACATGCGGCCGGAATTTCCTTGTTACGTCGCCATCCATAGCAGATCAGGGCAGGCTCGGCTAGCGGAAAGGCAGCGCCGCCGGCAATGGGAGTCCGGGCAGCTTCGGAAGGACCGGAGGGCTTGCCATCGCTCCGATCGATGATCATGGTTGTGGCGGGTGGCATGGCCCTCGGCGGCAAAGCGCGGTAGGTTATGGTCGTGAAGTCGTCGGTGTTCGAATGGTACGCGGTGACCGGCTTCAACCGGCTCCGGGCCGGTAGCGAGCGGGTGACGAAGGAGTCGAGGCGATGGTTCACGAAGGAATCGTGCGCAAATTGCTCGAGGACGGCTGGGCCGAGGTCGCTCCCCTGGCTCCCGCGGGCTGCGGTCGGTGCGGGGCGGCTTCGGGCTGTGGAGCGGATCCGGCGGTGGCCACGGAGCGCGGCGTTCGAGCGCGTAACCTGATCGGGGCAAAACCGGGAGATCGGGTGCGGATCGCCCATGGCACCCGGTCCCTCTGGTCAGCCGCGATGCTCTATCTGTTCCCGACCGGCGGGTTGATCCTGGGTGCCATGATCGGTCAGGCCCTGGGGCCGCAATGGGGCTTCGACGGCAACAGCGGGTCCATTCTGGTGGCAATGGGGGCCCTGCCCTTGTGCTTTCTTGTCGG
>MNZR01000208.1 GCA_001873705.1 Syntrophobacteraceae bacterium CG2_30_61_12
ACACCGGGTCGGAAGCAGCGGCACTCGCCGGGGCGCCGCCAGCCGCTCACACCCCCACCCGGCCGGCGGCGGCCGTGGCCGCGGCAACGCCGGCACTGGACCGACCGGCACTGGGCCAGAGCCGGTCGGACGCCGATGAGGAGCGGGCGGTGAACGATCAGAGCCAACCGGCGCCTGATCTGGAACAACCGACCATGGCACCAAGCCGGACGGCTGCGGCCGCGGCGGCCATGACCATTGAGGGGCAACGGTCCGGCCCGGTTCCAGCTTCTCCCGCCACCCGGCGGCTGGCTCGCGAACTTGGCGTGGATCTAAGCGCGGTGGCGCCTACGGGTCCGGCCGGATTGGTCACCGCGGCCGATGTCCGCAATCACGCCGCGGTCATGGCCGGCGGACCAGCACCTGCCGGCGCCGAGGCAGCGGTTGCGGCGCCGGCACTCACCGCATTGAAATCGAGCGTGCCGGCACCAGGCGGGCCGTCCACTCCGCCACCAGCGGCGGCGGTTACGCCGACAGCGCCGCCGTCGGTGCGACCGTCGGCCATCACCGCTCCGGCGCTCCCCGATTTCGCCCAATGGGGACCGGTGGAACGCCTGCCGCTGCGCTCGGTGCGCCGCGCCACCGCCCGCCGGATGGCCCTGGCCTGGTCCCAGATCCCCCATGTGAGCCATCAGGAACAGGCCGACATCACCGATCTCGAACGATTCCGGCTGAAACACAAGGATGCCGTGGCCGCCGTCGGCGGCCGCCTCAGCCTCACCGTGTTCGCGCTCAAGGCGGCGGCGGCGGCGCTGAAGGCCTTCCCGCGGTTCAATGCCAGCCTTGATGCGGATACCGAGGAAATCGTGCTGAAGCACTACACCCACATCGGGGTCGCGGTGGATACGGAGCGCGGTCTGGTGGTGCCGGTGATCCGCGACGTGGATCGCAAGAGCCTCCAGCAACTGGCCATCGAACTGGCCGAAGTCAGCGCCCGGGTGCGGCATGGTCGGGTGGACCGGGAGACGCTGCGGGGCGGCACCTTCACGGTGACCAACATCGGCCCCCTGGGCGGAACCGGGTTTACGCCCATCATCAATTATCCGGAAACGGCCATTCTCGGCCTGGGCCGGGCCCGCTTGCAGCCCAAGGTCGAGGGTTCGCTGGACGATTACCGGGTGCGGCCGCGGTTGATGCTCCCCCTGGTTCTGGCCTTCGATCACCGGGTGGTGGACGGCGCCGATGCCGCGCGGTTTGCCAACCGGGTCATCGCCTGCCTGGAAGACCCGGAACAGATGCTGCTGGAATGCTGAACCGACCTGGTGGCGGGGACCAACTCCGGCGCCCGGCCATTGCCCTTGGAAGCAAAGGGGAAGACCTCATGGTCATGGGGGAATACACGCAGGACACGGAATTGGTGGTGGTGGGAGCCGGTCCGGGCGGGTATGCGGCGGCCTTTCGGGCGGCCGATCTGGGGCTGGAAGTGACGATGGTGGACCAGGCCCCGAAGCCCGGTGGGGTGTGTCTCATGCGCGGCTGCATTCCATCGAAAACCCTGCTGGCCGCGGCCGAACTGATCGAGGATGCTGGCGCCGCGGCCGCCATGGGGCTCCGGTTTCAGCCCCCGACCATCGATCTGGATGCCTTGCGTGCTTACAAGGACCGGGCCATCACTCGACTGGCCGACGGTCTGGTGCATCTGTGCAAGAAGCGCGGCGTGCAGTTGCTGCAAGCCCGGGCCGCGTTCGAAAACGCACACACCCTGAGGCTTTCCGGCGGCGACCTGGCCCGCCTCAAATTCAAGCACGCGATCCTCGCCACCGGGAGCCGCCCTGCCCCGCTGCCCGATACGATCATTCAGGACCGCGGGCGGATCATGGATTCCACCGGGGCCCTGGCCATCGCCGATATTCCCGAACGCCTGCTGGTGATCGGCGGCGGCTACGTCGGCCTGGAACTGGGGACGGTTTACGCTGCTCTAGGCAGCCGGGTCACCCTGACGGTGCGCGGCGATCGCTTGCTGGCGAACATCGATCCGGACCTGGTGGCGCCGTTGCAGCAGAAGCTCGAACGGACCTTCGCCGAAATCCATTTCCACACCGGGATCGAACGGATCATCGAACATCGCGACCACCTCGAAGCGACCTTTACCGGCCAGGGTCCGCGCGGGCCGCAACGCTTCGACAAGGCCCTGGTGGCCATCGGACGATTCCCCAATTCGTCCGGATTGGGCCTGGAACGAGCCGGGGTGCAACTGGACGCGCGCGGCTTCGTCACGGTCGATTCCCGGCAGCGCACCAGCGCCGGTCACATTTATGCGGTGGGAGACATCCGCGGCGGCGCTCTCCTGGCCCACAAAGCCATGCATGAAGGGAAAATCGCCGCCGAAGTGATCGCCGGAGAACCTTCGGCCTTCGATATTCGGGCCATGCCGGCGGTGGTCTACACCCATCCGCAGGTGGCCTGGGCCGGAATCAGTGAACAGGATGCGGCCGCTTCCGGGCGCCCGGTCAAAGTCACCCGCTATCCCTGGAGCGCTTCGGGACGGGCGGTCACCATGGGCGCCTTCGACGGCCTCACCAAGCTGTTGTTCGAAGCGGAAACGGAACGCCTGGTGGGGATCGGCATCGTTGGTCGGGAAGCCGAGGCGCTGGTGGCGGAAGGCACCCTGGCCATCGAAATGGGCGCCCTGGCGCAAGATCTCGCGCTCACCATTCATCCCCACCCGACCCTATCGGAAACGGAAGGGGAAGCCGCCGAACTGTTCCTGGGCAGCGCCACCCATATCTTTGCCAGAAAGGGTTAGGCGTGACCAGCGCAACACCGCTGACAGTGGACCCGCGCCTGCAAATCGATCGCGGAGAGCGGTCGGGAACGGCACCGGCACCGTGCCCCGGGCGGGCGCTCTGGCGCGGCCGCATGGAGTATCTCGAGGCGCTCGCATTCCAACACCAAACCGTTGCTCGCGTCGCTTCCGGGGAAGCGCCGGAGACCCTGATCCTGCTCGAACATCCACCGACCTACACCCTGGGGCTATGCGGAGACCTTCGGCACCTGCTGGTGTCCGAACAGGAAATCAGCCGGTTGGGCGCGGCCCTGCACCGGGTGGAGCGGGGCGGGGACATCACCTTCCACGGTCCCGGCCAGTTGGTGGGATACCCGGTGCTGGATCTCAAGCGCCGCCCGGGTGGCGTTTCCTGTTATCTTCGCAACCTGGAAAAAACCCTGATTGGAACGCTTGAGCGCTTTGGGATCGAAGCCGGGCATGAGCGGGGTTTTACCGGGGTTTGGGTGGGCCGGGCCAAGATCGCCGCCATCGGCGTAAGGGTGAATGCCGCCGGGATCACCCGCCATGGCTTTGCGCTCAATGTGAACACCGATCTGAGCTGGTTCGAACGGATCGTTCCCTGCGGGTTGAGCGGGCGAGGCGTTACCAGTATCGAACGGTTGCTCGGGCGCGCGCCGCCGCTGCAAGACGTGGCGCGGCAGGTGGCGGTGGACTTCGGCGCCGTGTTCCAACTGCGGCTGGAGTGGTGGGAGCAGGAATAGGTTTCGTCAGACAATTTCAGCCGAAAGATAAGGCAGCAGGTGGGTTGGTAGTGGCGCCGTCAGGCGTTGACGGCGTATCCGAAAGCTCGGTCCACGGTAGACCGGTAAGCGTTGAACGCCCTGACGGGACGCACTACGAACGCATCAGGCTCAAGGCATCAGCTTCGGCGCGAATGCATTACGGTCCCTGAAACGCTGAGGTTTGCTCCTAACGGTTCGAATTGCGCCGCATGGCACCGCATCCGCGCATCGCCACCGTCGAAATGAGATGAACCATGAAGGATCCCGTGAACCCAACGAAACCCCTGCCGAAACCGCCCTGGATCCGGGTGCGGTTGCCGAGCGGCGCCGGCTGCCGGCGGATCATGGAACTCAAGCGGGAACAGCGCCTGCACACGGTCTGCGAAGCGGCTCTTTGCCCCAACCGGGCCGACTGTTGGGAGCGCGGCACGGCCACTTTCCTCATTCTGGGCGACCACTGCACCCGCCGCTGCCGGTTTTGCGCGGTGCCGGGCGGGCCGCCGCTCTCGTTGGCCGAATGCCGCGACGAACCACGGCGGGTGGCGGCCGCCGTGGCCGCCATGGAACTTCGGCACGCGGTGGTCACTTCGGTGACCCGGGATGATCTGGAAGACGGCGGCGCCGGCATCTTCACCGCCACCATCGAGGCCATTCGCGCCGCGGCGCCGGGGTGCTCGGTGGAAGTGCTGATTCCCGATTTCCAGGGCAACCGGCAATCGCTCGAACGGGTACTGGCGGCGGCGCCCGAGATTCTTGGCCACAACCTGGAAACCGTTGCCGCGCTGTACTCGAAGGTACGCCCTCAGGCTCAATATCGACGATCGATCGAGCTGTTGCGGCGGGTCAAGGAATCGGCCCCGGGCGTGATCACCAAGTCCGGCCTGATGCTCGGTCTCGGGGAAAGCCGAGCGGACCTGATCCAAGCGTTCCAGGACCTCCGCGAAGTCGACTGCGAGGTCCTGACCCTGGGGCAGTACCTACGCCCAGACAAAGACCGACTGCCGGTGGTCCGCTATGTGCCGCCGGAAGAATTCGAATCCTTGAAAAGGGACGCCCTGGCTTTAGGTTTTCGCTGGGTCGAAGCGGGCCCCCTGGTGCGGAGTTCGTACCGGGCCGAGCGCCAGGCGCGGGCACTGGCGGCCACCGCCAGGCAAGACGCGGGGCAAGAATAAAATATCCCTGATTCTAACGGATGGGGGAGCACCTTTGATTAAGCGGGAGTTGCATCAATGCCTCGGAATTCCTTCACGCCGCGGGCGTGATTCCGATCCGTTCCATGTAGCGACTGTGTTTAGGGTCAAGCGAAATCTGGATTCCATGGCTGGTTACTCATCAGCATGGAGTTCAGGATCGTAATTATCTTTCGCATGCATGCCACGACCGCCACCATCTTGACTTTCCCGTTTTTCAGCAAATGCTGATAATAGGTTCTGATAACCGAATTATATCTTATTGCCGCTAAAGTAGGCATGTACAATTGGTTGCGAATATGGCGGCGTCCTCCACCCCTCATGCGTTTGCCCCGGA
>MNZR01000055.1 GCA_001873705.1 Syntrophobacteraceae bacterium CG2_30_61_12
GAGGGAGCCCAGAAAGCCGGGTTCCTTGTGATGCACGCGGTAGGTTTTTTTCAGGTCCCGGACCAGGATTTGGGCCACGGCAAGATTCCTCTCCCGGTCGGTCCGGGGAACATAGCGCGAGCCGGCGGCGGCGGCAAGGGCTTCGGTGAACCTGGCGCCGGCTCAATGCGCCCGGTCGGGACGACCCGCTCAGCCCTGCAGGAACGGGCGGCAGGGATACGGGGGGACCCGTTCCTCGGCCAACAGCGCGTGCAGGAGCTGGTGCATGGCAGCCGGTGTTGGTTCCCGGCAGACGGTCTTGAAGTAATGCAGACCGTAGGCGAAGTTTTGCAGGAACCAAAAGCAGAACAGGCGCAGCCGACGGAGCCGCCGGTCGGCTTCGGAAAAGCGTTCGAGCATATCCAGGAAGCGATCGACCACCTCGATGGGCGCGGGTGGTTCGGGGATTACCCCATTTTTCAGATAGCTCAGGATATCGCGAAAGATCCAGGGCCGGATCAGGGCGGCTCGCCCCACCATGACCGCGCGGCAGCCGGTTTGCTGGAACATGCGGACGGCGTCCTGGGGGGAAAAGATGTCGCCGTTCCCGATCACCGGCAGGCTGGCGGCGGCGCAAAAGGCCGCCAGCCGGTCCCAGCGGGCCGGGCGCTTAAAGAGATCGGGCGCGGTGCGCGGATGGAACACCAGGGCATCCACCGCTGTCCGTTCCAGAAGCTGGTGCCAGGCCCGATAATCAGCGCCGCGGGCGGCGCTGCCGGCGGCGGTGCCGGCGGCGAGATCGGCACCGCTGCCGGCATTGGTGAAGCCGGGATCGCGCATCTTCACCAGGAGCGGTCCGGACCAGGTCTGGCGGAGTTCGCCGAGGATCGCTTCGGTGCGCTCCGGGTCCGCCAGCAGCGCCGCTCCCCAGCCGTAGCGCTGAATTGGGCCGCGCGGGCAGCCGAGGTTCAGATCACAGGCCGCAAAGCGTCCGAGCGATTCCAGCCGGGCGCCGGCGCGAGCGACAATTTCCGGATCGTTTCCGGCCACCTGGGCGGCGAGCGGGCGGTCCCGGCAGGCGACCTTGAGGAACCGGTCCTTATCCAGGTTCTGCCCGGCCAGGAACCGGGAATTGAGCATTTCCGTATAGAAAAGACCGCAGCCGCCGTAACAAGCCACCAGTTCCCGGAACGCCGCGTGGCTGTGGCCGGCGATCGGCGCCAGGACCAGTGGTGGATCGATCCGCAGCGACCCGATGGTGAGCGGCGTCAGCGGCCAGGCGGCCGCGGCCGCAGGCATCGGCTTCACGCCGGGCCCAGGACCTTTTCCGGCGGCCGCCGTTCCGGCACGAACCGGTGCGGGATGCGCTCCGCGTTCCAGTCATCCGATGCGTAAAGGGCGCAGTAGCAGGCGCCGAATTCCGCCAGGTCCGGGTCCCGGTAGGCGCAGGGGCATAGGATATCCCGGTCCCAATCGCGATCGGCGGCGGCGAGCCGGCAGGGGCAGGACATATAGCCGTAGCGTTCGCGGTTCTTCAGCAGCCCTTCCATCAGCGCCAGCACCATGGCCTGGTCGCGGTTGAAGCGGTAGCCTCGGGCTTCCTGGATCGGTTTGATTTTTTCGTGGAGTTCCCGCGCGGTCATGCTTTCAGGGCCTCCTCGATTTGTTCCTTGCGGAACCCCACGACCACCTTGTCGCCGATCTGAATGGTGGGGAAGGAACAGTCGGGATTGAGTTTGCGCACTTCGTCCAAGACCGCCTTGCGTTCGTCTCCGGTCAGTTGATCGACCTCCACGCAGTGGTATTTGAGCCCACAGCTGTCCAGGTATTCCCTGGTGTTGCGGCAGTGGATACAGGTCGTGAGCGCGTACAGCTTGATGTCGTTGGCAGCCATTCCGGGGTCCTTTCCTCTAAAGTTGGCGAGTTCCACCCGCGGCCGGTCGGCCCTCGATCTGCCGGGCTGGGCCGCCGCAGCCCACTCGATTCACCCGGTCCACATAACACGGACGCGGTGCCCTCGCCAATCGCGAAGATATTTTGCAGCGCGTTTTACCGAGATCGGCGCCCGCGCCAATCAATCCTTGACAGGCGCGTTGCCTTTTCGTAACCCTAGCAGGCGATAATTTTTCAGCATTCTGGCTGGTTGGCGCTGGTGCCGGCAACGGAAAGGTTGGGGGGGCGATGAACAAAGTGAAGCTGCTGCTGGTGTTCCTGAGCATCGTAGGGCTGATCTGGGGCTGCCAGTCCACTCAGCCCAAGGTGAACCTCGAGGGTAAGATCCAACTGCCGCCGGGCAGCAAGGTGCATGTCGAGGAAGTGGTCAATGACACCAAGGAGATCCTCGATGTGGATGTGATCGGCCTATTCTGGGATGCGCTCAATCTGGCGTTGAGGAAAAAATCCCTGCTCTGGCTCGGGGAACCTGGGGTGCGTCCGCTGCAGCTCCAGGCCCATGTGTTGAAGTATAAAAAAGGCAACGCCGTCCAGCGCTGGACCATGCCCGGCTTCGGCAGTACCGTGCTGGATGCGCGGATCGATCTGAAGGACGGCGATCGCCTGTTGGGTTCTATTGCGGTGCATCGCACGGTGGCCACCGGCGATGGCCTGACCCGGGGCGGCTGGCGCAAGGTCTTCACCGATGCCGCGGAAGACGCAATCACCGCCCTGCTGACCAACTCCGCTCCCTGACTCCCTCAAGGCCGCCGCACTCCCAGTGCGGCTCTTCACTCAGGCCGCCCGCCACCGACCTGACCTCCGGTTGGATTCGCCGGTCGATTGACATCGATTCCGCCGCAACCGGAGTACGGACCTCTTCTTGCCTACTCGCTTTGGACCGCTGATGGAACGACCATGACGGGGTTGCCGGAGCAAGTTCTGGATTACGCCATCCGATGCAGCACCAAACTGCCGCCGGCCGCCGCCCTTCTGGTGAGCGCCGAGGGGCGAGTTGTATCGGTGCACGGCGCATTGACACGGTACCACCTGGAAGATGTCGCCGTCGGTACCGAGATCACGAACGTCTTGGCTTTCCGCCATGGAGCCCTGCCTTGTACCGGCGACGAACTCTTTGCGCATTTCCTTGAATTGTTGCCTGAACTGCATGTGGACGTGCATCTCTTGGGTTCGGGTGATGGGCTTTCCTGGATCCTGTTGTTCGATGTCAGCGGGGAGGCCGAGTGACAGAGGCAACTCCAACGGAAGGGCAACGATCTGGCCATTCTGAGTACACGGCTCATGCGCCGGAACGCGGCACTCGAGCAGGTAAATAGGGTTGTCAGGTAGCGCCCGTTGGTCGCAACCTGACCCACGATTGTTTGGTTCATCGGTGAGCGCCGGTGCGGTGGGACGGTAGGTCAGGGTGCGCGTGGCGCTCCCTGACAAGGTTGAAGTATCCGGGTCGGCGGGGGGTTGTCAGGTAGCGCCCGTTGGTCGCAACCTGACCCACGATTGTTTGGTTCATCGGTGAGCGCCGGTGCGGTAACTTTTTACTTCATGCGTCAGCACTGGGGCGTAGGTGAATCATTGTTCAATGGTTGTGCTCTGTGCTAGAATGCGCACGCTGGAACGTGGGCTTTCCGCATGGCGATGGCGAGTTCAGGGAACATTGTTCGCTTCGGTCGAAAAGACGGAAAGACCAATTCTCTGCCGGTCCTGGCAACTACCCTGTGATGGGAACGGATTTCGCCTCTCGGGTGATTGGCTTGTTCGGTTCGTTGCGCGGTTTGTGCCTTTGCCGGTAATAGGGTTGAGGAGGCTTCATGGTGAGTCAAGCGCCGGATCGGCCCATGCCGCCGCGAGCACCGCTAATCGCGACGGTCGGAACTCTGCTGTTGGTGGCTCTGTTGGGCTTGGGCGCCTGGTTCTACCGGGCGCAGAAGCAGGACCTCCGCCACCAAGCTGAAACGCAACTGGAAGCCGTCGCGCGGATCAAGGCGGACCAGATGGTCGCCTGGCGGCAGGCGCGCCTGGACGATGCCGCTATCCTCATGGAACGGCCGGCCTTCCTTGCCGACGCCAGGCTTTGGCTTGGCGAAGGCTTACCCAAGGCCGCCGATGAGACCCTCCGACGATTCCAAAGTCTGCGGAAGCAGTACCGGTATCACGACGTTCTTCTGGTGGACCCCGACGGAACGGTGCGTCTCAGCCTCAGCGGCCATGCCGGGAGCTATCATGCCGGGGCCGGTGCGGCGCTGGTCGCCGCCCTGCGGGAGCGAAAGCCGGTTTTCACCGAGTTGCATACCGAAACGGACGATCCGACGCCCCACCTCGGCGTGGTGGCGCCGCTCTTTTCCAACCAGGGAGAAGCCTCCAGACCGTTGGGGGCGGTTATTCTGGTGAGCGATGCCCGCCAGTTTCTCTTTCCCATCATCCAGAACTGGCCGGTTCCCAGCCGCACCGCGGAAACCCTGCTGGTCCGCCGGGACGGCGACCAGGTGCTGTTTCTAAACGACCTGCGCCGCCAGTCGGACACCGCCCTCAACCCGCGCATTCCCTTGAGCCGCACCGAGGTGCCGGCGGTGAAAGCCGCCCTGGGGCAGGAAGGCGTGTTCGAGGGGAAGGACTACCGTGGGGTCCAGGTGCTGGCCGTGGTCAAGGCCATTCCCGAATCGTCCTGGTTCATGGTGGCCAAGATCGACACGGCTGAGGCCTTCTCCGCCTGGCGCTTGCAATCGGTGCTCATTTTGGTCCTGTTTTCGGGATTGGTGGGCCTGGCGGGGGTCAGCTTGCTGCTGTTGCGCCAGCGCGAGAGAAAAGCTTACTACCGGGCGCTTTACCAGGCGGAAGCCGCGCGGCGCCGAAGCGAGCAGCGCCACGGCATCACCCTGAACAGCATCGGCGATGCGGTCGTCGGCACCGACGCCGAAGGCCGGGTGGAATTGCTCAACCCGGTGGCCGAGGCGCTCACCGGTTGGACCCAGGCGGAAGCGCGCGGCCGGCCGATCGAGGAGGTCTTTCGCATCAT
>MNZR01000033.1:0-12129 GCA_001873705.1 Syntrophobacteraceae bacterium CG2_30_61_12
AGGCGTTCATGCCGGATCAATTCAGCAACCCGGCCAACCCGGCCGTTCACCGGCGGACCACGGCGGAAGAAATCTGGCGCGGCTGTCAGGGGCGGGTGGACATCCTGGTGGCGGGGGTGGGCACCGGTGGCACCATCACCGGGGTCGGCGAAGTGCTGAAGGCGCGCAAACCTTCGGTTCAGGTGGTGGCGGTGGAACCCGCGGCGTCTCCGGTCTTGGCCGGTGGCAAGCCGGGCCCGCATAAGATCCAGGGGATCGGTGCCGGGTTCGTGCCCGAGGTCCTCAATGTCAAGATCATCGACGAAGTGGTGGCCGTGGAAAACGAGGAAAGTTTCGAAACGGCCCGCGACCTGGCTCGCCTGGAAGGGATCCTGTGCGGCATTTCCTCGGGCGCGGCGGTGGCGGCGGCGCTGAAAATCGCTCGCCGCCCGGACAACCAGGGCAAACTCATCGTCACGATCCTGCCCAGCACCGGCGAACGCTATCTCAGCACCGAACTGTTTCGCTCCTGAACCGCCGCGTCCACTCCGCGCTGCAATCGATCGGCTGGCGCCGAGCAATGCTCCGGCCCGCGCCGCCGCGGATGGTGCCGCCGCGTCCCCTGACCCGGGGCGTTCATGGACCTGGTCGGCAACCCAAAGGAGGACCTGGCATGAGTCGATTCATGCAAATCGATGTCAAAGTGGTGCCCGTGTATGGTTCCGGAGGGCTGCGCCACGCCTTTCCCAATCTCGCTTCCTGGCTCAAGGCGTGCGGCCGCGACCGACTGCTTCGGGAGGAACCGCCCTTGTATCAGCTAGTGGAGGGCCTGGAACGGTTGGCAACCGACCCGGCGGTACCCGCGGCCACCAAAGCCGGGTTGATGCGCCTGCTGCCGCGGTTCAGCCGCATCCGTGATGAAGCCCGAGAGCATCTTCTAAGTTACCGGCTGAAAGATCTGGATGCCTGTCTTTATCGGCTGGAAGACCTGTTCCAGGACCTGGAAAAGGAACTGGAATGGTGATCCCGGGCGGGAAAATCAGGTTCTTTGCGGGCCGGACGTCGCGCTACGCCGGCCCGTTCGGCTGCATCATTCCACCCGGGTAACGCTGTCAATCAAAATCGGGTCCACCGGCACGTCTTGATGGGACCCGAACGAACGGGTCTTGATCTTGCCGATAGCCAGAACCACGTCCATGCCTTCGGTCACCTTGCCGAACACGGCGTAGCCGAACCCCTGCGGGGTCGCGTTCTTGTGATCGAGGAACTCGTTGTCCGCGATATTGATGAAGAACTGCGACGTAGCGCTGTTCATCTGATTGGTGCGGGCCATGGCGATGGTGCCGAGGGTGTTCTTGAGTTCCGCCGTGGCCTCGTTCTTGATCGGCGAACGGCCTTGCTTGGGCTGCATCTGGACGTTGAGACCGCCGCCCTGGATCATGAAGCCGTCGATCACCCGGTGGAAGATAGTACCGGCATAGTACTCTTCATCCACATAGCGGAGGAAATTCTTCACCGTTTCCGGGGCCTGCTCGGGCCACAATTCCACTTTGAAAGCGCCGTTAGTCGTTTGAATGAGTACCACCGGATTGGTCTGATCGGTCATCTTGGATTCTCCTGCCCAAAGCGGGCGATAAAGAGGGGCGATGAGCACTGCTGCTGCGAGAACGAGGCAAACTAGGGGTCGCTTCATGCCGATTCCTGGTTCCTTTCAGGGTCGGTGGATTCGAGCAGCCGTTCGATCTGCAGGTCTTTTTCTTCCCACAGCCGGTTCAGCCACTCCTGGATCCGCTGCCGATAGTCTTGATCCTGGAGGTAATCGCCGAGCAGTTCGCGACTGACCGGCAGGGTTTCGACTCGAACCTTGATTTCTTCGGCCTTGCGGCACAGGAATTGCCAGAAGCTCCCGGGTCCCCGCGGGTACACGATGGTGACGTTGAGGATCCCGCTGAGCTGGTCGCCCATGCAGTTGAGCACATTGGCGACCCCCCCGGCCCTGGGCCGGAGCAGGTTCCGGTACGGCGACTGCTGCTCGCGGTGGCGGGCGGGAGTGAACCGGGTGCCTTCGACGAAATTCATCACCGCCACCGGCAGGACCTTGAACTGATCGCAGGCATGCGACGCTCGTTCCAGGTCCCGACCGCGAAGCCGCGGATGCTTTTCCAGCTGCGCTCGCGAATAGCGTTTCATGAACGGGAAATCCAACGCCCACCAGGCGAGCCCCAGCAGCGGCACCCAGCGCAGCTGCCTTTTCAGGAAAAACTTGAGCAGCGGAGTGCGGCGGTGCAGCACCTTCTGCAACACCAGGATATCGGTCCAGGATTGATGGTTGGCCAGGACCAGGTACCAGGACCTGGGATCGAGCCCCTCGAGACCGCGCACGTCCCAATGGATCTGTTTGGTCCGATCCATGCCCCAATTGTTGACCCCGATCCAATTGGCGGCGATGCCGTTGAGGAGCCGCGAACAAAAGATCCGCCAGGCGCGAATCGGGATCAGCAGCTTGAAGATCGCCACCAGGAAGATCCAGCTGGTCCAGAACACGGTGTTCAGGACGCCCAGGAGGAGGGAAAAAACAGCCCGCGGAAAATCGGCAATAGGCGTCGGCATGGCAGGGCAGAACTCGGTTGAGGTGGACGATCGGCCGGTTCGAAAAACCGGAGTGCAACCGTCCCATAGCGGATTTCACCCCGGTTGGTCAACTGCTTGCTAAGCGTTCTGCATATTCGACATAAAACCGGACCGGTTACCGGGCAGGAACACAGCCACGCCCGCGGCGTGGCGGCAATCGTAGGTCAGGTTGCGACCAGCGGGAGCTACCTGACACGATCCGGCAACCGTGGCCTCACCACACCGGTCAGGGAGCGCCGCGCGCACCCTGATCTTGTAGCGACGCCGCTCGGTTGGTCATTTCGCCGCTTGGTTCGTAGTGGCGCCGTCAGGCGTTGACGGCGCATCCGAGAACACGATCGCTGGGCTTCCGCTAAGCGCCGATCGCCCCGACATGACCCACAACCCACCAAGACGCCCTGACGGGACGCACTACGAACAAAAGCGCACACCCTGCAATGCGCACCGGAAACAGTCGCTACCAAGGTTGTGATGCTCGATCTGGTGGCCATGGGGACGGCTGCCGCGATCTCACGCGGCGCCCATGGGACGAAGCCACTATATCGAACATCCGGCGCGGTATATATTGTTTTGCAAATCCGCCCCATAAGGTGTAACAAAACGGTGCTGGTGAGGCTCCAGTTGCGCTCATGGCGACTGGCGGGCAGGGCATCGACACGCGCACCCGGTTGATATGGGGGAGGAATGCATGGAACTCAAAATTCAGACTGCATCGGCGGACCAGTTACGGGTTAAGCCTGCCGAAGACACTCCGTTGGTGTTTGGCAGGACCTTCAGCGACCACATGTTCATGATGGAATATCAAGCGGGGCAAGGCTGGCTGAACCCTCGGATCGTGCCCTATCGGGATCTTGCCATGGACCCGGCGGCCATGGTCCTGCACTATGGTCAGGGTATTTTTGAAGGGCTCAAGGGCTATCGCTGCCGGGATGATCGAGTGCATCTGTTTCGGCCGGAAAAGAACCTGGAGCGGCTCAATCGGTCGGCGCGGCGGATGTGCATGCCGGAAGTGGATGCGGGGTTTCAACTGGAAGTCCTGGATCAGTTGTTGCGTTTGGATCAGGATTGGATCCCGCGCACTGTCGGTGCGTCGCTTTACATCCGTCCGACCATGATCGCCAGCGAACCGGCGCTTGGGGTGCGCCCCGCCAATCAGTATTTGTATTATATCATTACCGGTCCGGTGGGAGCTTATTACCCGGAAGGGTTCAATCCGATCAAGATATATGTGTCCGACGAATATGTGCGGGCCGTTCGCGGCGGGGTCGGTGAAGCCAAGACCATGGCCAACTACGCGGCTAGTCTGTATGCGGCTGAAATGGCGAAGAAGAAGGGTTTCACCCAGGTGCTCTGGCTGGATGCGGTGGAGCGGCGATTCGTGGAGGAAGTGGGGACCATGAATATCTTCTTTCGGATCGGCCATGAATTGATCACGCCCCAATTGACCGGTTCCATTCTCCCCGGGGTTACCCGCGATTCCGTGCTGCAACTGGCCCGCCATTGGGGCCTGGCGGTGACGGAACGGCATATAGCCATCGACGAGGTGTTGGCCACCATCAAGTCCGGCGATATGGTGGAAATCTTCGGTTCCGGCACCGCCGCGGTGATTTCCCCGGTGGGCGAGATCCATTACCGGGAAGAAGGCTACCGGGTGGGGGATGGTGGGGTCGGCGAGTGGTCGCGGAAGTTCTATGACGAAATCATCGGCATTCAATACGGAGAGAAGCCGGACCCGTTCGCCTGGGTCCGGGTCGTGACCAGGTGAAAAATGTGCAACAGGATCGGGTGAGGGGGGAGCCATGCTCGATCCCTTGCCCGGTTTGCTCCGGCGCTGGATGGCATGGCGACAACGACCGAGGTCCTATTCCGGGGCCCTTATCATCGTTTCGGTCAATTTGAATAAAGATTAACCACGGAGTTCACGGAGAACGCTGAGAAAACGTTTCTTTTCGAAGCCTTCTCCGTGAGTTCCGTGCTCTCCGTGGTGAATCATTCCCATAAAGTGGCCGAAGCGATGATCATCGCCTATTCCGGTGCCGGCTTCGCGAACGGCACGCGCATGGGGGTTGAGCATGATTCCTTATCCTCAAATCGACCCCGATATGATCAGTATCGGTCCGATCCACCTACGTTGGTACGGAGCGATGTACGTGCTCGGGTTTGTCGCCGCCTATTTCCTCATCGGTCGGCAGCGGCGGGCGCGCGAAATCGGCTTGACCGACGGCGTCACCCAGGACCTGATTTTCTACCTGGCGGTCGGTCTGGTGCTGGGAGCACGCCTCGGCTATCTGGCATTTTATCAATACCCGAACGCCATGGATTATCTGCGCCAACCGCTCGAGATCATCGCCACCTGGCATGGCGGCATGTCCTTTCACGGCGGTTTTCTCGGCTGTCTGTTGGCCGGGGTTCTGTTCAGCCGGCGTCGGCGGTTGCCGTTCTGGGCCGTGGCCGACTCGGTGATTGTGACGGCGCCGATTGGTCTGGCCGCCGGGCGGATCGGCAATTTCATCAATGGGGAACTTTACGGGCGTCCGAGCCAGGTGCCTTGGGCCATGGTCTTCCCCCACGCCGGACCGCTCGCGCGGCATCCATCGCAGCTTTACGAAGCCCTGCTGGAAGGGCTGATCCTGTTCGCGATCCTCTGGTGGCTGCGGCGCCGACCGTTTCGCGACGGCATGATGGTGGCCTTCTTCCTGTTCTTCTATGGCTGCTTCCGCTTCCTGCTCGAATTTTTCCGGGAACCGGATGCGCAATTGGGTTTTGTTCTGGGTCCGTTCAGCATGGGCCAGGTGCTCTGCCTGTTGATGATCGCGAGCGCCTTGCTGCTGGCCATCGTGCTGGCCCGTCGGCCGCCCGCCGACTCCCCAACCATGGCAACCGCGGGACTTCGCGGCCGTTCCCGACCGGCGCGACCGCGCGCCATCGAACCGGGTAAACCATGACCGACGCACCCGCGGCACTCAGCGACGATCGGCTTTCCTGGCAGGGGCTCTATGCCGGCAAGTGCACCAGCGCGTCCAAGGCGTTTCGTGTTTTGCGCCGCGGCCACCGGATTTTCATCGGCTCCGGCTGTGGGGAACCGCGGCATCTGGTGCACGCCCTCGAGGAAGAAATTCCCAAGTACGCGGACCTGGAAATCCTTCACATCCTGAGTGTCGGCAAGCACCAGTACACGGACCCTGGCTTCCGCGATAAGTGCCGATTGAAATCCTTCTTCGTGGCCGCCGCTTCCCGGGAAGCCGTGGCCGAAGGTCGAGCCGATTATACGCCGATCAATCTAGTGGACATTCCGGGACTGTTCAAGAGCGGAGCGATGCCGATCGACGTGGCCCTGATCCAGGTCAGCCCACCCGACCACCATGGCATGTGTTCCTGCGGGATCGCGGTGGACATCACCAAAACCGCGGCCGAATGCGCTCGGTACGTGATCGCTCAGGTCAACCCGCGAATGCCTCGAACGCTGGGGGATTCGTTCATTCACGCGCGCGACATCGATGCTTTTGTGGAGCACGAAGAACCGCTGCTGGAGATGCCGCTGCCGGCGATCTACCCGATTGCCGAAGCGATTGGCTCGCATGCCGCCCGGTTGATCGAGGACGGTTCAACTCTCAGGGTCGGCGTCGGTAGCATCCCAAACGCGATTCTTTACGCGCTGGGCGACAAGCAGGACCTCGGCGTGCATACCGATATGCTGACCGACGCATATTTGTACTTGATCGAACGGGGAGCCATCACCAACGCTCGCAAAACGCTGCATCCCGGTAAGATCATCACCAGCTTTTGCCTCGGGACGCATAAGCTCAACGCCTTTGTCGACAACAACCCGATGGTGGCCTTTTATCCGATCGAGTACACCAACAACTATTTGATCATTTCGGAAAACGACCAGATGGTCACCATCAATTCGGCCCTGGAAGTGGATCTTACCGGCCAGGTCTGTTCCGATTCCCGCGGCTATGAAATCTACAGCGGGGTCGGTGGTTCCGTGGACTTCCTGCGCGGGGCCAGAACGTCGCGGGGCGGCAAAGCCATTATCGTGCTGCCTTCGATCGACTTCGCCGGCGGCCGTTCCAGGATCGTCCCGGCGCTCAGCGAAGGTGGCGGGGTGGTCACGACCCGGGGCGGCGTGCAATATGTGGTGACCGAATATGGAGTGGCGCAACTCCACGGCCGGAGTATTCGGGAACGGGCCCTGGCCCTGATCGGCATCGCCCATCCCGAGCACCGCGCAGCCCTGATGCGCGAGGCCGAAAAGCTTCATTACCTGGGCCGGGAACAGGTGCGGGCGATTTCGCCTTCGGCGGTCTACCCGGCCCAGTGGGAAGTGACCCAGTTGTTTGACGACAACACCCGGGTCCTGTTTCGCCCGGTCAAGCCCACCGATGAACGGGCACTTCAGGAGTTCCTCTATTCGCTGCCGCGCGACGAAGCCTATGTCCGGTTCCTGTCCACCATGAAGGTCTACCCGCGCCATGACACCCGGAAGATGGTCAACATCGATTATCACCAGGAAATGACCCTGGTGGGCCTGATCGGCGCCATGGAAACCGAGCGCATCATCGCCATCGGCCGCTACCTGGTGGATGAAGACAGCCTGGCCGCCGAAGTCGATTTCGCCGTGCTGCCCGATTATGCGCGCAAGGGCATTGCTTCCTTCCTCATTCATTACCTCGGTCAAATCGCCGTGGCCCGCCGGGTGCGCCGGTTCAACGCCTACATCTCGCCCGGCAACCAGAGGGTTTTCGGGGTGTTCCAGAAGCTCGGTTATGTGGTGGAAACGTCCCTGGTGGATGGCGTGCACGAGATTGGCGTCCTGTTCGACTCGCCGGCCAAGGCCTGCCTCATCGAGGCCGCCGGCTGATCGCCCCCGGTGCCGAAACCGCTCGGATGAAGCCGGTTCGTCCTCCGCACCGGCAAGCATGAGCGAGCCCCGGTACGAAAAAACTATTCGCAATATGACCGCATCCTATATGATAATGAAATTCCGATCGCCTCCGCCGGGGACCGGCCGATCAAGGTCGTTTTCCCGGGGCGACGTGGTGATTGCCGACTGGTTCAGGGGAGAAGGCGGGATCATGAGCATGGACCAGGGCCGGCATCAGGTCGAACTCCGCGAGCACGATCAAGCGGTCGATCCCGGCCACTGGTTGGATGAACAACAATGAACCCACGAGAGGCGCGCACGATGGTAAGACCAGGCAAGAAATGCACCATACTGATTGTGGGAATAGGGATCTTGCTGCTCGGTTGGGCCACGCTCACGGCCAAGACCGAATCCCCCAAGGACGATATCTATCAGCAGCTGAAACTGTTCAGCGACGTATTGAACCTGGTCCAGGACCAATATGTGGAAAAGGTGGACAGTCAAGAACTGGTCCGCGGGGCCGTCAACGGCATGCTGCGCTCGCTCGATCCCCATTCCTCATTCCTCACCCCCGAGGATTATAAGGAACTGCAGATCGAAACCAAGGGTAAGTTCGGCGGAATCGGCATCGAAATCACCGTTCGTGACAACGTCCTCACCGTGGTGACGCCGTTGGAAGGCACCCCCGCCGACACCGCGGGGATCCAGTCCAACGATAAGATCATCAAGATCGATGGCGAACTGACCCAGGAGATGTCCCTCATGGATGCCGTGCAGAAGATGCGCGGCCCCAAGGGCACCAAGGTCAAGCTGACGATTTTGCGGCAGGGCGAAAAAAAGCCACTGGAATTCGAACTGACTCGCGACATCATTGCGATCCGCAGCGTGCGCACCCAACCGCTGGAACCGGGTTACGGATACGTCCGGATTTCCAGCTTCCAGAGCGGTACGGACACCGACCTGCGGAAGGTCCTCGACAAGCTGGAGAGCGACAACCGACCCCTGCGCGGCATCCTTCTGGACTTGCGTAATAACCCGGGTGGTCTGCTGGACCAGGCCGTGGCCGTGAGCGATGAATTTCTCGACAAGGGCCTGATCGTCTATACCGGAGGCCGTCTGGAAAGTCAGAAAATGACTTTCGATGCGGTGAAGAACGACAAGCCCAGGAATTATCCGATCGTGGTGTTGATCAACGGCGGCAGCGCCAGCGCCGCGGAAATCGTGGCGGGCGCGCTGCAAGACCACAAACGCGCTCTGGTGCTGGGGGAAAGGAGTTTCGGCAAGGGTTCGGTGCAGACCGTTATCCCCTTGAACAATGGCTATGCCGTGCGCCTGACCACCTCGCTCTATTACACCCCCTCCGGCCGTTCCATTCAGGCCACCGGGATCGAACCGGACATCGCGGTCAAGCGGGAAATCCCCCAGGACGATGACGGCGAACCACCCCCAACCGGGGTTCGAATTCGCGAACAGAACCTGCCCCGTCATATGGAGCAGCCCATGGGTGATGAAGCTTCCGAAACCCGGCCCAAGGAGGAACCCGGCCGCCCGGTTCAGGACTGGGTGCAAAAGGACAACCAGGTCAAACGCGCTCTGGATTTGCTCAAGAGCTACGAGATCATGCACAAGATGCACTTCAATTGAACCGACACCCGGTTGGGTCTCTCATGAGCGCCATCGCCCGGTTCCGGGGCCGGCATCGGGAGCGGAAACCGGCGGCGAGAGCCCGGACCGGCCAACCGGGGCGGCGATCAGCGGCGGCTCCGGCCCGGCGGGTGCGAATCGCGCCAAGGAAAAAATCGGGCACCGGCAGCGGCTCGTCCAGCCGGCTGCCGCTTGCCGCGGTCTGGCTGCTGGCGGTGATCAGCCTGGCGAGTCTGATCTATTGGGGGGGTGGTTTTCATAAGCCGGCCAAGCGGGCTGAACCAGCGGCAAGAACCGAGGCGCCCATTGCTGCTTCGGTTCCCGCCGGTGCCGCGGCGAAACCCGATGCCGCGGCGAAACCCGCGAACCGCCATGAAATCCAGGCGCACCCGGCGGCGCCCCCAACCCGCGCTCAGGACGCAGGGGTCCAACCGGCACGGGAGCCGGCCCCGGCGCCGCCCCCGATCCGAACAGCCGCGGTAGTACCAGCCCCGGTGGAACCGCCGCCGCCCCCGCCCCCGGTGACTCAGCCCGCGCTGGGTCGGGTGGCGATCGTGATCGACGATTTCGGCCGCGATCTCGAGATGGCTCGGGAATTCATCCGCCTGCCCTTTCCGGTGACGCTCTCGATTCTGCCGCGGCAGCCGCACAGTCGGGAAATTGCCGAGCTGGCCCATCGTCATCAACGCCAGGTGATGTTGCATCTGCCCATGGAACCCCGGGGCTACCCCAAGACCAATCCCGGCTCCGGCGCTCTGTTGCTGGCCATGTCGGAGGCGGAAATTGTGCGGACCATGAACCTGGATCTGGACAACAGCCCTTATGCGGTGGGCGTGAACAACCACATGGGTTCCGGTTTCACCGAACATGCGGATAAGATGCGCATCGTGATCCGGGAATTGCAACGGCGCCGCTTGTTCTTTCTCGACAGTTTCACCAGTGCCCGCAGCATCGGGTTGAGCCTGGCCGAGCAAGCCGGTCTACCGGCGCGCCGGCGCGATATTTTCCTGGATCACGAACAGAGCCCTCAATTCCTCAACCGTCAGCTCAAGCAGTTGTTGCGGCAGGCCAAAATCCAGGGCAGCGCCGTCGCCATCGGCCATCCGCACGCGCTCACCCTGAACGTGCTGCGCGAGCATGCGGAGTTGTTCGCGGCCGAGCGGATTGAAGTGGTGGCCCTGAGTGAGCTGATGCCATGAGCGGCTTACGCCCCTGGATTATTGCCCAGGGGGCGGCGGGCTGAACGGAGACCAGAACTGATGGCGGTGGCGGTGCACCGGCGGGGGAGCCGTGGGGCAAAAAATCCTGAGCAACGGTGCTCGCGCGGGCTGAAATCCTTCATTTGTTGTGGGCTTTTCCTGGGAGCGCGGGCATCTTGCCCGCACTTGGCAATGAAAGGTCTCATCCTAAACCGGTGGGAGGAATGGCGGATGAAACGAACGTTGAGTTGGCTTCTCACAATCGCAATAACCTTGCTGCCGGCGCTTGCCGGCGCGGCCGACGCCCCGGCTCAGGCGCCACCGTCGAAATCGGCGCCGGCAGCGGCACCATCCATCGTGATCGAAGAGAGCACCTTCGATTTCGGAACGGCGGCCGAAGGCAGTGTGATCACCCATGAATTCAAGGTCAAGAACACCGGTAGCGGCGTTCTCACCATCGATCGAGTGCGCCCCGGCTGAGGCTGCACGGTGGCCGATCACGATCGGTTGATCCCTCCAGGCGGCGAGGGCACCATCAAACTTCAGCTCAATCTGGCGGGCTATGATGGCCGCGTCCGGAAAAGCGCGACCGTTTATAGCAACGACTCGAACCAGGCCCAGTTGAGCCTGACCATGCAGGGACAGGTGCAGACGGCCATCATGGTCAGTCCCCGGCCCGCGGTGTTCTTCCAGGGCGCCCGCGAACAGTTGCCGCCTCAAACCCTGGATATCACCGCAGGCAGGGATCCGTTCCAGGTGCTCAAGGTGACCAATCAACTGGCGGACCAGATCGACTATCAACTGAACACCCTGGAACCGGGCCGGCATTATCAACTGGTGGTGACCAACAAGGCCGCAAGCGGCGACTATCAGGGGGTTCTGATCTGTACCACCGATCATCCCCAGAAACCCCAGCTCACGATTCGGGTGACCGGGCGGATCGAGGGCCGGGTTTCGGTGCGGCCGAAGCAACTGCTGATCGGCAAACTGAATCAGGCTCAAGGCGTCAAGATCGCCACGGTGGTGGTGATGAACAACGGTCAGGAAGCCATCAAGATCACCAAACTCGACTTCGATTCCAACCTGCTCCAGGTGGAACCCGAGCAGTTCGAATCGCATCGGGGATATACGCTGCGCCTCACGCCGAAACTGGAAAGCCTGGCCAACGGGGAGCAAAGAAAGACCGAACTCAAGATCGAAACCGATATCGACCCGGGTCACGCCTACCCGGTCCAGGTCTTTGTGGTGAACCGGTAGGTCCCTCCCACCTCTGGTGCACGCGGAGGCGCGGAGAGAGAGGGCCGATAATCGTTGAGCGATTCCTGATTATAACGGATTTGGGGGGCACCATTGCTTAAGCGGGAGTTGCATCGGTGAAGGGGAGGGGGGAGAAATCCGTCCCCCCCTTTATTTTCAAGTTGCCTGGCTGAACCGGGGCTGGATCACTTCAGCAGTTCGCGGGCGATGATCAGCCGCTGGATTTCGCTGGTGCCCTCGTAGATGCTGGTCACCCGCACGTCGCGGGCGAACCGTTCGATCGGGAAATCGCGGGTGTAGCCGTAGCCGCCGAGCATCTGCAGGGCGTCGTAGCAGGCCTTGTTGGCCGCTTCGGTGGCGAACACCTTGGCCATGGATGCTTCCTTGGCGTAATATTTCTTCTGGTCCTTCAAGAACGCGGCCTTCATCAGCAGCAGCCGGGCCGCTTCCAGCCGGGTGTAGTTGTCGGCGATCATCCACTGGATGGCCTGTTGGGTGGCGATCGGCCGGTCGAACTGGATGCGCTCCTTCACATAGGTGGTGGCGAAATCC
>MNZR01000033.1:12145-21360 GCA_001873705.1 Syntrophobacteraceae bacterium CG2_30_61_12
TCCCGAGCGCCATGGAACCGATCCCGATGCGGCCGCCGGCCAGTTCGGCCACCGCGATCCGAAAGCCGTCGTTGAGCTTGCCCAGCATGTTTCGCTTGGGCACCCGGCAGTCTTCGAACAGCAGTTCGTTGGTGGACGAGCCGCATTGGCCCATCTTGACTTCGTCTTTACCGACCACGAAACCCGGGGACCCGGGTTCCACCAGAAAAGCGCTGATCCCCTTGCCCTTTTTGGCGTCCTTATCGGTCACCGCCCAGACCACGAAGACCCCGGCGTATTCGGCGCTGGAAATGAAAATTTTGTTGCCGTTCAGGACGTAATGATCGCCGTCGAGCACCGCGGTGGTGCGCATGGAAGCGGGATCGGACCCGGCGCAGGTTTCGGTCAGCCCGAAGCTGCCGGCGGGATATTCCCCGCTGCACAGCGGCGGGATGTATTTTTGCTTTAGCTCCTCATTGCCCACCACCTGGATCACTTCCGCCACCATATTGGTGACCGACGTGGTCACCGTGGTGGCGGCGCAGGCCCGGCCCAGTTCGGTCATGGCCAGGGAAAAGGCCACCGCCCCGGCGCCGGTGCCGCCGTATTCAGGGTCCACGTTGAGGCCCATGAAGCCCAGTTCGGCCAGCTTTTTCAGATTGGCCTTGAGGATGTCCCGGTTTTTGGTGCGATCCAGTTCGGCCGCCACCGGTTCCAGTTCGCGCTTGGCGAATTTCGCCGCCGTGTCCTGGATGATCCTTTGTTCTTCGGTCAGTTCAAAGTTCATGATCGTTCACCCCGTTAGTATTGGTAGAAACCGCGTCCGGTCTTGCACCCCAGCCAGCCGGCTTCCACGTACTTGCGCAGCAGCGGGCAGGGCCGGTACTTGGAATCGGAAAACCCGGCATACAGGGTTTCCATGATCGCCAGACAGGTGTCGAGACCGATCAGATCGGCCAGGGCCAGCGGTCCCATGGGGTGATTCATGCCCAGCTTCATCACCGTATCGATGTCTTCCCGGGTGCCGACGCCGTGGTAGAGGCAGTAGACGGCTTCGTTGATCATCGGCATGAGGACCCGGTTGGCGATGAAACCCGGATAGTCGTTGGATTCGGCCGGGGTCTTGCCGAATTTTTCGGCCAGCGCCCAGGTCAGCTTGAAAGTCTCATCGGATGTGGCCAGCCCGCGGATGATTTCCACCAGCTTCATCACCGGCACCGGGTTCATGAAATGCATCCCGATCACCTGTTCCGGCCGTTTGGTCTGGCTGGCAATGCGCCCGATCGGGATGGACGAGGTGTTGGTGGCGAGTATGGCGTGCGCCGGACAGATCCGGTCCAGGTCCTGAAAGATCCTGAACTTGATCGGCTGGTTTTCGGTGGCCGCTTCCACCACCATATCGGCTGCCGCCAGGTCGTCGATGGCGACGCTGGGCTTGATCCGGGCCAGCACCGCATCGCGTTCTGCGGCGCTCATCTTGCCCTTGTCCACGCTGCGATCGAGGTTCTTTTTGATGGTGGCGATGCCGCGCTGGACGAATTCGTCCTTGATGTCGTTCATGATCACCCGCAGCCCGCTCATGGCCGCCACCTGAGCGATGCCGTTACCCATCTGGCCGGCGCCGATAACTCCGAAAGTCTTGATTTCCATATTGAGTTCCTCCACTCCCGCGTCTACGTTGATCTAACAGCGAATGCCGTCGAGGTCCCAGCCGTCAGCGTTTCACCACCATGGCCACCGCTTCGCCCCCGCCCAGGCAGAGCGAAACCAGGCCCATCTTCCGGTCCCGGCGCTTCAGTTCATGCAGCAGGGTGACCAGCAGGCGGCAGCCGCTGGCGCCGATCGGATGCCCCAGAGCGACACTGCCGCCATTGACGTTGACCTTCGCCGGATCCAGTTCCAGGTCCTTCAACACCGCCACGGTGGAGCCGCTGAAGGCTTCGTTGATTTCGTAGAGCTCGACCGCATCCAGCCCGACACCTTCCTTCTTGAGACATTTGGGGATCGCCAGCATGGGGGCCACCAGCACGTACTTCATATCGAGACCGGCCGAAGCCTGGGCCCCGATCGTCGCCAGAATCGAGCAGCCCAACTGCTCGGCCCGCTCACGGGCCATCACCACCACCGCGGCGGCGCCGTCGGAAATGATGGAAGCGTTGCCGGCCGTGGTGACTCCACCCGTCTTGAAGGCCGGTTTCATTTTGGCGAGGGCGTCGTAGGACGTTTCCCGGGGGCATTCATCGACGGCAAACAGCACCGGGTCGCCCTTGCGCCGCGGGATCGCCACCGGTACGATTTCGTCCGTGAAGGTGCCCTGCTTCATCGATTCCAGGGTGCGCCGGTAGGATTCCGCGGCGTAGCGGTCCTGGTCTTCCCGGCTGACCTTATATTTTTCCGAACAGAGTTCGTTGGAAATGCCCATGTGGAAATCGTTGACGATGTCCCACAGGCCGTCGTGCAGCATGTGATCATGCAGAACGCCGTCCCCCATGCGGTAGCCGACCCGGGCCTGGTCCAGATAATGCGGCGCCTTGGACATGTTTTCCATGCCACCGGCCACCACCACGTCGGCGTCGCCCACCTGGATCGCCTGGGCCGCCAACATCACCGCCTTCAACCCGGAACCGCACACCTTGTTGAGGGTGAAACATTCCACTTCCCAGGGAAAACCGGCCTTGACCACGGCCTGCTTGGCCGGGTTCTGACCGTAGCCGCAGGGCAGCACCATGCCCATGATCGCTTCGTTCACCACCGCCGGTTCGATCCCGGCCCGGCGCACCGCTTCCCGAATCACCAGGGCGCCGAGATCGGTGGCGCCGATTCCACTGAGAGTGCCGTTGAAGGACCCCAGTGGAGTTCGCACCGCACTGACAATGACTGCTTCTCTCATGTTGCTTCCTCCCCCAAACTGACTTGTTGTTACCGCCGCGGGAATTGCCGCTTCCGCTGCTGCTGACTGTTACCGTTACCGCTACCGTTCGAGGTTCAAGTGATCGAGAATGCGTTCGGCGTCGACCCTGGCGAGTTGCGCTAAAAACACCGTCTTGCGCCGCGCCTTCGCGCCCTTCAGAAGGGTAATCCGGGATTTGGGAACGCCGAAGGTCTTGGCCAGGAGTTGGATACAGGCCTTGTTGGCGGCCCCTTCCACCGGCGGCGCCGTGAGCCGTACCTTGAGCACCCCGTCGTGGAGTCCGACAATGCCGTTACCACCGGCCCGCGGTTGAATGGCCAGTTCCAGCAGCACGCCCGCTTCCGTCGCGCGCAAACAGGGCCACCCGCTCACCGCTTCGCCGTCCTGTTCCGCCGGACCTTTAACCGTTGCCACGGTTACCAACCTTACCAGGCGTTGCGATGCCGGGCGATCGTTGCGTTCCCAGTCACCCTCGGGGTCCCGTTGCTTCCCGCTTCCTTCCGCTTCCTTCCGGCACGCACACCTGGTCGATTTTGTATCATGTTTGATCATTTATTACCAATGTTATCTATGCCAAAACTGTTGCGGACTCCGCCCCATCATCATTCGCAGCAAGAAAATCCCCGCCAGGAACCCGCCGACATGCGCCCACCAGGCGATGCCCCCGAATTCTCCGGTACCGGCCAGGAGCGCGAAGGCCCCGTTGAAGAACTGAACGATGAACCAGAAAGCGAGAAACACGTAGGCGGGGATTTCGATCACGGTGAAGAAGAAAAAGATCGGCACCAAGGTCAGCACCCGAGCCTTGGGGTAGAGGATGAAATAGGCCCCCATGACCCCGGCGATGGCGCCGCTGGCGCCGATGGTGGGGAGTTGGGAACCCGGGTTGGTGAGCAGGTGAATGGCCGCGGACGCCACTCCGCAGGCCAGATAGAAGATGGCGTAGCGGCCGTGGCCGAGCGCGCTCTCAACGTTGTCCCCAAAGATGTGGAGGACCCAGAGATTACCGATCAAATGGAGCCAGCCGCCGTGGAGGAACATGAAAGTGAAGAAGGGCAGGGCCTGTTCCCACGGGCTGAAGTGGGCGGCCACCTGCAAATTGGTGTAGCGAATCGGGACCAGGCCGTAGGCGATGAAGAAATAATGCAGATTGGGTCCCAGCAGCAGTTCGAGGAAAAACGCCAGCACGCAACCGAGGATGATGGCGTGGTTCACCACCGGAGTGCCGCCGGATGGATTGGCGTCACGAAGCGGGATCATCGGCGATTGACCTTTCCATGCGCGACCGGTCGAGGACCTTTCAGCGGCCGGCCTAGTCCAGGATGACGAATATCGGATTGGAATAGAACCACAAGTCGTTCCAGGCTTCCTGAGCGCCATCGATGCCGAGGCTGATGGTGGCCTGAGCATCCGCCAGGGGATTGCCGAATGGGTCGGTTTCACCGGTGGTTCCCGGAGCGTGGTTGGTACCGCGGAGGCGAAAGTACCTGCTCTGGGACACGTTGTTGATGTGAGTCACGATGGTGCTGGTCCCGGTCTGGTCCGTCTTCCAATCCTTGGCGCTGAAGGTGGCGATGACTCGGGCGCTGGGATTGACTGGGTTGGTGTAATTGGGGTCGTTCGGATTGACCTTGCCGCCGATATCACCGGAGATCAGATCGACATGATCCAGCTTCGGTTTCGCGCATTGGGTGATGAAGGTGCCATCCGGTGAACAGTTGTTGGCGACCGGGCTCTTGAACTTGATTGTCAGCTTGAGGTCATTGATTTTTTTAGCCGCTTCCAGGTTGCCTCCCATGGCCACGATATCCCCGTTGTTTTGAGCTTCAAATCCCAGGTGATTGATCAAATCGCCCTGAACGAAGAAGGCATTGCCCGAGCGCAGTCCGTCGGCGATCTCGTTCAGGGAATAGTCGCCGTCACCATTTTTGTCGACCACGTAGACCCAGGTCTTTTGATATTCACCCGGATAGAAATCATCCCCGCCGGCGCTGTAATGCCGATGATAGTCGGAGTTAGCAAAAATGAACCAGTGTCGGCCTTCACCCAGGAGAGCGTCCCAGAGACCGCCGACCTTGGCCGTGTAATAGCCGACGCCCCCATGGGTGCCGCCGAAGTCCTTGGATGTGCATCGGCCGGCGCCGTCACAGCTCACGGCATTGGCGAAACCACGGCTATTGTTGGCCTGGTGTCCCGGCGCTCCCTCGAAGCCGAAACAGATATCCGGGGCGGCATTGTTGAAATCGCGGAAATGCTCGATGTTATAGCCACCGCCGTGGGCGGAACTCCAAGGTCCCCTGCGTTCGATGTGAGCGAAAAGTAGCCAGGCGTTGTCGATGAGACGCGCTTCATACTGACGTTGCATCCAGGCGCAGGCCGCCACCGCGTCGGCATGCCGATCCGGGTAGGATTTGTTTACGGTCGTGACCGACGTCGCGCCCTGAGCGAAGCCGAGCTTGCCGTTCTGCTTGGCCAGAACCCCGTACCGACCGGCTTCGCCGATGCGGCTGAAATCGTCGTCGGAATTGTCAAACTGGTATTCGAAAGCGCTCAGGGCCCGAGCATCTTCGGCCACGATCCCGGTGCTGCAGTGTTCGTGGCCGGGTACGTTCCATTCAAAGCCGGAAAAAACCCTCCGATTGGGATAAACCGCACGAGTGCGAGCGATATCTCGAAAAGCAAAATCCCGCAGGCTCTGCCAGCGCCACATTTCCCGATGACCGTCGCTCAATTCATAAGCGCCGAGGATGGGATTGACCGGGTACACCGCCGGGTCGTCCCAGAAATTGCCGTTACCGTCCCGGCTTCGCTCCCCGCCGTGTTCGGAGTTGGCCCACCAGTTTAGGCCCATCTCGTGGTTCTTGGCCATGACCAGGTCGAAGCTCGTGCCGCCGTCCGTGTAGAGCGTGTGCTGGTGAAAATCGCCGGAAAGCCATTGGCCCTTGGGCTGCTCGGCCAGGGTCGGCCGCACGCAAACCAAGATCATGGCGACCAGGAAGGCGCCCACCGAAATCGTCGGTGGGCGCCTCGTCCATCGGTTGAAATTTGCTATATCATCCATCTGCCATCCTCAAGGCGCCGACTTGTCGACGGTGAATGCCGCGCTCCCGTGTGCCGTTTCTCCATCGAAACGCTCCAGGCGTCCCCAAACTTCCTGGTGGCAATGGCCCCGTGGCCTCGATCGGTATTTCCGCCCGGACGAGGTCTATTGCTCGAGTGCAATTCTTACCGCGATGATTGGTTTAAAAGCCAAAACCAACAGGGCTTTGGTCACGCCGGCACGGAGGCCGGATCACAAGGCCGGGAGCGGGTCAGTGGTCTTCTTTTAGGAACAGGCGGTGGTATTCCTGGTCGTTCAGGTGGGCGCGCAGCAGCCGGGTGAGGAGGTCGAATAGTTGCCCCAGTTCCGGATCGCTCAAGCGCGGCATCAGGCACGCCAGGAGGTCATCGTCGGCGAACTTTTGCAGGTAGACCATGAGCGATTTCTCGTCCACGTCCCGCGACAGGCCGAACGCGACCAGTCCCTCATAGGTTTCCACAAATCGATGGGAATGCTTCGTGGTCATGGCGTCTCACTGATGGCCGCGCGGCGGTGTAAGCGCGGCGGCGTTGGGGGCGCCGTCGAGCCGGTCGGCGGTGCCGCGGCGGCGGGTATCCGGACTCCACGGCGGCACTCGGGACGGCTCAGGCATCGGTTTCGTTGAAATAATATTCCAGCCCGAAGTGGGTGATCTGGTCTTCCCCCATCAGGTAACGCAGGGTGTTCTTGAGCTTCATCAACTGAATGAACAGATCGTGTTCCGGGTACAGGCCTTCCCGGTGCATCGGGCTCTTGAAGTAAAAGGACAGCCATTCCTGAATACCGCTCAGCCCCACCCGCTGGGCCAGATCGGCGAACAGCACCAGGTCCAGCACCAGAGGCGCGGCCAGGATGCTGTCTCGGCACTGGAAATCGACCTTGATCTGCATCGGGTAGCCGAGCCAGCCGAAAATATCGATCGAGTCCCAGCCTTCCTTGTTGTCGCCGCGGGGTGGGTAATAGTTGATCGCGACCTTATGGTAGTAGTTCTTGTAGAGGCTGGGGTAATGCCGCGGTTGCAGAATGTATTCCAGCACCGACAGCTTGCTTTCTTCCTTGGTCTTGAAGGAATCCTTGTCGTCCAGCACGAGGCCGTCGCGGTTGCCCAGAATATTGGTGGAATACCAGCCTTCCAGCCCCAGCATGCGGGCCTTGAGGCCCGGTGCCAAGATGGTTTTCATGAGCGTCTGGCCGGTCTTGAAATCTTTGCCGGCGATCGGCACCCGGTGCCGGCGGGCCAGTTCGATCATGGCCGGGACATCGAGGGTCAGATTGGGGGCGCCGTTGATACAGGGGACCCCCATTTCCAGCGCCGCCAGGGCGTAGATCATGCTCGGCGGGACCCGCGGATCGTCCCGATCGATGGCCTGCTGAAGCCGATCCGGGTCCTGATGGATATCACTCGACTGCTGGTATATTTCGGTGCTGCCGCACCAGATCATCACGCAGCGTTCGAGCCGGTGCATTTCCCGAAACCGCGCGATGTCTTCCTTCACCGCTTCCAGTCGGGCCCGCAGCCCCTGTTCGGGCTTCACGTGGGTGCCGTCGAGGTTGCGCACGAAGCGGCGTTCGAACACCGCCGGCATGGGTTGGATGGTGGTGAGAAAGTCCTTGATCGGGTCCAGGTGTTCGCGCCGGAGCACCCGGGCGAAGGCGGCCGCTTCATAGGCGTTGGCGTCGTAGATGTCCCAGCCGCCGAAGACCAGGTCATCGAGGCCCGCCAGGGGAACGAAATCGCGGATCCGGGGCACCCGGTGTTGGTCGCGCTTGCCCAACCGGATGGTACCCATCTGAGTGAGTGATCCGATCGGCTCGGCCAGCCCACGCCGGATCGCTTCCACCCCGGCAATGAAGGTGGTGCTGACCGCGCCGCCGATGCCCGGAATGAGTACTCCCAGACGACCCCGGGGCGGTTCGATCTGGCCCTTGCGCTTGATCTGATTTTCTCTCACCGTCGTCCTCCCCCCTCTTGACCTGCCCGGCACCATACGCCGCGGCCGCTTGCTAGTCAAGCCGGCGGCTGTTCCAGATCAAGCAGCGAACGCTTGACGGCGAGCCCACTGCTGAATCCTCCCAGCCGGCCGCTGCTGGTGATGACCCGATGGCAGGGCACCAGGATCGGAATGGGATTGCGCCCGCAGGCCTGACCCACCGCCCGAGCCGCGCGCGGCCGTCCGATCTGGTCGGCAAGGTGCTGATAGCTGCGGGTTTCTCCGTGGGGGATGTGGCAGAGCGCCTGCCACACCTGCCGCTGAAACGGAGTGCCGCGACGAAGATCCAACGGCAGCGGTGGGATCGGGAGGCGCCGTTTGAAGTAATCCTCGAGGGCCCGACCGAGGCGCTCCAGGGTGGCGTCCGGCGAGCAGAGAATTTCACCGGTGCCGTTTGCTCCCAGGCTTCGCGCCCAGTCCAGCAGGGAGTTCTCGGCGGCGCCGACCCTGGTTTCAATTCCGATGGCCAGCACGCCACCGTCTCCGGCGGCGGCCATGACTTGCCCAAACGGCGCCGGGAAAGCGGCGGCGTGGATCTGGAGCGGTTCGGTTGGGGGCATGGCACTCCCTCCTAATCCATCAAGAAATCGGTGATGTAGGGATTGCTCCGGGTTTCCCGGCCGACCGTCGATTGGGGCTGATCGCCGTAGTCGTGGCCGGGCCAGACCACCGTGTCCGCCGGCAGCGCGATGATCTTTCGAAGCGACTCGAGCAATTCGGGAAAGGATGCCCCCGGCAGATCGGTTCGCCCCACCGCGCCCACGAACAGGGTATCGCCGGTAAAGAGCTGGCTTCCGATCATTATGCAGCATGCCCCCGGGGTGTGGCCGGGGGTGTGAATGAATTTCATGGTGAGCGCGCCGAATGGGATCTCATCGCCGTCGCGCACCCGGATATCGGCCGGAGGCGCGATGCGGAACCCCATCATCCGGGCGAATTGCTGATTTTCCGAGAGCTGGAAGAAGGCGTCGTCGAGTTCATGGAGCACCACCGGCACCCGGCTGCCCAGCTGTTCCATCAGGGCTTCGTTGCCGCAGGTGTGGTCGGCGTGGCCATGGGTATTGACAATGTAGCGGAGCGTGACATGGTGGTCCTGGAGCAGGCGGACCAGGCGCGCTTCATCACCGGCCGGATCGATCAGAATGCCGTCGCCGCTGGTTTCGTCATAGACCAGATAGCTGAACACGGCCATCGATCCCACGGGGGTCTGAATGATCTTCATGGAGCATCCTTCGACTGGGGGTTGTGCGGATGG
>MNZR01000033.1:21369-22190 GCA_001873705.1 Syntrophobacteraceae bacterium CG2_30_61_12
CGGCCGGCCAAAACGCGCCGCGCTGGGGCGCGGCGGTCCCGGGGGAGGGTCCGGCCGGGCGCCGCCGGCGGCTTGACTCCAATGTTGCCCAGTCGCCGGAAAATGTCAAAGGCTGGATGCACCGACGTCACCCAAAGCGGAGGAAAGCCCCATGAGCGCAGCCGCAACTCCGCCCGCCGCGGGCACCGACCCGGACCAGCTCCATGTTTACGAATGCCGCGGCCCACGGTTGCCACGGACGGAACCGAAGCACCCTGGGTTGCTCGGCCTGTGGATGGAACCCCCTTACTATTACCTGTTTTTCCGGGAGCCGGCCGCCGATGCGGTAACCGGCTGGCTGCTCGGCGAACCCGGCCACCGCCTGGAACGCTGTTACACCCTGCCCTATTCGGCCTGGCGGGAAAACATCGGGACCACTGAACGGATCGGACCGTTTGTTATCGGCGCCAGCGCCGAGTGCCCCGACGCGATCCCCGCCGGGACCTTGACGATCGTACTGAGCCGCGGGCTGGCCTTCGGTTCCGGGCTGCATCCCTCAACCCGCGGCTGCCTCCTGGCCCTGGCGGAAATCCATCGCCGGCGCCCGCTCACCACCGCGGTCGACCTCGGCACCGGTTCCGGTATCCTCGCCCTCGCCGCCCGCCGCCTCGGCGCCCACCGGGTCACGGCGCTCGATTGCAACCTGCTTGCGGTCCGCGAAGCGCTCGCCAACGCCCGCGTGAACGGCCTCGAAGCCGGCTGGCTCGCGCTGGTGGCAAGC
The DNA here is from genome assembly GCA_001873705.1 of Syntrophobacteraceae bacterium CG2_30_61_12. Taxonomy (GTDB): domain Bacteria; phylum Desulfobacterota; class Syntrophobacteria; order Syntrophobacterales; family DSM-9756; genus CG2-30-61-12. The sequence goes on from MNZR01000033.1 coordinate 22,130, forward strand.
GGCCTGGACGCGCTCCGGCCGAGCCCGGGTGAGGTCCTGCTGATGAACCTGGAATGGCCCT
>MNZR01000309.1 GCA_001873705.1 Syntrophobacteraceae bacterium CG2_30_61_12
TCGGGGTGACCTTCCCGACCATCGAAGGGACCAAGTTCCACAAGCTCCTGTTCGAGGGCTTGGAAGAGCAGGGCCTCGGCAAGTGGGATTTCGCCGTGGATCCTTATGAAATGGCCGCCAAGATGATCGCTCACATCAACAAGAAGCGGGAAGCGCTCGGGATCCTGGGCGAACGCGAACGCAAGCTGTTCGACATGGCCGATCGTCGGGCTTAGCCTGCAAGGGAAATATACATCACGCGGCCGTGAACCGCGCTTTTGGGGAAGGGTTTTTCTTGCCGGGATTGACAGGATGGATGGGTATCCCGCTCATCATGTCGATCCGGTGAAAATGCTCGGATTGTTGCCGTGTAAGGTAGAATATACTTCGAGCGGTCACAATCCGAGCTTTTCACCGCAAGGGCGCAAACAGCGCAAGGAAACGCAAGAACCTAATTGTTCAATAAAAACCTTTGCCACTCTCTGCGTCCCTTGCGTCTTTGCGGTGAACTAAAATCGGCGACCTGTTCCCGTCCGTGGCATACACGCCATGGCGTGCCTCATGGGTGGCCCGGCCATGGAGGAAGAGGTTCGAGGTGAGGGGGCCGTTGGGCGCGCTCGGCCACACAGTTCAAGCCACAATCGTGCACCGTATCGGCGGTCAGGCTACGATCATCGCGCGCCCCCCCCAGCGCTTTCTACGCTGGCGTCACGGACGTGTCTCCAGTGGCGCGGTGCAGCACTTGTTCAATCGTCATGAACAATTCTTCCACCTTGATCGGTTTTGAGACGTAGCCGTCCATCCCTGCTTCCAGGCAGCGCTCGCGGTCGCCCTTCATGGCGTGGGCGGTCATGGCGATGATGGGGAGATGGGGGCCGCCGAGGTGTTCGCGCCTAATGATGGCGGTGGCTTCGAATCCGTCCAATTCCGGCATCTGCACGTCCATGAGTACCAAGTCCGCCACCTGGGTTTTAAGGATCGCCACGGCTTCCGCCCCGTTGTCGGCGATCAGCACGGTGTGCCCGCGCTTTTCCAGCAGGCGTTTGGCCAGCTTCTGATTGACCGGATGGTCCTCGGCCAGAAGTATCCGCAGTCGGCGCTTGGCCTCCTCGACCGTGTGCCGGGTGATCACCGATGGCGCCAGACCGCGCGGCCACCGCAGGGTTGCGGCGATGCTTTCAAGCAGTTCCGACTGGTTGATGGGCTTATGCAGATATGCGGCGATGCCCAGGGCCTTGCAGCGCTGCATGTCGCCCTTTTGCCCAGCCGAGGTGAGCAGAATGATCCTGGCATCGGCCCATTCGTTGCGAGCCGACACGGCCTGGGCCACATCGAACCCACTCAGATTCGGCATGTACTGGTCGAGCAGCAGCAACTGCACCGGTCGCCCTTCGCCGTGGGCCGTGGCCATGGCCTGCAAGGCGGCTTCGCCGTCAGCCACCAGGGTCAGCTGAAATCCTTGAGGCGCCAGGATTTCTCGAATGATCAGGCGATTGGTTTCGTTGTCGTCCACCACCAGGACCCGAACGCCGTTGGGGTCGAAGTCGGTCGGCAGGGTTGGTTTGGGAGTCCGGGCCGGGTCCAGGTGCAGGTTGAGGGTGAAGTGAAAGGTGCTGCCCTGGCCTGGTTCGCTTTCCACCCACAGGCTTCCTCCCATCATTTGCAGCAGCCGGCGTGAGATGTGCAAACCCAGCCCGGTGCCGCCGTAACGCCGGGTGATGGAGCCGTCTGCCTGAACGAAGGGGTCAAAAATGGAAGCCTGCTTGGCCGCGGGAATTCCGATCCCGGTATCGGCCACGCTGAAGTGCAGGCTGATCTGATTTTCAGCTTCGTTTTCGCTTTCCACCTCGGCGCTCAGCAGGATTTCTCCGGCAGCGGTGAATTTGATCGCATTGCCCAGCAGATTGGTGATAACCTGGCGCAGTCGCGCCGGGTCTCCAATCACCGCCGACGGTACTGCCGGCTGCAACCGGCACAGGAGTTCGAGGCCCTTTTCATGGGCCTTCACGGCGATGGTCTTGATGGTTGATTCGACCGTATTGCGGAGATCGAAGGGGATTTCGTCGATCTCGATCCGGCCTGCTTCGATCTTGGAAAAATCCAGAATATCGTTGATGAGTTGCAGGAGATGACCGGCCGAAGTGCGGATCATCCCCAAGTATTCCTGCTGCTCCGAATTCAACTGGGTTTCCCGCAGCAATTCGGCCATCCCGATGATGCCGTTCATGGGGGTCCGGATTTCGTGGCTCATGTTGGCGACGAACTCGCTCTTGGCTCGGTTCGCCGCTTCCGCCTGCAACCGTGCCCGCACCAGTTCGGTCACATCGACAAAGGATTCGATCGCTCCCACCACGCGCCCGTGCTCGTTCACAATCGGGCTGGCATTCTTGAGGATCTGGAGTTCTTCGCCCTGTCTGGTGCGGATGCGGCTGCCATGCTTGTGCACACGGATGGCCTTCGGATCCGTAACGGCATTGATGGTAACGGTACTGTCAAGGATGCAGTCGGAGTCGCCCAGCAATTCCAGGCACGATTTACCCACCACTTCTTCCCTGGCATACCCGGTGAGACCGCAGAACTCGTCATTCACGGTGAGGATGTGTCGCTGCGCATCGACCGTCAAGATAGCCGCTCCAGCCGTCTGCAGCAGTTTATCCTGCAGCGCTTTCTCCGCCTTGACCTGACTCATGGCCGCCCGGGTCCGTTGCTCCGAGGCCATGATTCGGGCCATGGCCCAACGGTTTTGAAAAAACCACAGCACAAAACCGCCGGCGAGAACCGCGAACAACAGCACCACGCCATGGGAAAGCAAGCGAAATTGAAGCAGCGGGCGACTGTCGGCAAGGGTGACGATCTTCCAATCATTCGGCGCCAGCGAAGTTTCCTGATACAGATAGGTCAGATCGGGTGCACGGACCGTTCCTGCTCCTGAATCCCAACGCAAGTTCAAAGCTTGCAGGGGAAAGTTGCCATACTGACGGGTGCTCTTGAGCATTTCCAGTTCGGCGGTCGGCATCGGCTTCACCAGATGCCCCAACCATTTTGGAATGGAACTCAAAATAACGATGCCGCCCTGATCCACCATCAAGGCATTCGGATGAGTGTTGCGCAGTTCCTGTTCCAAATCATCGACATTGAGTTTGATCACCGCAACGCCGATAATATCATCCGCCGAACGGATCGGTTGGGCCAGGTAGAAGCCGCGTTTGCCGCTGGTCACCCCGACATTGAAGCTGAGGCTGGTGCGTCCTTCCATTCCTTGCAAGAAGTACTGCCGGAAGGAATAGTTCCGGCCCAGAAAACTGTCGGCGGCGTCTCGATTGGAAGTCGCCACCACGGTGCCCATCGAATTCATCACGTAGAAGACCGACACATCGCCGTATTTCAGGTAGCTATCGATCAATTGGTTCAATCGTGGCAGTTGTCCCGAGCGGACAGTCGTGAGTTCCTGAAGCACTTCCTGGTCGTTCGCGAAGATATTGAGGAAGGCGAAGCGCGACTGAAGTTTTTCGGTGATGAAGGAAGCGGCGGCGGAACATTCATAGGCCAGGGCGACCCGGGTCTGCCTGCGCAGTTCGCCGACGAATCGATTGGTGATGAGAAACCCGCCGATCAAAATCGAGACCAGCGGCAGGATCACAAGGGCAATGAGAAAACCAGAGCTTTTGGGTCGGTCCTTGAGCATCGCTTCCAATCCTGGTCTGGTTCAATGCTGTTATCAAACTCGCTCACGAAGATATGCTGAAAATGGTCACCATCATCGTTTCGACCAGGTGGTCCAATTCATTCAATAGGGCCGTAGGGGTGACCGGCCGGTCGCCCCTGCTTGGTACGGGGGCTACAAGCCATGGCGCGCCAAAGTGGCCGAAACGATGATCATCGCCGCTGAAAATTTACTCTTTTGCTACTGGGTGAGCTATCATTTTCAGATGTATACCGCGCATGGGAACAGATTGTCGATTTTTGTTCACCGCAAAGACGCAGAGGGTGGCAAAGGTTTTTATTGAAAGATTAGGTTCTTGCGTTTCCTTGCGCGCTTTTCTCCCTTGCGGTGAAAAGCTCGGTTTGTGACCGCTCGAAGCATAACTGGAGTGCCTGGTGAGAAGAATATCCCGCGGATCAGCGATAGAGGGTTGAAGTCATGATGAAAGCCGGCTTGGGACAGCTCACTAAGGGCTTGGAGCAGGTCGTGAGCCTGCTCGACCAAGATTCGCTGTTGCCGCTGAGCGCCGAACATCGGGCCGGGTATCTGGCGGCAGCCGAACGCCTGCTCGGCCGCCTGCGCGACGCCGCCGAACAGGTGCTCACCATTGGTCTGCTGGGCGGTACCGGGGTGGGCAAATCCACCCTCATGAACCGCCTGGCCGGCGCCGATATCGCCAGTACCAGCCACCGCCGCCCGCATACCGACAAGGTGCTGATTTACCGCCATGAGACGGCCACGCTGCCGGCCGAACTCGAAGCCAATCCGGTGGCGCGGATCGAACACCACCATCGGATTGACGCCGTTGCCGGGATCGTGTTGTGTGATCTCCCCGATTTCGACAGCCTGCTCGGCGAACATCGAACTCGGGTGCTGCAATTCTTGAGCGAATTGGACTTGTTGGTCTGGGTGAGTTCGCCGGAAAAGTACGCCGATCAGAAGTTCTACGAGTTCCTGGAACTGGTGCCCAAGGCCAGGAAAAATTTCACTTTCGTGCTGAACAAGGCCGATCTCTTGTTGGTCGGGCAGCCGACCGAAGCGGGTTATGCCCGGATCGAGGCCCTGATCGCCCAGTTCCGTAGCCATCTCGGCAACGCCGGTATCGATCAGCCGGTGATTTTTCCGGTTTCCGCCGAACAGGTCCGGAGCGGCGGTCAACCGGCGCCATGGAATCAGTTCCCGGCGTTTCGGGAGATGGTCCTGCGGCACCGGGATTTCAAGGAAATCACGGCGATCAAGACCGCCAACCTGGATATCGAGGCGCGGCGCCTGATC
>MNZR01000177.1:0-1715 GCA_001873705.1 Syntrophobacteraceae bacterium CG2_30_61_12
GCACCGCCTGCTCGACTGGCTTCGCCCGCGGACCGCCGGGTGCTTCCCGCCGCCGGACCCGGAGCGGGTTCGCCGGGTCCTCGACCGGCTGTTCCCCGCGGCCGGACCGGAACTCGACTGGCAAAAAACGGCGGCGGCGGTGGCCTGGCTGAAACGATTCTGCGTCATCAGCGGCGGCCCCGGCACCGGCAAGACCACCACGGTGGCCCGAATCCTGGCCCTGTTCATTGAACTCAGCGAGCCGAGGCGGCTCAGCATCAAGCTCGCCGCGCCCACCGGCAAAGCCGCCGCCCGCCTCCAGGACGCCATCCGCCAGGCGAAGCCGGCTTTACCCAGCGCGGCCACGGTGCTCCAGGCGATCCCCGAGGAAGCCGCCACCATTCACCGGCTGCTGGGAACAAGGCGGCACCCCGCGGGCCGGTTTCAGCCGAACGCAGCCAGCCTGGCGGCCGACCTGGTGATCGTCGATGAAGCCTCGATGGTCGACCTGGCGCTGCTCAGCCGCCTGGTCCAGGCCCTGCCGCCCAAGGCCGCCCTGATTCTCCTGGGCGATAAGGACCAGCTGGCGTCGGTGGAAGCCGGAGCGGTCCTGGGAGATCTCTGCGCCGCTCCCGACCTCGGCGGCTTTTCCCCATCCTTCCGACCGCTCCTGGAAGCCTGCAGCGGCCAGAAGCTGCCGCCCGCGCCGCATCCAGCCGACACCGTCGGCCTGATCGACAGCCTGGTGGAACTGAAGAAGAATTATCGGTTTGCCGGGGCGAGCGGGATCGGAACGCTGAGCGCGGCAGTGCGGCAGGGAAAAGGGCGCGCGGCGCTGCAACTGATGACCTCCGCCCAAGACGGAACCGTTGGCTGGCACGCCTTACCGGCCCCCGATCGGCTGGCCGACGAACTGCCGGCCGCGCTTGATGCCCCGCTCACCAACTATCTGGAAGCCTCGGACCCGACCGCCCTGTTCAGCGCCTTTAACCGGTTCCGGGTGCTATGCGCGCTCCGCCATGGACCGTTCGGGGTGGAAGCGGTGAACGCCCTGATCGAACAGACGCTCACCCGGCAGGGGCGGCTCGCCGCCGGGCGCACCTGGTACCCACGGCGACCGGTTTTGATCACCCGCAACGATTATAACCTTCACCTTTATAACGGCGATCTCGGCATCGCCTGGCCTGACCCGACCGCAGCCGGCTCACTTCGAGTCTATTTCGAGGGACCTAACGGGACGTTGCGGAACTTCCACCCGCAGCGGCTGCCCGAACACGAAACGGTGTTCGCCATGACCGTGCACAAAAGTCAGGGTTCGGAATTCGACTGCGTGCACCTGCTGCTGCCCGACCGCGACAGCCCGGTGGTGACCCGGGAACTGATCTATACGGGGATCACCCGGGCCCGCTCCCAGGTTACGGTGTGGGGCCGGCCGGACGTATTGCTCCAGGGTGTTTCCAAAACCATCGAACGCCGCTCCGGACTGCGCCAGGCTCTGTGGGAAGAAGGAGGAGAAGAAGAAAAGAGAATGTCGAATATCGAATATTGAATATCGAATGTCGAAGGTAAGAAAGGAACATGGAAAAAGGAAAAGGGAAAAAGGCGAACCGCAGAACATCGATTAACGAATATCGAAGGTAAGAACATAAAATATACTTACAAAAAATTAGTTATTCGTTATTATTTCTCACTTTTTCGTTCATTGTTAGTTACTCGAGATTCTATTTTTCTTCACT
>MNZR01000177.1:1739-4816 GCA_001873705.1 Syntrophobacteraceae bacterium CG2_30_61_12
ATATTATCTTTTTCTTCACTTCGATATTCGATATTCGTCATTCGATATTCGATATTCTCTTTTTCCTCATTCTCGTTTTTACTCGGTTTGCGTCACAACGGCCGTGGCGGTGGCCCGAAGATGGACCGAATAGCCGGAGCGCAGGCGATGAATCAGTTGCCGCCCGGACTTGCGATCGAACAGGCCGAGATAATCTGATCCTTCGTTTTCGATCAGGAGGACCAGCAGATCGAGGCCTTCCACTTCCTTGCCCAGCACCGACCAGCAACTGGATGCCAACCGGTGGTCCGCCACCGCTTGCAGGATGGGCGCCAGGGCCTGGCGGGTGGCGCGGGGAATGGACTGGAGCATGGCCAGTTGCACCGCTCCGGCGGTGGCCGCCAGGCGGCATTCGAGCCGTCCCCAGAGCAGATGACCGCCGTAGCGGGCGAGCCGGTCCAGCAGTTTCAGGACTTGGTCGGTGCTGATCAGGTCGGCGGGGGATACCGTCACCGGTTCCGCCGCCCCCGGCAAACCGGCCCGAATGCTCCAGCTGCCGGTGGCCAGGACCCGGGACGCCGGCTTGGCTTCGATGATCAGGCGCAGGATGCGCAGCGCCACTCGCGGCACCCCACCATGGACCGCCTGGCGTGCACGCTCCACCGCCTCCCAATCGATCCTGACGGAAGCTGTACGTCGACCTCTAACGGGAAACGGAATGACCCTTGCGCCCATCTGCTGATTTCCTCCCGTTTGCAAGGCACCCAAGCGCTCGCCGTTTGCCCCCTTGGCGAGGGTTCAAAGGACCCGCTGAGAACCAGCAAAATCCCTTGTTTCCTGAGATGCTAGAGGGAGGCAAATGATAATGCAAGACGGATTTTAAGGGAGGGTGTAGAGGGTATAATACATACCCCCTTGTGTTGGCCTTGTGTTGAGATAACGGAATCTTGACCGGATTAGGGAAGTTTCGCCTGGAGAAATTCCCGCAGGTCCAAGGAACTTTTCCGCAGGTTCAATTTCCGGCGCAGGTTCTTGCGATGGCTCTTCACCGTGGCCAGCGATACCTTGAGGTGGCGGGCGATGTCCTGGCTGTTGAGTCCGTCCCGGATCAGGGTGGCCACCCGCAGTTCGGTGGGGGTCACGTTACCCAGCAGCTTCATCGAGACTTCCGGCCGCGCGCACAGGTCATCCAGGTAGGAGGCGAGCATCTTCAATTCCGAATGGTGCCGACTCAGGCTGGGATCGCGCCCCAGGGTTTCCGCCAGGGGCAGGATTTTCGCGCGAATTTCGAGGCCAAGCTGGGTCTGGGTTTCGTCGCGGCTCTGTTCCACCCGTTTGGCCATGAGGGTGACGGCTCGATTGGCTTCCATCAGTTCACGGTTCATTTTGGCGATGATTTCCTGCTGAACCGCCAGCTGCCGGTGGGCGCTTTCGAGTTCGGCCGAATTCTGGTCCAAGGCACGGGTCAGGCCGGCGACCTTTTCCTTGAGTTCGATTGCCGATTGGCGCCGCTTCAGTTCGGCTTGCTTGCGCTCGGTGATATCCCGATCGATCCCGCGATAGCCGCGGAACTGCCCCTCGTCATCGAAAAAGGGAACACCACTGGTTTCCAGCAGGATATTGGTGCCGTCCTTGCGCCGGTTACGGTTTTCCAGAAAAGCGAACGGCTTGCGGCCGGCCCGGATCGGTTCGAACAGGAGCCGGACCGTTTCCGCTTCGTCTTCTGGCAGGAGCTGAAAGGGGGTCAAGCCCAGGAGTTCATCGCGGGAGTAGCCGAGCATGGTGCAAAAGCTTGGGCTGACATAGGTGTAGCGGGTGTCTTGATCCACTTCCCAGACCCCTTCCTGAAGGCTTTCCACCAGGCTGTGGAAGCGTTTTTCGCTGGCTTCCAGGTCCCTCCGGCCGCGGGCGGTGGCGCTGATGTCCTCGAGAAACCCCTCCAGGCGGGTGACTTGCCCCGCACCGTTGCGGACGAACCGGCCGCGAATCCGGACCAGGATGGGGGTGCCATCCTTTTTGAGTAGCGATGTTTCGACCGTGTAATGGCTGGATCGTTCGATGTCCCGCAGAATGAGCCGTTCCCGCACTTCCGGGTTGGGATAGAGCCGTTTGGTGTTGGGGACTTCTTGCAGCAGTTCGGCGGCGCCCTGGTAACCGAGCATCCGGGCCAGAGCCGGATTGGCGCCGAGAAAAGTGCCGTCGCGGGTGGTTTGGAAGATCCCGACCGGGCTGGATTCGAACAGTCCCCGGTAGCGCTGCTCGCATACGCCCAGGGCATCGGTGGCCAGAACTTTCTGGGTGGCGTCTTCGATAAAACCCTGGAAGCAGCAGGGCAGTCCGTCGCGCCCCTTGATCGAATGCGCCCACATATCGAGCAACAGCGACTGGCCGCCGCGCCGCCGGCAGCGCAGGCGAAACCCGTCGATCTCCCCACCGCTCAACAGCTTGGCCCTGACCCGCGCCCGTTCCAGAGGATCTTCGTAGATGGCGGCCACATCCGGCACCGCCCGGTTGAGTTCGGCCAGGGACGGATAGCCGAGGATTCTCAGCAGGGCACGGTTGGCGTACAGGATTCGACCCTCAAGGGCAGTGCGGAAGATCCCCACCGGGGCACTGTCCAGGATCTGCCGGAAGGGCTCCATCGGCGGCAGTTCGGAACCACAACTGGAAGGGAATTCGGTCGCGTTCATCGGTTTCGCTCCTGGCTCGATGCGCCGATTTGGGCCTACCACAAGCCCATTTCCACTCGGCCACAAGCCTGCCTGAAAGCGTTCCCAATGGCAACATGGAAACTCAGGGCTAGGGCGAGATCAAGAGTAAAACTCCCTCCGATAAACCCTCGGAAAGCACGGTGGAGCGGAAAGCCACGACCGCGTTTCAGAACTCGATGGACATTGCATCCAGGGTGACGACCCTGAATCGCGGGGCGGGGCGATGATCATCGCTTCGGCCACTTTATGGGAATGACTCACCACGGAGAGCACGGAGGTCACGGAGAAGGCTTCGAAAAGAAGGGGTTTTCTCAGTGTTCTCCGTGAACTCCGTGGTTAATCCTTATTCAAATTGGCCGCAACGATGATAAGGGCCCGCGGGGCGGC
>MNZR01000308.1 GCA_001873705.1 Syntrophobacteraceae bacterium CG2_30_61_12
AGCGGGAAATCCAGCACCGCCTCATGATGATTCGCCTGCAGCTCCGCCAGATGGGAGAAGAACATGACGATATGATCGTCTACAGCTTCTGGCCCGATGTGATCATGCTGAAGGAAATCGGCGATCCGAAAACGGTGGCCGATTACCTCCAACTCGATCGGAAGGATCTCAGCGCCCGGATCATCCTGGCCCAAGGCCGCCAGAACACCAACTACGCGATCAACCTCTACGCCTGCCACCCGTTTTTCATTCAGGGCGTGGCCACCATGACCAACGGAGAAAACACCGCGTTCGTGCCGATCCGCGAATTCCTGACTTCCCGGGGTTTTCCCGGCTATACCGGCTATCATTCGGATTCCGAGGTGTTCACCCACATCCTCCATTTCACCCTGCACCACCTGGGGCTCGGGATCGAACACTACAAGCACGTCATCACCCCGCTCCAGGATCAAAGCCTGGACCGGCATCCGGACCGGGACCTGCTGAAGGCCCTGAAGCAAAGCTGCCGACGGCTGATCATCGACGGCCCCAACTGCGTGATCGGGTGTCTGCCGGATAAATCCCTGTTCATGGTTCAGGACCGCAAGAAATTGCGGCCCGGGGTGGTGGGCGGCAAACCGGGGCTGTACGCGTTTTGTTCGGAAGTCTGCGGCCTCGACGCCATCGTGCCGGACCGGGACAAAAGCAAGGATTTTCAACCCATGCATCTGGATACCGTGGTGGTCGCAAGCGACCGCCGGGAGGTGAGGATATGCTCGCAAACGGCGCCATTACCCCGTCAAGTTTAAGCATCAAGGACCTGCCCTGGCAGATTCGCTGGGACCGCGAACGCTGCACCCTGTGCGGTCGCTGCACCGCGGTCTGCCCGGTGAACGCCGTGGAACTGGGGGTGTTTCGCCAGCGCCTGGTGACCGCCGCGGTCGGTCTCCCGGATGGCGGTTCCAACGCCTTCAAGGTGTATTACGGGATCCGCCAGAAGGTCGATCCGGCCCACGCCTGTATCGGTTGCGCCATGTGCACCATGGTCTGCCCCAACGACTGCATCGCCCCATACCGCGCCGATGAATTCGATAAACTGCGCTATCACATCAATCAGGGCGGCCAACCGCGGCGCCGCGGCGGCCGCCGCAATGTGCCCGGAGGTCTGCTGGATCAACTGAAGTTCATCCGCATTTCCATGCTGACCGACCCGGCACTCGATGCCGGGCGCCATGAATTTGAACTGCGCACGCTTCTGGGGCGGGTGCTGCCGCCGGAACGGAACCTCAAGCTGCTCCGTGAAAACGGCTGGATCCCGCCGGTGCGGGAAATCTATCCGCTGCTGATCGGGTCCATGTCGTTTGGAGCGCTGTCTCCCAACATGTGGGAAGGCTTGCAACTGGGCGTGGCCTATCTCAACGAGGAACTGGGCCTGCCGGTGCGCATGTGCACCGGCGAGGGCGGCTGCCCGCCGCGGCTGATGCGTTCGCGCTTCATCAAGTACGTGATCCTCCAGATCGCCAGCGGCTACTTCGGCTGGGACGAAATGATCCGGGCCATTCCGGAGATGAAGGAAGACCCCTGCGCCATCGAAATCAAATACGGCCAGGGGGCCAAGCCGGGCGACGGCGGCCTGCTCATGTGGTACAAGGTGAACAAGCTGATCGCCGCGATCCGCGGGGTACCGGCTGGGATCAGCCTGCCCAGCCCGCCGACCCACCAGACCAAGTATTCGATCGAAGAAGCGGTGGCCAAGATGATCCAGTCCATGTCCATGGCCTGGGGCTTCCGGGTACCGGTCTATCCCAAGATCTCGGGCACTTCCACCGCGCTCGCGGTGCTCAACAATCTGACCCGTAACCCCTACGCCGCGGGGCTTGCCATCGATGGGGAAGACGGCGGTACCGGCGCGGCCTACAATGTGTCCATGAATCACATGGGGCACCCCATCGCCAGCAACATCCGCGATTGCTACAAGACCCTGGCGGCCCTCGGCCAACAGAACGAACTGCCGCTGTTCGCCGGCGGCGGTATCGGCAAGCGCGGCAATCTGGCCGCCAATGCCGCGGCCCTGATCATGCTCGGGGCCAGCGGGGTGCAGATCGGTAAGTACATCATGCAGGCCGCCGCCGGCTGCGTCGGTTCGGAAAGCGACCGCTGCAACATCTGTAACATCGGCCGCTGCCCCAAGGGGATCACCAGCCAGGACCCGCGCCTGTACCGGCGGCTCGATCCGGACCTGGTGGCCGAACGGGTGGTGGACACGTTTCTCGCCTTCGATACCGAACTGAAAAAAATCATCGCCCCGCTCGGCCGTTCCACCTCGCTGCCCATCGGCATGTCCGATGCGTTGGGGATTGCCGATAAGGCGGCGGCCGAACGGCTGGATATCAAATACGTGGTGTGATCCGCCGGCGCCCGCGACAAGCGCCGACTGAACTGGAAAGATACCGACCATGCAGCAGCAAGCACAACAATCGTACTGGATTTCCGGGCGGGAAGGCGGTCGCCGGATCGATTCCCGGGTCCTGGAAGAACGGATTCAACAGGCGGTGGCCGCCGGCCACCGGGTGATCGATGTGGAAGCTTATGGCCATCACGGGGTCGGCGGCCGCCTCTGGCGCGCCGGCACCGACCCGGTGCTGGTGAAGATCCATGGTTCTCCCGGCCAACGGGTCGGCTCCATGGGTTTTCCCAACACCCGCATCGAAGTCCTCGGACCGGCTTCGGACGACGTGGGTTGGCTCAACGCCGGCGCCGAAATCGTGGTCCATGGCAACGCCGGCAACGGGGTCGCCAACGCCATGGCCCAGGGCAAGGTCTATGTGGGCGGCAACCTCGGCGCCCGCGCCATGACCATGACCAAACACAATCCGCGGTTCGCGCCGCCGGAACTGTGGGTGCTCGGCTCGGTGGGCGATTACTTCGCCGAATTCATGGCCGGAGGCATCGCGGTCATCTGCGGTCACAACCCCCAGAACGCCGACAACATCCTGGGCTACCGGCCCTGCGTCGGCATGGTGGGCGGGCGGATTTTTCTCCGCGGACCGCACGGCGGGTTCAGCCAGGGCGATGCGAAACCGGCGCCGCTGAGCGATGCCGATTGGGAATGGCTGGTCCACAACCTGCAAACCTTTCTTGATTCCATCGGCCGCTCCGAACTGTTCGCCGAGTTCGCCGATCGCAGCCAGTGGCAGTTGATCGTGGCCCGCGGGCCGCACGAAAAATACCCCCAGGCGCGGCGCTCCATGGTCGACTTCCACCGCGCGGTGTGGGATGCCGAATTGGGCCGCGGCGGTCTGATCGGGGACCTGACCCAACTCGATCGCAGTCCCATTTCGGTGATCACCACCGGGGACCTGCGCCGGTTCGTTCCGGTCTGGGAAAACAAGAAATACGCCGCTCCCTGCCAGGCCGGCTGCCCCAGCGGCATTCCGGTCCAGGATCGGTGGCGCCTGATCCGGGAAGGGAAGGTGGACGAAGCGGTGGACCTGGCGCTGGCCTACACCCCGTTTCCCGCCACCATCTGCGGCTACCTCTGCCCCAATCTGTGCATGCAAAACTGCACCCGGCAGAGCGCCCAGATGCCGGCGATCGATGTGAAACAACTGGGCCGCGCCAGCCTCGAAGCCAAATTGCCGGAGCTACCGGCGCTTTCCGGCAAGCGCATCGCCGTTATCGGCGGCGGACCGGGAGGCCTTTCAGTGGCCTGGCAGCTCCGCCGGCAGGGCCATGAAGCGGTGGTCCATGACCAGGCCGAACGCCTGGGCGGAAAAATCACCGGGGTGATCCCCGGTTCCCGGTTGCCCCGGGAAGTGATCGAAGGGGAACTGGAACGGGTGCGCCAGGTGCTGCATCAGGTCCACCTGCGGCAGCCGCTCACCCGGGACGATCTGGAACGGCTGAAGAGCGAGTTCGATTTCCTGGTAATCGCCACCGGCGCGCACCAGCCGCGCATCCTCCCGGTACCGGGGAAGGAACGGCTGGTGCCGGCCCTGGAATTTCTCAAGCAGAGCAAAGGCGCCGGCGCTCGGGTGGGAGACAAAGTGGTGATCATCGGGGCCGGCAACGTCGGCTGCGATGTGGCCACCGAAGCGCACCGGCTGGGCGCGCGCGAAATCACCCTGATCGATATCCAGGAACCGGCTTCCTTCGGCAAGGAACGCAGGGACGCGGAAGCCGCCGGGGCGCGCTTCCTCTGGCCGGTGTTCACCAAGCAGATCACCGAGCGCGGGGTGGAACTGACCAACGGCCAAGTGATCGAAGCCGATACCGTGTTGGTGTCCGTGGGGGATCAGCCGCGACTCGATTTCGTGCCCGACACGGTGGCCCTGGAACGGGGCTTCATCAAGGTGAACGAACACCAGCAGACCAGCGATCCGCGGATCTTCGCCATCGGTGATGCGGTCAAACTGGGGCTGCTGACCGACGCCATCGGTCAGGGCCGGGTGGCCGCCCGGGCCATCGGCGACATTCTCCAGGGCAAACGCCCCAAAGGCGCCCAGCGTCCAATGATCGACCGGCGCCGGGTCAAGCTGGAATACTTCGATCCCCGGCTGCTCACCTTCGACGGCCTCGATCACTGCGCCGGCCAGTGTTCGTCCTGCGGTTCCTGCCGGGACTGCGGCCTGTGCGTAACGCTCTGCCCGCAGAGCGCCATCAGCCGCAACGATCTCGGTGACGGTGGCTATGAAATGGTGGTCGACCCGAATCGCTGCATCGGCTGCGGTTTCTGCGCCGGCGGTTGCCCCTGCGGCATCTGGGACCTGGTGGAAAACGACCCGCTCGAATAACCCCTGGGAGCGC
>MNZR01000360.1 GCA_001873705.1 Syntrophobacteraceae bacterium CG2_30_61_12
TGATCGGCGGGCTCGGCGCCCGCGCCTGCCTGCCGCGGGTGCTCCATGAGGTGCGGAACATCTTCGGCACCATCACCCCGGAAGCCTTCCAGAAGATCGTGGCCATCCTGGGTCTGGATCCGGCCGAAGTGATCCGGGTGATCGCTTCCTATAAGCAATACAGCGTGGACCCGCGCGGCAGCATTTTGATTTATGTGTGCAAGGGCACCGCATGCTTTCTCCGCGGTCAGCCCGAACTGTCCCGCCGGCTGAGCGCGGAAATCCGGGCCGAAGCCGGAGCGGTCGGTCGCTACGGAATCCAGTTCATCGAAATGGACTGTTTCGGGGTCTGTCATCTGGCCCCGGTGGTGAAAACCGAAGCCCGCTTCCTCGGCCGGCGCCGCGCCGACGATCTGCCCCAGCTCCTGGAAGAATTGCGCAAGGGACCGCGCTTCGACAACCGCCTGGCCTTCCTCGAACGGGTCCTGGAGCGGCTGGCGCCGGAACGCCACCAACGCCTACCGGGCGACTTTACGCTGAGCCAGGTGGTTGTCTGTACCGGCGACCCCGTTTTGGACCCGCTGCCGCCAACCGCGATCGGCCAACCGCTGCGGTTGGAAGCCGGAGGCGTGCTGGTCGGCGCGGCCAATGGCCGCTGCCGGAAGCTCGGGCGCCTGCTGGAAAACACCCTGGGCTTTCGTTACCGCACCGTTCAGGGCGAACCCCGGCTGGGCTGCCTGGTCCTCGACCGCGACGGGCACATTCGGGAAGCGCTCCATTTTCCGGAACCCTGGCTGAAGGCCGATCTGGCTCTGAGCGTTCGGCCCACGGCCACGGTCCGAGACGGGTTCGTTTGGATCCAGCGCCCGGATCAGGAGATCCGTCTGGGCCAATACAGCGACGACATTCTGGCCCTGGATCGCAACGGCGTCCGGTTCCTGCTGGTGACCGCCTCCGCCTCCGCCGGTGCGCCGCCTCCGCCGACGCGCCCGATCGGTTCCCGCGAAGCGACCGAACGCGAGGCGTTCGTTCTCCGGCAAGATCGCCTGGTGCTTGGGTTCGCCGCCGGAGGGCAGCCCGAGGACCTGGAATCCTACCGCGGTCAGGGCGGCTACGAAGCGGTCCATCGAGTGCTGGGGCTGCGCGGCGAACCCGCCTGGGACCCGGCTGAACTGGTACGCATGGTCACCGCCGCCGGACTGCGCGGGCGCGGCGGCGCCGGCTTTGCCACCGGGCGTAAATGGGAAGCCATGGCCCGGGCTCAATGTCAGATCGAGGACAGCGACGAAAACCGGGATGCCATCAAGCTGATCGTGGCCAACGGCGACGAAGGCGACCCCGGTGCTTTCATGGACCGTACCCTGATCCAGGAACGCCCGCATCAACTGATCGAGGGGATGATCCTCGGCGCCGTCGCGGTCGGCGCTCGCTACGGCATCATCTATGTCCGCAAGGAATACGAAGACGCGGTGCGGAGACTGGAACACGCGCTGTTTCAGGCCCGCCGCAAGGGCTATTTGGGCAGCGCTATCTTCGGCGTGCCCGGGCTCAACTTCGATCTGGAAATCCGGCTCGGGGCCGGCGCCTTCGTGGCTGGAGAAAAACGCGCGATCCTGCGGGCGATCGAGGGCAAGCCGGCGGAACCGACGCTCAAGGCGGTTTCCAACACCCGCCGCGGCCTCTGGGGCAAGCCCACCCTGCTCAACAACGTGGAAACCTTCGCCAATGTGCCGTTGATCCTGCGCCAGGGGGCCGACTGGTATCGGCGCCAGGGTACGGCCCACAGCGGCGGCAGCAAGATCTTTTCGGTGGCCGGGATCGTTCGCCAGACCGGTTTGGTGGAAGTGCGATTCGGCCGCACCCTGGCGGATATCATCCGCATCTGCGACGGCATCCAGGACGCCAAGGTCCTGGCCGGCGTGCAGATCGGCGGTCCGTCCGGGGCGATTCTATCGCTTACCGGGGTGCGTGGTTACCTGCTCGATACCCCACTCGATTTCGATACCTTCAGTCAGGCCGGGGCCATGCTCGGCTCCGGCGGGCTGGTGTTCATCGGCGAAGACGACGACGTGGTCCGTCTGGCCCGGCATTTCACCGACTGGCTGGCCGACGAATCCTGCGGCCAATGCCCGCCGTGTCTGCGCGGCACGGTATCGCTCGGCGAAACCCTCGACGCCATTCTGCTGGGCCAGGGCACCAGCGCCCACATCCACGCCCTCTGGGCCAAGAGCGATTCGATCAAAGCCGGCAGCCGTTGCGGTCTGGGCATGACCGCCGCCAATCCGGTGACCAGTGCCCTGCGCTTTTTCCCCCATGCCTTTCTCCATGCCGTGCTGGGCAATCCGCAACTGACCGCGGCCGAATGCTTCGCCACGCTGGAAGCCTTGCGCCTGCTCACCCGCGACGATATTGTCGAACTTCGCGGCGGCCGCCGAACCGTGATCGGCTCGTCGTTCGTGCTGAAGCGACCGCTAGTCCGCCATCTGGCTACGGAACTGGAGCGCCTGGACCGTCACCGACCGCCTCATGCACGGCGGGCAGAACGATTCCTCGATCTGCTCGGCGTGCCGCCCCGGGAAGTGGGGCTACGCGATCTGGTGCTGGAAATCGACACGCGCGAAGCGGCGCCCGCGGAACGCGCGGTGGCGACACTGGGGGGTTGAAGCGCGGAAACGATTGGGTGAAAATCGACCATTAGTTCACCCGGCCGCGACCACGAGGGATTGACCTAACCGCGGAAACCACCGGCGCGGTTAAACCGGGCCGGGACGATCGCCGGCGGGAGCTTTTCTCTGCGGCCTCGACCTCGCTGTGGTAACAAGATGGGTACCCATACCGCATGCCCCGAAACCAGCCGCGCGGCTTGACCCTGTTGCTGGATGGAAAGGAAGACCATGACGAGTGATCAGGATGCGACCTATTTCAATTCGTTTCGCGATGTGGTGCGTACCGTTCATGGCAGCCTGGACGTGAAGGAAGTTCTCAATGCCATGGTCACCAACATCACCGTGGTGATGAACCTCAAGGCCTGCGCGGTGCGCCTCCTGAATCCCAAGCTGCGCACCCTGGAACTGGCGGCGGCGTTTGGTCTGACCGATGGCTATCTGCGTAAGGGACCGGTCGATGCGGACCAGAGTATCGCCGACGCCATGGCCGGGAAAACGGTGGTGGTGGAAGACGCCACCGCCGATCCGCGCGCTCAGTACCGGACCCAGGCCAAGGAAGAAGGCATCGCCGGCATCGTGTCGATCCCGCTTTCCATCAAGGGTCGGGTCATTGGGGTGCTCCGGCTCTATTCTTCGGAACCGCGGGTCTTTCTGGCGCGGGAATTGGATTTTGCCGAAGCCCTGGGGGAAATCGGCGCGCTCGCCATCGAAAACGCCAAGATGTACCAGCAGATCAAGCACGATTATGAAGAAGTGGTGGGAGACATCTACAATTTCGTCGGCTACCGCCGGAGCATCTGAGCAACGCTCTCGCCCCGTTCTTCCCATGGCGGTCGCGCGAGCCCATGTTTTCAGGTGGTGTCCGCCGGTTTCGGTGCCGGTGGAGCCGGGCTGGGCCCCAGCGCCTGCCGGTAGAACGCGGCCGCATCGGCGGTCAGGGTTGCGCCGACTTTCCGGTGAGTGTACATCATGTGGCCCGCCGGATAGAGATGCAATTCCAGGCGGCGCCGGCCGGCATGGTCGAGATCCAGGTGGTCCAGGGCGTAGCGGGTGGCCGCATAAGGGGTGGCCAGATCATAAAGTCCGGCGGCCACGAACACCTTGAGATGCCGGTTCACCGCCAGCAGGTTGCGCAGCGCCGCCGACACCTCCACGAAACCCTGACCCCGTGACAGAGAAGCCGCCCAATCCCAATTCCGATTGGCTTCCTCGCTCAAGAATTCATAGTTCAGCTCCGAGCTCACCTGCAAATCGCGACGCAAATAAAGATTCATCGCTCCGGAAAAGACGCCCGTTACCGCATCGAACGCTGGATCGTAGACAGCGGATGAGGTTGCCGGGTTCGGATCGGCTCCGGTCAGCCCGGCATCCATCCGGCCGGTGAGGAGCCGCTGGTCCCGGAGCAGTTCCTTGCGGAAAACATCGGGCTCTATTCTCAGGTTGGACCGCTCGATCAATTCCTCGGCAAGCCCCGTTTGGGCGCCGAGGCGGCGGCGCAGTTCGGCCCGTTCGGAGCGAGTCAACCGATCTCCCCGAAAGAGACCGCTCAGATAATCGGTCTCGGCAAACACTTCGACCGAACGCAGCCATTCGGCCAGCGGCTGCTCGCTGACCTCGGGGTCGAGCCGACCGTGAAAGCGAGCGGCCGCGGCGTAGCTCGGCAGATAGAGCGCGTAGGGCAGATCGTTCCCGCTCCGAAACACGATGGTGCTGAAATCGAGCACGGGAGAAATCAGCAGCAGGCCATTCAGGTCGATCCCGTAACGGTCCAGAAGAAACTCGCCGAGCCCGGCGGCGCGGGTGGCGCCGTAGCTCTCCCCCACCACCAGCTTGGGCGAATCCCAGCGCTGATAGCGGGTGAGATAGAGACGAATGAAATCCGCCATTGAAGCGATGTCTTTTTTCACCTCGTAGAATTCGCGGCGGGTCTTGGTATCGTCGGGTTCGGTCCGGCTGAATCCGGTCCCCACCGGGTCCACCAATACCAGATCGGTAAAGGCCAGCCAGGTGTCCGGATTGGGTTCCAGGCGCGCCGGCGGCGGCGGGGCGGTGCCATCGTCATTGAGGACCAGCCGCCGCGGCCCCAGCAGCCCCAGGTGCAGCCAGAGCGACGCCGCCCCGGGACCACCGTTGAAGGCAAACGTCAAG
>MNZR01000103.1 GCA_001873705.1 Syntrophobacteraceae bacterium CG2_30_61_12
CGCAACCCGACCTACGTATCGCGGATTGACCTAGGTGTCGCGCTGATTGGTTTTGAATCTTGAGCCCCGTAGGTCAGGTTGCGACCGAGGGGAGCTACCTGACAGGCCCGGGAACCGGAGATCGGACCCAGCGTCAGTGCCTGACAGACCTGGGTATCGGAGAGCGGGCCTAGTATCCGTACCAGTCGGGTGGCGGGCGGTTGATAACGCTACCCATTTCCTGAAGGTCTCCTGGGCTGCCGGCGGCACCAGCGGTTGCACTTCGACCTACCAAATCGGGGTGAAGCAGCAGGGGGGGGGCACTCCCGGCGCTGCAATTGCTCTTGTTCTGTCCCCGCCTGGCCGTCGCCTGGTCGGTGCCGTCGCCGGCTGGCTTGAGCGCTTAACAATTCACAGGCGGAGCGGACCGCACCGTGATCCGGTGGAATACGGCGGCAGCGGTGGAAAAATCCGAGGAATGGGAAGCGGCAAAACGGATAGAGACTTATCGGGACGAACTTGGACGGTGACAAGAGCTGACGGCGGTCGCCCCGCTTTCCGGTCATTCGTTGCCGCGGCCGACGGAGCGCGGCCGCGGGTCTTCAATCGAGCGGCAACTCCAGGGTTTGAGCGAAAGCGGTAAGTGATTCCGCGATGATCGCCCGGCGATCCAACACCTTCAGCGAGGCGAGGTCGGCGACGGCGTCCATCCGCTCAACCAGTGCCTGGGGGACTTCACCGAAACGCGCCTTGAGAACATCTAGAACGTTTTCCCTGGCTTGTTGCAGCCCCTGTTGCAATCCCTCTTGCAGTCCCTGTTGCAATCCTTGCTGCCGGGCTTCTTGCTGCAAAACTTCGGCGATGGTGGGCATGATCGACCTCCCTGGTTCGGATAGGATTCGTTCCACGACCGCTTCCAGTTCCGGGTAGCTGACCTGCTCTACCCGAGCGGCGCCGCCGATTTTGAGCGGAACGAGGAAAATGTGCGGCGAAACAGGGTAGTCCGCGATTGCGATTCCCTTCACCGAGACCCCGCACCGATCGGCTGGTTGCGTTGGAAGTCGTGTTCCGGCCGTTGATCAAAATCGCAAGGTCATGACCGCGTTCGCGCCGCTTCAGTACAGCCGGTCCATGGGAATATAGGCGGCGCCCATGCGGGCGGCGATTTCGAAGCCGTAGCCGGTGGCCATGGGATCCAGTTCGGTATCCACCAGAATGCCCTGGATCGACCGGCGCTTCACTTCCCGGGCGCAGCCGAAGGCTTCATCCAGGGGATCGCCGCCGAAGCAACTGACGTTGGGCCGGCCGTCGGAAAACAGCAGCATCACCGGGAGGGTTTCCGGGTTCTTGCGCTTTTCCTGAACCAGCAGGCGGGTGCCCAGATCGAGCGCGGCGGCCAGCGGGGTGCGCCCGCCCACCGGCAGCCTTGCGACCCCGGCGGCGGCATCGCGCATGTTGTGAGTGAGCGGCAGCAGCAGTTCAGCGTCGGTGTGGCGGAAGGTGATGATCCCCAGTTTGTCCCGGCGCCAGTAAAGGTCTTGCAGCAGCGCTTCGATGATGCCCTTGGTGACGCTCATCCGATCGTTGGTGCGCATCGAGGCGCTGGAATCGATGATCATCATCAGCGACAGGCCGGTTTTGCGGGACCTCTTGCGCAGCCGCAGGTCTTGCAACCGGATCAGGGGGCGGCCGTTACCGCCTCGGGCCTGCTGATGGGGCGCGGCGGCGCGCAGCGTGCCGATCACCGATAAATCGTGCAGGGCTTCCCCCGGCCGCTGCCAGCGTACCCCCTGGACCGAACCCTTGTTCACCGCATCCACCAGGGTGAACCGACGCCCAGGATGGGTACCCTGGACCAGACGCTGCCAGGGCAGTTCCGCTCGCACCAGGCGGCTGCCGCTGCAAAGATGGGTCACGCAGGCGACCGGCGACTGGTAAGCTCGGGTGGCCGTGGCCTGGCGCCCCTTGTTTTGATAGTCCGGCGACCAGTCGCCGTCGGTGGCGGTGGCTCCGGTTTCCTGTTCCATCACCTGCCGCAGTTTGGCCGGATCCAGTTCGGCCTGCTGCAACGGGTTCTTTTTCAGCCGATGGGGCAGGGCCAGGCGCGCCGCCAGTTGCAGATCTTCCCGGGCGACCCGCCGGCGCCCTTCCAGCGCGGCATTGGCTCGGGCCGCCTTGATCATGGTGAGATCGGCCCGGTGGCCGTCGGTTTCCATGGCCAGGGCGATCCGCGACGCGGTTTCCAGCAGGTCTTCCGGGACCTGAACGGCGCCGAGACCGGCTTTCGCTTCCACCAGCCGCCGGGAAAGCTGCTCATCGGCTTCCCGCCAGGCCGCGCGAAAGCGTTCGGGATCGGCTTCAAAAGCCAGGCGGCGCTTGACGATTTCCACCCGGGCGGCGACTTCGTGGATCCCTTCGATCGCCACCGCCAGCCCGAAGCGGTCGAGCAACTGCGGGCGCAGATCGCCTTCTTCCGGATTCATGGTGCCCACCAGGATGAAGCGACTGGCATGGGCGAAGCTGATCCCTTCACGTTCCACCGTGTTCAGGCCGGAAGCGGCGGCGTCCAGGAACAGATCGACGATCTGATCGTTCAGCAGGTTGACTTCATCCACATACAGGATGCCCCGGTGGGCTTCCGCCAGCAGCCCCGGTTCGAACGCCTTGTGCCCGGTGCGCAGCGCCTTTTCGATGTCGATGGTGCCGAGCAGCCGGTCTTCGGTGGTGCCGATGGGCAGATTCACCAGGCGGATCCGGCGCGCCTTCACCGGGAGTTCCTGCACGGTCCGCAAGCGCTCGCGGCAGCCGGGGCAAAGATCCGCCCGGTTGGCCGGATCGCATTGAAAGCCGCAGCCTTCCACCACCGGGATGGTCGGCAGCAGATCGATCAGGGCGCGGACCCCGGTGGACTTGGCCGTACCGCGTTCACCCTTGATCAGCACGCCGCCCAGGGTCGGATCGACCACATTCAGGAGCAGCGCCTGCTTCATCAGTTCCTGGCCGACCAGGGCGGAAAAGGGAAACCGTTGTTGCATCGTTCTCACTTGTCTGTTACGCGCATGGACCGGTTGAGGATTAAACCCTGCCTTACCAACGGCGGGCAAGATGCCCGCGCTCCCAGGAAAGAGCCCAGACGAAATGAAGATGCCTGGCCTTGGCAAAAATAACGGAACCACCGCTCCCGTAGGGCCGGGCGGTGCTCGGATCGCCTGCCGGGAGCGGCGCCGGTTGGGTCATCGGTCAGGGTCGGGATGCGATCACTCGCGTTCGCACAATTCCACCAGCACGCCGTGGGTGGATTTCGGGTGGAGGAAGGCGATTTTAGCGCCGCCGGCGCCTTTTCGCGGCTTCTCATCGATCAGCTTGATGCCTTTGGCCTTGAGTTCTTCCAGGGCCGCTTCCACGTTGTCCACTCGGAAGGCGATGTGATGCACGCCTTCCCCCTTCTTTTCGATGAATTTGGCCACCGGCCCGTCGGGGGCGGTGGATTCGAGCAATTCCACTTCGGTGTCGCCGACCGGGAAGAACGCGGTGGTGACCTTCTGTTCCGCCACCGTTTCGCTGCCGGCGTGATTGAGGCCCAGGAGATCGTGATAAAGCTGCTTCGCTTCGTCGATGTTGTTGATGGCGATGCCGATATGGTCCACTCTCAGTATCTTCATGACGTCTCCTTGTTCGATCAGGGGGTGTGGAGCCAGTCGCCGATAACCCCGCGCATCACCGCGTAGGGATCGGTCTTGGCTGCCAGGATTTGATCCACCAGGCGGTCCAGTTCGCCGTTTTCGGCGAGCCGACCGCGGATCCTCCGAAACAATTCGTTGTGGATCATTTGCAGGGTTTCGTTGCGGGTGCGCTCACGGCGCTTTTCCAGCAGACGCCCGTCGCTTTCCAGAAAGGTTCGGTGGCGGCGGATCGCATCCCACAAATCGTTGACGCCCTGGTCTTCCACCGCCACGGTTTTCACCAGTTCCGGGGTCCAGGGCTTGTTCTTGATCTGGGAATCCTGCTGAATTCGCAGCGCAACCTCGGACAAAAGCTGATCGGCGCCGACCCGATCGGCCTTGTTGATCACGAACAAATCGGCGATTTCCATGACCCCGGCCTTCATGCTCTGGATGGTGTCGCCGAGTCCCGGAACCAGCACCAGGCAGGTGGTGTCGGCGAGCCGGATGATATCCACTTCATCTTGGCCGACCCCCACCGTTTCGATGATGATGATGTCCTTACCGAAGGCGTCCAGGACCTTGACCACATCGCTGGTGGCCCTGGCCAGACCGCCGAGGAACCCGCGGGTGGCCATGCTGCGGATGTAGACCCCGGGATCGACGCCGAGCCGCGTCATCCGCACTCGGTCCCCGAGCACCGCCCCGCCGGTGAAAGGGCTCGACGGGTCCACCGCGATGATCCCGATGGTGAGTCCCTGCCGGCGAATGGCGTAACTCAGCTTGTCGGTGAGGGTGCTTTTCCCGGCCCCGGGGGATCCCGTGATCCCGATCACGTAGGCCCTCCCGGTGTGCGGGTAGAGCCGTTCCATGTGTTCCAGGGCGCGTTGGTCTTCATCTTCCAGCCAGGAAATCAAGCGGGCGGTGGCGCGCACCGAGCCGGCCAGGATTTCTCCGGCGTAATCGTTGGTCATGATTTGCCTGCGTCTTTCCGTAGCGCAACATCCCGAAGGCGCGAAAGATGGTTCACGCCCGCGCCCCCTGCCCTGGCGGCAGGGTGCGCTCGGCCGAACGGGTCCCGGGCGCCGACAC
>MNZR01000082.1 GCA_001873705.1 Syntrophobacteraceae bacterium CG2_30_61_12
TCGATCGAGCGAGACTGGCGGCAGCTTGGTTTGGCTGGGACACCTTCTCCAGGCCGTTGGGTGCGCGAGTCGTTGCACAGGCACCTCTTATGTCTTGAAACAAAGGGACCGGATGTTGGATGAGGCCCCTCGGCCTCCGAGCATCGCGAGTCGCTTGTCTTCCGGGTCCCGGGGAATTTTTCACCATTGCGGTGTGCAACGGCATGACGGCAAAGCGGGGGAAGAACCTTGAACCTTCAGCATCCTATTCGATCGAGATATCCGTGCCGCGCCATCGCCATATGGCTCCTTGCCGCGGCGCTGGGTCTGGCGACAGCGCAGGGTGTCATGCCGGGCTGTGCTCATGCAATGGAAAAGAAGGTGGAAAAGGATACCGATGGCGACGGCAAGCCGGATCAAATCGCCGTTCTTGATGATGGAGGTAAGATCCAGAGGCGCGAAAGCGATAGTAATCATGATGGTCGCATGGATCGTTTCCAGATTTACCATGATGAAAAGCTGGCTCGCATCGAAAGTGACACGGATTATGACGGCCGAATTGACTGCCTGGACTTTCTTGAGCATGGGGAAAGGCAGCGGCAGGAGAGGATCGGCAAGAGCGGCAAGGTGTGCCAGATCACCCTGTTCGATGAGCAGGAGCGGCCAGCGTTGATGAAGAAGGATACCACGGGCAGCGGCCTGTTCGACATCGTCTACAACTTCGAGAATGGAACCCTTGTTTCCGCAACCAGGGATACCAATGGAAACGGAAAGCCCAATGTTTGGCAATCGTTCAGGAACAACAAGCCCGTTGAGGAAAAAACCGACTCCGATGAAGATGGAAGCTTCGAGAAGATCATTCTGTACGACCGTGAAGGACTTCCCGAGAAAAGCGTTCACGATCTCGACAAGGACGGAAAACACGAGGTCTTCCGATGCTATGCAAAGGGTGAGCTCATAAGGGAGGAAAAGGACACGAACCTGGACGGACGCATGGATTCCGTCACCACATTTGCTAATGGAAAGCCGGTGGAGCAGAAGAAGGATTCCAACCTGGACGGCGTGTTCGACGTCTTCACGACTTTCCAAAACGGCAAACCAACTTCACAGAACAAGGACGTGAATTTCGACGGCAAGACTGACCATTTCAGCCAGTTCGACGAAGCCGGCCAGGTTAAGCAGATCAAGGAAGACACCAGGCATTCCGGAAAAATCGACCGCATCAGGGTGTTTGAAAAAGGGAGTCCGGTCAGGGTGGAGCACGATGCCGACGGAGACGGGTTCGTGGAAACCGTGACTCATTTCCGGAGCGGGAAAATGCATCTCCAGACGACGGATGAGAACCGTGACGGGAAGCCCGACGTCAGGATCTTCTTCGACGGCACGGAAAAGAAGGAACGGGTCGAAAGCGATACAAATTTCGACGACCGAATGGACACCTGGCAGGTTTACGAGGAGGGCCATGTTGCCCAGCTGGAAAAGGACGACAACGGCGACGGCAAGGTTGACCTGAGAGTTGACTACAAGAACGGCTCCAGGGAGAAGCTGGTCAGTGACGCCGATCATGACGGGTATTTCGAAATCACCCAGTGGTTCAACCGTCCGGAGTGGTCCCTGGTGGTGGATCATGACATCGATCAGGACGGAAATCCCGATGCCCGCTTCTTCTACAAGGATGGGACCCTCATGCTGAAAGAGCTGGACGAGGACGGAGACGGCCGCGTTGACCTCAGGGAATTCTACGAGGAGCACGGCAAGCTGATCAAATGTGAACAAGACGAGGGGGGCGTCGGGCGATTGAATCTGACCTGGTTCTACGATCAGGACGAAAACGCCGTCCGCGCCGAGAAGGACAGTGACGGGGATGGATCTCCGAACACGTGGTTCTTTTATGAAAAAGGGCAAATCACGTCCGTTGAGGAGGACACCAACAGGGACGGGGCTCCTGATCTGTGGGAGAAGTACGACGAAGCCGAGGCCCTGGTGAAACGGGAAAGGGACCTCGATTTTGACGGTACCGCCGACCTCGTCGATTTTCAGGCGAGCAAACAGGAGAGCACATCCGGCAACAACGATAACATCTAAGGTCAAACCGTATCGGAAAGAGGAGCGTTGACATGATGGCGTTTTTTGAAAAAGGCGGAATTCTCATGGGGCCGATTCTGCTCTGTTCCGTTCTGGCCCTGGCCATTTTCGCCGAACGATTGATTCGCTTTGCCATGACACGCAGTCGAGGAGCGGGCCTTGCGGAAAAGGTCGCATCCCTGCTGCTTGAGAGCAAGGAAGAGGAAGCCCGAGCGATTGCGGAAGAAAGCCAATCGCCCATGGGGCGTGTTCTCATGCAGGCGATTGAAGTCAAAGGGAGAGAAAGGGAGCTGCTGGAAACGGTCATTGTCAATGCGATCGATGAAGAAGTGCGGGGCCTTTCGTCCTACCTACAGGGGCTGGCCACCATCTGCAATATCGCTCCGCTCCTCGGGCTTCTCGGGACGGTCATGGGCCTCATCAAGGCCTTCATGATGATCCAACAACTGGGCGGTAAGGTCAACGCGGCGGTGCTGGCGGGTGGTATCTGGGAAGCCATGCTCACCACCGCTTTCGGCCTGGCGGTCGCCCTTCCGACCATGGTGGCCCACAGCTACCTGGTATCACGGATTGAGCAATATGAATCCCGGCTTCAGGCCGGGGCCGTGACCTTCATGAAGAGCATCACCGTGAAGTAGGAGCGCAGCATGTTGGTTCACAGAAAAAAGAGACCCCGGTATCAGATCCAGATGCCGCTCACCTCATTGATCGACATCGTTTTCCTGCTGTTGATCTATTTCCTCCTGACGACCAATTTCCTGGTGGAGGAGGGGATAAACATCGCGCTACCCCAGGCGCAGGCCGGAGCACCTCAGGTCAAGGAGGAGATCACCGTTTTTGTGGACAAGGAAGGGCGGGCATATGTGGGGGACCGGGAAATTCCCATCGACCAGCTTTACACGCGGCTGAAAGAGATGATCGGCGGCCAGCGGGACCGTCTGGTGGTGGTGAAGGCCGACCGGTCCATCGTGTTGAACAAGGCGGTGAAAGTCATGGACCTCGCCAAGGCCGCCGGGGCTGAAAGGCTTTGCCTTGCCACGGAAAAGGGGCTTTGAAGCCGTGATGCACGCAACCAACAGCGGTGGATCGCCCAACCGTCTGCTTGCCGGGCTGTCCGCCGCCTCCCTCGGGATTCACCTGCTCCTGTGCGCGCACCTGGCCAACCGCTATCAGGGGGAATCCACGTCCTACCTCGAACTCAGTATGCGGGATATTTCGGAGCCCGCCGCCAGGTCAATCCCTCGCCCCAGGGTGAGGACCAAGGCGCCGGAGCTCCAAGGAGATCAAAGCATAAACATACGGGAGCGGCGAGTTCCCCAAATCAAGGTCGAACCTTTGCAAACCCGGCCTGAAAGCATTTCGGTCGGGAGCGTTTCTATTCCAGCACTGCCGGATATGTCCGGCGTGAGGGGGTTGAAAGTCGGAGACTGGACCCCCGTGGTGGGCGGTCAGGAATTCATGACCCGGCAGGACTATACGGAGATGGTGAGAATAAAGATCGAGAGCCGCAAGAGATATCCCGAATCCGCCCGATCGCGCCGCACCGAGGGGAGAGTCACGGTTCGCTTCACCATCACGCCCGAAGGCCGGGTGACTGGAATCCAGATGGTAAAGAGTTCGGGGCACGCATTGCTTGATCAGGCTGCGTTGAACACCGTTAAGGAAGCGTCGCCCTTTCCACGGGCGCCGTCCAATCTCTTCAAAGGATCGTTCCAGATGGAGATCGTTCTTGCTTTCGAACTCATGTGAGGGCTCGTTCGAGACAACACCGAGGGAAGGAGGAATGGACCAATGACATAGACACAAGTTGGAAGCGAATGGAAAAGGAGTTGAAAGGGATGGAGGCAGTCGGGCTCCGCCAAGAGATTACCGGCCGCCTCCGTGGAACGATGCCCCCTCGGACCGAGGGTTGCTTGATGATCATACTGCCGGACCATCTCTTCGGCAATCCTTCCGCACGGTCCCAGGGGAGCACTGAACCGCCAGGGACGTCGCTGCCCGGTAGGCGCGACAGCGGAGGATGGTTGATGGGAAAAGGACAGGTCCTACGGGATCCGCGCAAGCATTTGTGCCGGTTGTGCCTTGGACTGATGGTCATATTGCTGGTTGCGGTTAGCCATGCCGGCGCTGAATCCACGGAATCTCCGTCGAGCGGGGACGCGAAAGCGACGGCCATTTCCACGGACTCCGACGAGAAGGCAACGGGCTCGGCGGCCACCGCCGAAGCCCAAACAGACCAGGATGATAAGAAAGATCAAGAATCAGGCGAGGTTTTCAAGATCGGCGAGGTCACTGTTACCGGGAAAATAGTGGACGAAGCCACGGTCAACATGCCTGCCGTTGTGGAAACGCTCACCGCCGAAGGCATCGAACGGATCAACGCCGTCGAGACATCGGACGTCTTCAAGTACATGCCCGGCTCCTACCTGCGCAAGCTCTATCCGGGCCTCACCAACCAGCCCCTGGTTATCCGGGGCAACAATACCGAACTGACCGGCAGGACACTCGTCTTCATGGACGACATCCTGATCAGCGATTTCACGGCTGCCGGCAACAGCAACGGACCGAAGTGGTTCTTTGTCTCACCTCATGAAATCGAAAAGGTGGACATGATCTATGGTCCATATTCGGCGGCCCTGAGCGGCAACTCACTTTCCGGGACGGCCCTGATCACCACGCATTTCCCGGAAAAGATGGAAGCGACGGCGGATGCGCAGTATTTCTATCAGAACTTCCATGAATATGAAACCGATGAAGACATCAACGGTTATAATGGCTTTGTCTCTTTCGGGGATAAAGTCGGTAAGTTTTCCTACAATGTTTGGTACAACCGGCTCGATACGGAAATCCAGCCCATCATCTTCGTCACCAAGAAGGTGTCCGACGGCAAGGCGCCGGTGGGCAATCCGGTGGATGGGTATGCGCAGGATGAAGACCCCAGCGGGAATGACAGGTTGATTCTGGGCTTCCCCGGCGTTTCGGACCTGGTCGATAACACCGTCAAATTCAAGCTCGCCCATGACTTAACCCCCGATTCACAGGTTCGCATTGTCAGCGCATTTTGGGATTCAAATCGAGAATACGACTCTCCCGAGACCTATTTGAGGGACGAGGAGGGAAACCCGGTCTATTCGGGCAAGGTGGACATCGATGGCAAGAGCTACTCTCTCGGCTCTTCAACCTTCACCTATTCCAAGAGGGAAATGCAGAACCTCCTCAATGCCGTGACCTATTCGCTGGATTCACCTGGTGGTTGGAAGGTGAACGCCGCGCTGAGTTCCTTTAGCATATTGCAGAACCTGAACCGCGCATCCGCCACGGCAGCACCCGAATCGAAATCGGGTGGAGCAGGTAAGGTTACGGACGGTGAGGGCGGTTGGTACACCGCGGACTTGAACGCTTCGCACGATGTTCAATGGCTGGGAGTGCACACCCTTGGCACCGGTTTTCACTTTGATCGCTATTCCACCGACAGCGAAACCTGGAATGCCTCGGACTGGCTGGAAGATACCCGGACGACCCTCAGCTTGGGCTCGGAAGGTAAAACCCAGACCCATGCGCTCTATGTGGAAGACACGTGGAGAATCACAGATCAATGGAGCGTGTATCTGGGCGCCAGGAATGAATGGTGGCGGGGATTCGACGGCGCCAAATCCACTGATGGCGATACTGGTCGCATTATTGCGGACCTTGATGACAGAAGTGAAAACTATTTTTCCCCTAAGTTCTCCACAACCTACAGTCCGACTGAAAACTGGAGGCTGCGTTTGTCACTTGCCATGGCCGAGCGCTTTCCCACCGTGGGTGAACTTTTTTATGGCGGGATCAACCCCCAGGGCATAGTCAACAACGCCAATCCGGACCTTAAGCCGGAGAAGAGCTTCTCCAAGGATTTCACCATTACCAGGCTGATCGGCGGTGATGGCGAGGCCCGGTTGACCTTTTTCGAAGACGATGTGGATGACGCCATTTACACTCAAACGAATTCATACACTTTGGTGAGGAATTACCAGAACGTCGACGAAGTGAGAACGAGGGGCATTGAGCTTGCCTTGAACAAACGGAGGGTGCTGATCGATGGGCTCGGGCTGTTCAACAGCGTCGCCTGGCTCGATGCCGAGATCCTGAGAAATGACAACGTCCCGGAAAGCGTCGGCAAAACCTTCCCTCGGGTGCCGAAATGGCGCGTGAAAAGCGTTTTGGACTACGCTCCCACCGACCGGTGGGCCTTGACGTTCGCCGGCCACTACGCGAGCCATATGTTCAATAATCTCGACAACAGCGACACCGGTGATGGGTATGGCAGCGTTGACGAGTTCCTGGTGTTTGATACCAAGTTCACCTATCGATTGCCGAAGAATTTCACCGCCAGCCTCGGTGTGGATAACCTGACCGACGAGTCCTACCACGTGTTCCACCCCTATCCTAGAAGGACGTTCCTGGCCGAGCTCAAGTGGACTTTTTGAGCCGTGGCCTGATCCGGGTTC
Source organism: Syntrophobacteraceae bacterium CG2_30_61_12 (assembly GCA_001873705.1). GTDB lineage: Bacteria > Desulfobacterota > Syntrophobacteria > Syntrophobacterales > DSM-9756 > CG2-30-61-12. Next base: position 6,552 of record MNZR01000082.1, read on the forward strand.
GTCGTGCGGAGCGCTTGCGCGACGAACCCCAACTCATGTCTAGTTCCAGAAGAAAGGATCCAACCATGCGGACTACCATCCAAAAAGCAGCTCGAATTCTCGCCACCGCCGTTTTGCTATCGGCTGTGCAGGTATCGGTCGGCCACGCCCATGATACGTGGATCACCATGCAGGATTATGTTCTGAGCAAATCCAAACCGGCCGTGCTCACCGTGGCAAGCTCCCATCACTTCCCGGCGCTGGAAAATGAGTTCATGACCCAGGATCGTATCGATAAGGTCATCCTCATGAGCTCTGACGGCAAGGAATTGTCGGCCGCTGCGCAAGGGGACAAAGACTACCAATCCGAGGTCCCTCTCGATGCGCAGGGTACCTACATGGCCGTTGCGATCCCGCAACACGGGTTCTCTTCGAAGACTACCGAAGGGTACCAGCGGGGGAAGAGCAAGAAAGACCTGAAGAACGTCATCGAGTGCAGGTATTCCGAGAGGTACGGCAAGGCCCTTTTCACGGTGGGGACGCCGGGTGGGGACGTCTTTTCTCGGTCGCTGGGCCACAAGATGGAGATCATTCCCATGAAGGACCCCGCCATGCTGAAGGAGGGAGACGATTTGCCGGTAAAGGTCCTGATCGAGGGACAGCCGGCAAGGACCTACGTGTACGGTACCTACGCAGGTTTTTCCAGTGAGTCCAATACGTTCGCGTACACTACCTATGCGGACAAAGAGGGGATTGCCAAGATCAAAATAATCAAGGCCGGGACCTGGCTGCTCCTGGCCAAGCAAGAGATGCCCTATTCGGACCCGACGGTATGTGACAAACTCTCCTACGCCGCATCCTTGACCTTCCAGGTCCGTTAGGCCCACTTCAACAAGAAAGGAGCAGAACGATGCGCCGAAACAAACACAGGTCTTGGTTGAGTGTATTCTTGCTGGTCGCGTCCTTTCTCGTGGGCCCCAGCCTGGCAATGGCCCACGATCTATGGCTCAACATCGACAACCACTGTCCCATGGTCGGCGAAAAGACCACCGCGAAGGTCGTCTTCGGTCACAACTACCCCTATTATGACATCCTGATCAAACGAGACAGCCTGAGTGGCTTTTCCTATCTCTGTCCCGACGGGAAAATGAGGGAACTCGAGAACACCTGGGAAGACATTCAGGGCGATAGGAAGGGGGCATTGGCGGGTGAAATCAGCTGTGACCAGGAAGGCACCTATATTGTTACGGCTTATAGGAAGTCGAAGGGAGACAAGGAAAAAGTTACTTCGGAAAAATACGGCAAATCCATTGTCGTGGCGGGCAAGGGCAGCAAGAACGTCAATCAGGTTTTTGGTCATCGGATCGAGATCGTTCCCCTCAAAAATCCCGCCGAAGTGAAGGCGGGGGAGGCCTTTCCCGTCCGCATCCTGTTTGAAGGCAAACCGTTGTCGACCTTCGTCTATGCAACGTATGCCGGGTATTATTCAGAAGATGAACCTTTCCCCGTCGCTGTGAGATCGAACGAGGAAGGATTGGCCCAGATCAAAATGAGCCAACCGGGAACATGGATGATCGTATCCAACCACAAAGTGGATTTTTCCGCATCCCTGACCTTGGAAATCAAGTGAGTCGGTTGCAAAGGCAGCAGCAAAGCGAGGAATGAAACAATGCGATCATCCCCATGGGTACTCACCTGGATCTTGGTCTTAGCGACGCCTGGAATGCTGTACGCTCACGGGATGTCCCATGAGATCACGAAAAAGGAGGCCGTGGTCATAACCGCTGAGTTCGATGACGGTGAGCCGGCGAGCTATGCCCAGGTGAAAGTCTTCTCACCGGAGAGCGGAGAAATCGAGTATCAGAACGGCCGAACCGATAAGCACGGGTGCTTCGCTTTCCTGCCGGATCGCCCGGGTGAATGGAATATCACGATCCTTGCCGGCATGGGTCACAGGATAGAGACGGCGTTCGTGGCCAACGAGGCCCTCGAAATCCAAAAGAAGCAGGACACCGGCGGCGTTTTTCCCAGGTGGCAGGGCGTTGTCACCGGTCTGGGATTGATCTTCGGCGCCTCCGGATTCATCACCTATTTCAGGATCAGGAAACTTCAGCGGCAAGTCCCTTAGTACAGTTGGGGGCGGATTGCACCATTGCGATCCATCGATCACCTTGCATTGTTGCAATGCCGCCCCCCAGATCCCAATGGTGTTTGTCTGAAAAGTACCACTTGTCATCCTCCGTTCTGGGCGAAGCCCATGGGGGCTTGACCCAAGCACGGTAGAACTGCCGCCATCGTGTTGATCATTTGCATATCGTTGCGAAATATGATTTGCCACGCAAACAATCACAAGGAAACGATATGCTTGCTCGTCTAGTGGATGATTTGATGGCGCAGGGCAGCTCGTGCTTCAGTTTCGAGGAACTCTTGCAGATCTCGTCGTCATCATCTCAATCGCTCGGGGCAGCACTCTACCGCCTTCAAAAAAGGGGGTGATCTGGCTGAGCTTGCAGAAACCCTCAACCTTGATCAATTGTTGGTGTTACAGAGCTATCGCCGACTTCCTGGCTGCAGCGACTGGGACACCGGCTGAGCATTGTGGGTGTGCTGAAAAAAGCCGAGATAATCGCAGGCCACATCAAGGAGAATGACGCCGTTCCCACGCCGCTGGCGCCGAAGTCCCCCGATCAAGGGATCAAGGCTCGACAGGCGCTGGCAGGTGTTCGTGAATACCGATGTGATGCCCGATTTATGATCTCGCTCGCATTCATCAAGGAATGGAGCCACGTGGCACCCTGGCGGCAGATGTATCAGGTTGAGCAAGACCTGATCATCAGCCGGGCCTTGGTGGAGTTGTTCAACCGTCCTCTCCTGGCGGAAAACCTTGCCTTTCACGGTGGAACGACCCTGTTTATGCTCTATCTGGCGCCTGTCCGTTATTCGGAAGACCTAGACCTGGTGCGGGTGCGGCCCGGTCCCATCAAATGACCTGGACGGAACCGACGGGCTGCCGCAAAGCGGCGCCCAAAATGGTCTTGACGGGGTCTGCCGCAACTGCTATCGGGATGACCGTTGCGGCCGCCCGGGTCGCCCTCGGCCCCTGATGCAGGGGCGAAGAGCATCCGTCGGCCGCCGCGGGGCGTTCGAGTTTTCCCGGAATTGAGGGGAGTTGTCACCACCGTCTGGACTGTGTTCGGGAGAAGGGGTCATGAAGCGTATGCGTAGGTTTTTGGTCTGCGCCGGCCTGGCCGTCACCTTGACCGGCTGCGGCGCCGCCACCGTCAAGCCCAATTACACCACGACCAATCCCGATCTGATGCGGATCGGGGGAGAAGCACCCGGCAACAAGGAACCGGAGATCATCGACATGGGTTCCTACTGTCTGAAGGTCACGGACAAGTGGAAAGCCGACGGTAAAACGCCGGATGGCCAGTCCATCTGGGTCAAAGACAGCTATCGCAACGTGGTCCCCTGCCACTAACCGGGCTGCCGACCCGGTTCCGGCATCGCGCCATCGGTGCCCGACCAGCAACCCGCAAGGGCCAAGGCCGAGGGGGTCAAGCCCAGTGCGGGAATCGCTCTACAACGCCGAAGCCCTGAACCGCTATTGCCCGACCGAAGGGATCCGGCTGGTGGTCTTCCTTGGTTCCTGGGCCAATGGTCGAGGGCGTACCCAAAGCGATGTGGATCTGGCCGTTCAGATGAATCTGGGGAAGAGCCCCGATGTGCTCCAACTCATTTTTGATCTCCAGGGGATCTTCCTCGAACGTCAGATTGATCTGGTCGTCCTCACGCCTTGGACCTCGCCGCTCCTCCTGCATGAAATCTTTTTCAAGGGTCGGCCCTTGTATGAAGCGAGCGCCGGGGTTTTCCGTTCCGAACGGCTTCGGGCCTGGAAGCTGTATCAGGACACGGCCCCTTTGAGACGCTTGCAAGAGCGCTCGTTGCATGCCCGGGTCAAGAGGCTGCGAGATGTCTCCTGAAGTGGTGGCGCGTAAGCTCGCCAACATCTCTCAATACCTCGCGGAATTGACGCCCTACCGGAATTGCCCGTACCAGGTTTTTTGGGCCGATCATTACAAGATCGAACGCATTGTCGAACTCTTCGTGATGGCCGCATCGGACCTTGTGATCCGGATTTATCAGCCAGGTGAAGCACGCCTCTCGTGCCAGAGAAAGTCCTGACCCAGACCCTTACCCGGAGAAGTCCCGTTCGGAGCCTTTATCCGCCTGAGTTTTTCTAGGTAGCACTCCCGCTGTGGGACTGCCTTCGGAGATGATTCCTTCTTTGGTCATGTCCTCAAGTGTGTCATCGACCGTCTGCCCCGCAAACAGTTCTTTTCTCAGTTCGGTGTAGTTTCCCTGGCCTTTCTCATACTCGAGCAGGAACCTGAGGCTCTTGGCCACTCCCAACTGAGATACCAGCGCCTCCCACCCTTGTTTGCGAATCTCCGCCGGTGTCAGATCAATGGATATCGCCATCATTCAAAATACCTCCCTGGAGATGAATTCCAACAGGCCCACGGCATGGAGCTTGAGATCTTCGATCCTGGCGAGTCTTTTGATAAGAACGTCGTCGCAACTGACAAAGTAATCAGCGCCGGCTTCTTCCGCACAGGCAACATGGAGGGCGTCCATACCCATGATCCCTTTCTTTTCCAGTTCCAGCGCCCTTTGACTAACACTTTCACGCCGCGGGATGAATTCCGATGCTTCAGCCAGGAGGTTCCCAATAAACGCTCTCGTGCCCGGTCTCGGATTCTTTCGGTTCTCGTACTCCAGTACAAACGAATGGATGGAACGGATCTGTTTTCCGCTAATCAGTGCCATCACAGCGACCACGGCAAGTGACTCGATCATGACCCTCGGCTGTGCCTGATCATCAAATGGACGATTGTAAACGCAAAGATCAAAGTAAACCTTCACCGCACATCCTTTTAGTAGAGCCTTTCCGTTCCCAAGGGCCAGGGCCGAGTCTCCCCATTTTTCCCCACATCCATGAATCTCCGAACCCAGCCATACGAAATATTACCACAATGGTCTCCGAGGAGGTTGGTTGGAGTTTGAACGACGTTTGAATGGCACCCCTTTACGCCGCGGCACTTGCGGGATGGAAGCCTGCGCTCCCAGGGCCAAATCCGCGCAGCGCAACGGTCCGCGCCTTCTTAAGGGCGTTGTTGTAAAAGATCTTCACCCCTCGGACGTGGTGATCCAGGTGCTGGATCTCCGAGGGGAACCCGTTCCCAGGTCGGGTCGTTCCGCTTTCCCGAGGGCGGGGGAACTCGGGTTGCCGGGTGATGGTTTTCGCCGGCGCCTGGCCTTGGGGACGGGACCGCAATACATTCTGGTCCATGCCTACCAGGACCTCGATTAGCAATCATTGCATCGGACTTTGCCCAAAATCCTCGACAGCATGGTCCGGTCTGTCGATCAATGCCACCCCCGGGGTGCTTGATCCAAAAAATAGGGGCGACCGGCCGGTCGCCCCTACTGTAGGGGTTCATGTTCCCCTAGCGATTTGGTTTATTGGGTGGGTGCCCTGGCTCACTCCTTGGCGGTCGAATCGGTCAGGCAGCCCAGCAGGGCGGCGCCGCCGAGGAGCCCGATGGCCGGGCGGAACATCTTGCGCAGGGCCAGCTTGCGGCTGATGCCCGGTTCCACCCGGGCGACCGCGTGAGGATGGTACTGCTTGGGTTCTTCGGTAACGAGAAAGATCGTTCGCACCGTATCGGCATCGAGCAGCTGTGCTTTCGGGTGGCCTTTCCCCTTCACCTCGGCCAACCGTTTTTGCGCCAGTTCGAGCATGGCGGTTCGGTCGCCGAAGTTCAACGTCCCGGTGCAACAGGCTTTCACGCAGGCGGGCACCAGGCCGTTTTGCACCCGTTCGATGCACATGGTGCATTTGCTCATGATCTTGGTGGCTTCGTTACGCCGCGGAATGTCGTACGGGCAGGCCTCCCGCACCTCCTTAAAAGCCGCATCGGTCAACTGCTTGGACTTTTCGGTGAAGATCACCGCTCCCGTGGCCTCGTCGCGAACCACCGCCCCTTCCACGTAGCCTTCGGCCGCGTCCTTGCAAGGCGGTTCCAGGCAATGGCGGCACTGATCGGGGAAGAACAACCATTTCAGTTTGCCGTCCGTCACCACCTCGCTGAACCGCACCAGCTTGTAGTTGTTGGGGGTCAGGTCCGGTGGGTTTTGGAAACTGCCCCAGTTGTGGGTGGGCACCGCCGGCAGCTGGTTCCATTGCTTGCAGGCCACCTGACAGCCACGGCACGCGGTGCAGCGCGTGGTATCGATAAAAAAGGATTTATCAGCCATGTGAATCACGCCTCCTGTTCGCCTCGGGCCTTCTTCAGGTTGACCATGAAGGACTTGGTTTCCGGGATCTTGGTGTTGGCATCGCCGATAGCGGGGGTGAGCAGGTTCGAACTGTCGCCGCCGTCCTTCGGGGTGATCCAGCCGAAACACCAGGGCAGACCGATCTGGTGCACGTCTTGGTCCGCGACCTTGAGCGGCCGGAAGCGCTTGGTCACGATGGCCACCGCTTCCACCCGGCCGCGCGCGGATTCCACGATCACCCGGTCGCCGTTCTTGATCCCCTTGAGCGCCGCCAGTTCCTCGCTCATTTCACAGAATTGCTGGGGTTGAGCTTCCAGCAGCCAGGGTTGCCAACGGGTCATCAAGCCGGTCTGCCAGTGTTCGGTCACCCGGTAAGTGGTGCCCACGAACGGAAAGCGGGGATCACAGGTGGCCCGTTTGTCCATATCGGTCGAAAACTGCTTGATCGCCGGATTGATCAACTGGGAACTCATGAGGTTCTTTTCCACCGGGCATTCCAGCGGTTCGTAGTGCTCCGGGAACGGTCCGTCGTTGAGCCCCGGGCCGAACACGTGCCCGTGCCCCTCGGGTTGCATGATGAAGGGATACTTGCTCTCGGGATTGGGCTTGCCGTCGGCGGTCAACATCGGCGGCCAGGCCCCGTCCGGGACATCGCCTTCCCACTTGCCGCCGGTCCAGCGAATCACGGCGCGGTCTTTGTTCCAGGGGTTGCCCTGGCGGTCCACCGAAGCCCGGTTGTAGATGATCCGGCGGTTGAGCGGCCAGCACCAGGCCCATTCCGAATACAGGCCAATACCGGAAGCGTCATTGGCGCCGCGGCGCGCCGCTTTGTTACCCTCCTCGGTGTAGCTGTTGCAGTAGAGCCAGTTGCCCGATGCGGTGGAGCCGTCCGCCTGGAGCAGGGCGAAACTCGGGACCAACTGTCCCTTCTTGTAGGTCTTGTCCTTGATCGTCACGTCGCGCAGGAAATAACCGTTGATCGCCTTGGCCACCTTGTGCGGATCGTAGCGGCCGGCACTGGTGTAGTCCCACTTGAGATTGAGGATGGGTTCCGGGAAGGCCCCGCCTCCCTTTTTATACAGCGCCCGAATGCGGTCGAACAGCTCGACCATGATGTCGCCGTCGCCCTTGGCGGCCCCGGGCGGCGGGGCGGCCTGGTAGCGCCACTGCATCCAGCGGCCGCTGTTGCTGATCGAACCTTCCTTTTCCACCGAACAGGCGCAGGGGAGAAAGAACACCTCGGTCTTGGTCTTCTTGGGGTCCACTCCCGGTCCCTTCCAGAAGGAACCGGTTTCGTTTTCAAACAGATTGACGTTCACCATCCAGTCGAGCTTGCTCAGCGCCTGTCTGGTTTTTCCGGCATTGGCGCTGGAACAGGCCGGATTCTGACCCCAAGCGAAAAATCCGGTGAATTTGCCCCGGTACATGGCATCGAAGAGATCCAGCCAGGTGTAACTCTGGTCGTCCTCGATCTTCGGCAGCCACTGGTAACCGAATTCATTGTTCGGGGTAGCGGCGTCTCCGAACATGGCCTTGAGAAAGCTCACCGTGTATTTGGGCGTGTTGCTCCACCAGTTGGCGCTCATGGGATCGCTGGCGGTGGGGGTCCATTTCTTCAGATAAGCTTCCAGGCTAGCGTTGGAAGTTCGTGCGTTTTTCAGGTAGCCGGGCCAGATGTGAAACAGCAGGCAATGATCGGTGGAACCCTGGACGTTGGCTTCGCCGCGCATGGCATTGACGCCGCCCCCGGCCACTCCCATGTTGCCGAGCAGCAACTGGATGATCGACATGGTGCGGATGTATTGCACGCCTACCGTGTGCTGGGTCCAGCCCATGGCGTAGAGGATGGTGCCGGCCTTGCCGGGCTGCCCGGTGGCGCTGTAGGCCTGGTAGACCTTGAGCAAGTCCTCGCGCGGCGTGCCGGTGATGGCGCTGACCTTGTCCAGGGTGTAGCGGGAATAATGCTTCTTCAATTGCTGAAACACGGTGCGCGGATCGTTCAGGGTTGGGTCTTTCACGGGAATGCCCTGGGCATCGCGGGCGAAGGCCCATTTCGATTTATCGTAGGCATGCTGTTCGGCGTTGTAGCCGGAAAAGAGGCCGTCCTCGAAACGGTATTGATCACCGACGATAAACGAAGCATTGGTGTAATAGGCGACGTATTCTTCGTGGTGAAGCTTGTTTTCTAAAATGTGGTTGATCATCCCGCCGAGGAAGGCGATGTCCGTTCCCGTGCGTAGCGGAGCATAGATATCCGCCTTGGCCGACGAACGGGTGAAGCGCGGATCGACGCTGATCAGAGTGGCGCCGTTTTGCATCGCCTTGGTCACCCATTTGAAGGATATGGGGTGGTTCTCGGCGGCGTTGCTCCCCATCACCAGCACGCAGTCGCTGTTGCCGATATCGATCCAGTGATTGGTCATGGCGCCGCGGCCGAAGGATTCGGCCAGGGCCGCCACCGTGGAACTGTGACAGACGCGGGCCTGATGTTCCAAATAAACAATACCGAGAGACCGCATCACCGCCTGCAGCAGCCAGCATTCTTCGTTGTCGAGGGCGGCGCTGCCGATGTGGGCGATGCCGTTGGTGCGATTCACCACCTGGCCCTTTTCGTTTTGCGCCGTGAAACTGGTATCGCGACTCTTTTTCACCCGTTTGGCGATTTCCTGGAGCGCCCAATCCCAGGATTTTTCTTCCCAGCGGTTGCTGTAGGGCGCCCGGTAGAGCACCTTCTTGGCCCGGTTTTCCGTGGTGGCCAACTGCGAGAGCGCGGCTCCCTTGGCGCACAGAGCGCCCCGATTGATGGGGTGATCCGGGTCGCCTTCGGTGTTGATGATCCGCGCCGTTTTCGCGTTGTCGGTGTGCACCAGGATGCCGCAGCCGACCGCGCAATAAGGGCAGATGGTGGTGGTTTCCTTGGCGGAAGCGATCCTCAGTTTCTGCGCGTGCGCCTCGATCGGACGCCAGTCGAAACCCAGACCGCCAAGCGCCAGGCCTCCCGTAACCGCCCCCGAAATTTTCATGAAATCCCGTCTGCTCACCTTCATGGACTGATTCCTCCTCCCCCTCGATTGGGGACGCCCCCGGAGCGCGAAACACGTGCCGGTGTTCTCGGGCCGGGAGCCAATGGGTCGCCCGACCGCGACCACGGCATGCCGCGCCGGTGACGCCTTGCGATGGAGTCACTCGATGGATCTAAAGCCAGTAACCGATACGAACGGTGGGTCCCAGGACCTGGGGGCTAGTGGGTCCTTCAGGTGAATGGCGGGGTGCGGGAATAAACCTGGAGCATGGCGGCCTTCGCCGGGTGGCTGCCGGGTCGGCCTCGGTTTAAGCGGCACCGGGCGACCACGGCGGAGGGAATGAACTGAACAACGCCGGCAGGATAGCGGGCGGGAGTCGAACCTGTCAACCGCAAACCGTTATGCCACAACGGATCAAACGAAATTAGGGGAGGCCGGCCTGAGGCCGACTGAATCCACACAATACTGGGAGTGGTTTGGTGGATTTATTTAGATTTCCTCTTTCGCGTGCTGCCATCGTCCACTCGTGCTCACATCACGCGCAGCGAAACCGCAAATCGCGGAGTCTCGCATCAATCGTGCAGATCCGGGATCCGAGGGCGCTTTGGGAAATTAACGATCCAGGGCCACCCGGCCCTTCATCCCACCCTCCTGTTCCTGTTTTTGTGCACATGACCTTATTGTACAAACAGATCTTCCCCGTATTTGTAGCCGAAGGTCAAGCAAGGCTCGTCCTCGTACTTTGTCTGGCCGTTGGCGAATGGTAAGCGTTCACCCGATGGAGCAGGCTTTCGAATCATTGCACCGCTGGCTCACGCAAAGACGCAAAGGCGCAAAGGAGTGGGGACGGTGGGCGTTAACAGACACCATGCCTTGCTCCGAGGAGTGAACGCTCACCATTGGCTGTCCAGCCTAAAGATTTCGTTCATGATAAAGTTATTGGCCTTGCCCTGGTCAAATCGTCCCGGGCAGGGCCGATGCCAAAATGGCCAAAGTCGAGGGGAAAAGTTCCGCCCAAAATGGACGCCCTCGGAAAAATACCCGATGATCAGATGCGGTTGATCGGGTGAACGATTACGCCCCCGCAAACCTCACCCGGGCCGATCCTGCAACAAGCCATCCTGTTTGTTGATCGGCTTGGCGAGCGTCGGCAAGTCCCTGATCATATCTCCGAAACTGTTCTCGGCCAGACGTAATTCGTAGAGCTTTTGCAGATTCAACCAGAATTCGGCGCTCGTTCCAAAAAAATGCCCCAGGCGAAGGGCCGTGTCACCGGTAACGGCCCGCTTGCCGTGCAGAATCCCGGTGATTCGATTGGTGGGAACTTTCAAGCTGCGCGCCAATTCGGCGGCACTCATACCCAACTCGTGAAGCTGCTCGGCCAGATGTTCGCCGGGATGTATGGCGCTGCGTGCCATGATGCACCTTTCAATGATAATCAATTATTTGAACATTGAGCGGTCCCGCCGATCCCTTCGGCCACTCGAAGCAGATTCGCCATTGATCGTTGATGCGAATGCTGTATTGGCCTTGCCGATTTCCCTTAAGAGCTTCGAGACGATTGCCAGGTAAGTCCAAATCCAGCAAAGACATGGCTGCGTCAAGCTGATCCAGTTTGAGCTCAGCCTTCCGCTCAAACCCGGAGAAGGCCTGGATCCGATTGCCTTCGGCAAAATGGCGTGTTCGCTTGTCTCCGAAGCTCACAATCATGATTCACTTAAGCCGCATTTATGCCTTACGTCAAGGCTTGGGTTCGTCCCGGCTGTATGCGGAAACCCCGCCTGGTCGCCCATCATTTCACCGGCAATGGTGGGCCCGCTCCGGCTCGGGCCGGAAGCGGGCCGATTGAGACGCGGGGACCGAAATCCCTGCCGAATGGCGAAATCTCAGCGTACGAAGCGGATCCAGCCGGTTTCCTTGTTCACCTGGATGGTGTCCACCAGGGAATCGTCCTTGGTCACGATCCGGCCTTCGAAAACCCCGTCCTTTTCGGCCACGCCGCCCAGCTTGAGGTTGGCATTGCCGGTGGAAGCGACGTAGTTCTCAAGGACCTTTTTCGCCTGTTCCTGGGTCACCGGCTCGGTCTGGGCCGGGGCCATGCGACCGTAGCCCGGGCCGGGACCGGGGCCGTGCCCCGGGTGCGCTCCGTAGCCTCTTCCGCCGTACGCCATGGTGCCGCCCATCGCGCCGGGTCCACCCCGGTAACCCGGGCAGTTCCAGCCGCCGTCCGGAGGCGGCGCCGGCGGGGCCGAAACCATCTGGCCCATCCGCGGGCAATACCAGGTCCCGTCCGGATTCGCGTTCTGAGCATGGAGCGTGCTCCCCAGGCCCAGCAGGGTGATGAGCCCGATTGCCAATAGCCAATGAGTGCTGCGTTTCATGGTGTCTCCTTCTGGGTCCGTGATGATTGGGCCTCACGGACCTGGTTCTGGTTGATGTTGCACCTTGTTGCCGACAAGTCCCGGCTACTGGTTGGAAGGTACCGGCGCCGATTGGTTCCGAGCCGGCTGGTTCTGGGTCTGCTGGCCGTAGTACGGGCACTGGCGCCCGCCCATCCCCTGGCCGCCGCCGCGCCTCATGGCTCCACCGCGCCGGCCCATGCCGTAACCCGGGTTTTGCCCCTGGTTGTTGGCGGCTACCGCGCCGGTGTTCGCCGTGTTCTGCTGCATCCCATAGCCGAAGCCGCCGCCCCGGCCCATGCCGTTGCCGCCCTGGGCCCAGACGTAGTCGGTGCCGAGCGTCAGGGCCAGAATCAGGATCAAACCCAGGCCTAAACCCAAACCAAACATTGCCATCCGTTTCATGGTGTAACCTCCTGTGTCGGTTGATCGATCGCTCACCGTGCCAGTGCACGGCTTGCCCCTGACTAGAGCAGAAACAATGCCAACCTATCCAAGACGAGTCACAACCACTTGTTTTCAATTCAACTTAACCTCATTCTCGGGGCCGCGAGGAGGCCTCGGGAGGGACCCGACCCGAGACCAATCGGGTAAAAAGTATCCACTTCCTCTGGATCGAAATCCCCAATCCGGGTAATATGTATCCAGTCCGGGAAGCCACCCCGAGCGGTCCGAGCGATCGGTCGGCCGCCGGTATGGATTGAAGCGTTTTTCTCGGTGCTCTCGGTGCCTCCGTGGTGATCGCTTGTCGCAGTGGTCGAAACGATGATCATGGCCCCGGGTGGGCATAATCGGAGACTCGCTCATGACAGGTCAAAGCTGGAAACGATCGGGAGCGGCCTGGGTTTCACCCTGGCTGATCATCGGTTCGGTCTGCATCCTGGCGGTTATCCTGGCCCTGCTGGCGGCGAAAAATGTGCGCCGAGAGCAGCAGTTCATGGTCCGGGCCCTGCTCAACCAGGCGGAAACCCTGATGCACGCGCTCGAGGCCAGCAGCCGCAGCGGCATGATGGGCATGGGCATGGGTCCCGGCACAGGTCCGGAGATGAATCCGGGCATGGGGATGGGCATGGGCGGTGGCCCGGGGGCCGGCATGGGGCACATGGGCATGCGCGCCGGTGGCGGCCGAGGCGATGAAGGCTGGGGACGGCGCCAGCTCCAGTTGCTGATGGAACAGACCGCGCGCCAGCCGGAAGTGGTGTACGCGCGACTGCTCGAAGCCGACGGCCGGGTCATTGCCGACAGCGATCCGGCCAACCTGGAGCAACGACTGGCGTTTGCTCCACCGCCGGCGCCGACGACCGTCTTTCGCTTCGTTACCGGGGCTGAAAGCGCCTTCGAAGTGACCCGGGCATACCGGCCCTGGTCGGTGGGCCGGGGGGCCCCCCACGGGTCCCGTGCGGTCGCCCCGAAGCCGCCGGTCCCCGACCAGTACCTGGTGGTGGGGCTCGATCCGACCCCCTTCGATGAGGCCCGGCGCCAGGACCGCAACCAGACCGTGCTCCTGTTCGGGTTGATGTTTCTGGTGGGCGCCGCCGGCTTCGTTTCGCTGTTCTGGGCCGGCCATTACCGGGCGGCGCGGCGCTCGCTCGAAGACATCGAAGCCTACACCGCGACCATCTTCCGGCAGTTGCCGGTGGGCCTGGTGGCGGTCGCCGCCGACGGCTCCATTCAGGAAACCAACGCAGCGGCCCGCACCATTCTGGATCGCCCCGCCGGCTTCCCCCACTCGGTCGAGCAATTGCCGGCGTTTCCCGAGGTGTTTCGGGAAATCGATCGGACCCGAACGCCGCTCGAGCGCGAAGTCCCCTGCCGCCTGGACGCCGACCGGGTGGTGCCGCTGTGGCTGAGCGCCTCGCCGCTGCGCGATGCCGCCGGGATCGTTACCGGTTTTGTTTTTCTCTTTACCGACATGACTCCGCTCAAGCAACTCGAGGAGAAAGTCCGGCGCAGCGAACGGATGGCCGCTCTGGGCCGGATGGCCGCCGGGATCGCCCATGAAATCCGCAATCCCTTGAGTTCCATCAAGGGCTTTGCCGCCATTCTGGGCGCTAAGGCGGAAGCCGACCCCGATGCCCGGCGGATCGCCCGGGTGATGCAGCAGGAAGTGGAGCGGCTCAATCGAGCGGTGACCGAACTGCTGGAATTTGCCCGGCCGATGGACCTCGAACTGGGCCCGCGGGCGGTGAAGGACCTGTTCGAACACGCCCGCAGGCTGGTTCAAGACGACGCCGAGCGGCGCCGGGTGGAAATCCGCTGCACGGTGGAACCGGCCGATCTGGTGATCCGGGTGGACCCGGACCGCTTCGCCCAGATTCTCCTCAACCTGGAACTGAACGCCCTGCAAGCCATGGCTGGGGGCGGTCGGATCGAGTTGAGCGCGGTCTTGACCGGCGATCAGGTGCTGATCACGGTGGCCGATTCCGGCCCGGGGATCGCGCCCGCTGACCTGCCCCACGTATTCGATCCCTATTTCACCACCAAGGCCGACGGGGTCGGGCTCGGGCTGGCGATTGTGAACAAACTGGTGGAAGCGCACGGGGGCTCCATCGAGGCAGCCGGCGCCCCGGGTCGGGGCGCCCGATTCACGCTGCGTCTTCCGGCCCGACTCGAACCGTAAGGAGAAACCCCTCATGGCCGACCGGTCTTCTTCCCGTAAGCCGCTCGTCTTGGTGGTCGACGACGACGGGGCTCACCGCCTGATGCTCCTCACCCTGCTGGACCAGTGGGGCTACCGCGCGATCGATCGCGACGACGGTCTCAAGGCCCTGGAATTCATTCGGGAAACCCCGGTGGATCTGGTGCT
>MNZR01000043.1 GCA_001873705.1 Syntrophobacteraceae bacterium CG2_30_61_12
GAGTTCGGCCAGCACCCCACGATTCCATGTGATCACGGCGGGCACGAGTTCGGCCAGCACCCCACGATTCCATGTGATCACGGCGGGCACCAGTTCCGCCACCAGCACCCGGGCGTCCCCCTTCAGCCGGCGCAGCGCCGCGGCCAGAGTGTAGCCCATGCCGAGGCCGCCGATCAGCAATCGACAATCCGGCCGGTCGGCGACGCGATCGCAGGCGAGATCAGCGAGCGCGTCTTCGGAACCATGCACCCGGCTGGTCATGAGTTCCGTTCCGCCCAAGCGCATGGAATATTCCTGATCGCGCCGGTATAGGCGAAGTTGTTCGGTAGCGCCGGGGATCTCGGCGCAATCAATCAATTCCCAAGCGATCATGGGCGCCTCCACGCAAGCGGCGATAAGGGTTCAGGTCCTGCCAATGGATTCGTGTTTCAGCCCGCCGGGCCAGGTCCCCCAAGACCCCATCACCGAAAGCTCATGGCACGGATCCATTGCCGTCGAATATCCACTGCAAACCTCCCCGGCGCGTCCGGAGGCCGCGCCGGATGTCTATACCGGTTAAGGGTAAAAAGTTTCATTTCGTGTGCGCTCTTTCCCTGGAGCGCGGGCATCTTGCCCGCTTTTGACAATGAAACATCTGATCCTAACCCATTATAATTTCAAGTGAAAGCAAGCTTGACGGCAAACCATGTCCAGTGTCTCCAGCCCTTTTCGCCTTTGCGTGAGCCGGCTGTCTGATGATCCAGGATCACAGGTCCATCGGCTGGACGATTGCCGGTTGACCCGGCCCGGATCAGGGCACCGTCCTCACAGCTCGACCGCGGCGCGCTGCCGGCCCGTGCGCGTTGCACGTGGCGGCGGCATACCCTTCCCCGCCCTATTTGATCCCGGCGCGCATGAAACTGTGCACGAATTGATGCTGAAACAGCAGAAACCCGATGAGCAGGGGCGCGACCGACATCAGGGTGCCGGCGGATACGATGGCGAAATTGACCCCGTTTTCCGGGGACCCAAAAATGGAAAGCCCCACCGTGATCGGCCGAGTGGTCACGGAATTGGTGATCACCAGCGGCCATAGGAAGTTGTTCCAGTGCCAGCTGATGGAAACCAGGCCGTAGGCCAGGTACACGGCCTTGGAAAGGGGCACGTAGACCTTCAGCAGGATGGTGAGTGGACCGGCGCCTTCCACCCGGGCGGCTTCGGCCAGGGCGATGGGCACCTGTTTGAAATTCTGACGTAGCAGAAACACCCCGAAGGCCGAGGCAATGTACGGCAGCGAGATCGCCGGAATGGTGTCCACCAGGTTGAGCGCGGTCATGGTCTGGTAGTTGACCACCAGCAGTTGGTCCGGCATGACCATGAGCTGGATCAGGATCAGACTGAACACCAGATCTTTCCCCTTCCAGTCGTGGCAGGCGAAGGCATAGGCCGCCAGGGTGCAGAGCACGAACTGGAGAGCGGTGGTCATGGTGGTGTAGAGGATGGTGTTCACGAAGTAGCGGGCGAACGGGGCCGTGGTCCAGGCTTCGATGAAATTGGCGAGGGTGAGCGGCGCCGCCAGGTCGAATTTCACGGCGTAGGCGGCCGGGTGGAAAGCCGCCCAAAACGCATAGAGCAACGGCAGCGCCCAGAGGATGCCGAGCAGCCAGGCCGCCACGGTTTCGAGTTGGAGCCAGAGACGGGAAGGAGTCATGTCGCTTCGGCCTGCCTATTGATAGTGGGTCCGGCGTTCCAGCACCTTGAACTGGGCCAGGGCCAGGGTCATGAGAATGGCCATGATGACCACCGTCAACACGGCGGCATAGGCGGTGTCCCAGAACTCGAAAGCCGTCTGGAACAGGTAATAGAGCAGCAATTCGGTGGCGTTGTCGGGCCCGCCCTTGGTCAGGATGAAGATGTGGTCGATGATCCTGAAGGTGTTGATCAGCGCATTGAACACCACGAACACCGTGGTCGGCATCAACAACGGCAACGTCACTCGCCGAAAAAAATACCAGCGCCCCGCCCCCTCGATTTTGCCGGCTTCGATAACGTCCTTGGGAATCCCCTGCAGCGCCGCGAGATAAAAAATCATGAAAAAACCGGCATCTTTCCAGATGGCGATCACCATCAGGCAGAGCAGCGCGGTGTCCGGATCGCCCAGCCAGTTGCGGCCTGAATAGCCCATGCTTTTGAGCAGGTTATCGAACAGCCCCACGCCCGGGGTGTAGAAGAACAACCAGATGTTGGCGATGGCGATCATGGGCAGGATGGTGGGGGTGAAGTAGGCGGCCCGGACGAAGGCCCGGCCGGTCATGCGCCGATTGACCCAAACCGCCATCAGGATGGCCAGGGAAACGGTCACCGGGATGGTGCCGAAAGCATAGATCAGATTGTTTTTCAGCGCCTGCCAGAAAATGGGATCGTTCACCAGGTAGGCGTAATTGGCCAGGCCGACGAACCGGCGCGGTTGCACCCCTCTTGGATTGTTGAAAAAACTCAAATAGCACGAGCGGACGATGGGGTAATGGGTGAACAGGATGAAGAAGATGGCGGCGGGAGCGAACAGCAGCCAGCCGTAAACGTGCCGCGCGATTTTTGGGTTCATGGTGCGTTCCGACTCGAACGATCCGGAGGCGGTCGCGGCCTCCGGATCGCTCGACCAAGGGGGATCATGGGATATGGATTACCGGTATCCGCCGAGGATTTGATCGGCGCCCTGCTGGGCCTTGTTCAGGGCCTCTTGCGGAGTGGCCTTGCCGGACAACACCGCCTGGATGGCGTCATCGAGGAATTTCTTCACTCGGGCGGTTTCATGGGTGGAGAACTCGGCCACCGCGTATTCGAATTGGTCGCGGGCCACGGTTGCGGCCGGGAAACCGGCCACATAGTCCTTGAGCAGGTCGGTTTCATAGGCCGCCGGCCGGGTGGCCACGTAGCCCGTACCGATGGACCATTTGGCGGTGTTGATCGGTTCGGTCATGAACTGGACAAACTTCAGCACCGCCGTCCGTTCTTCGGGCGTGGTCTTCTTGAAGATGTAGAAATTCCCGCCGCCGGTGGGACTGCCGCGGCGTTTGTGGGCCGGCAGCATGGCCACGCCGAATTTGAACTTGGCACCGTCGCGCACCGGGGTGAGGTTACCGGTGGTGTGCCACATCATCGCGGTGCTGCCGCCCAGGAACTGCTGCCGCAACGTGCCCCAATCGGTGCTGCCCTTTTGCATGATCTCGTGCTTATAGGCCATGTCATGCCAGAACCGCAGAGCTTCGATCGATTCGGGACGGTTGAAATAGACTTCGTTGCCGGCCTTGTTCATGAGTTCCAGCCCATTTTCGATGGCCAGACATTGATACATCCAGTAGGGGTAGCCGGTGGACGGGATGCTCAGTCCCCAGCGAACCACCTGGCCGTTGGCATCGCGTTTGACCAGTTTTTTGCCCATGGCCACCAGTTCATCCCAGGTGGCCGGCGGTTTTTCGGGATCCAGACCCACTTCCGCGAAAGCGTCCTTGTTGTAGTACATGACGATGGTGGAGCGTTGGAACGGGATCCCATAGGTCTTTCCTCCGGCCATGCTGTTGGCCATCAGGGCGGGATAGAAACTTTTCAGCCAGGCTCGATCGGCATCGGTCTGGACCACATCGTCCCAGGGCACAATGATGTCCTGATTGAGCAGATCGAAGATGTCGATGGAAAAGAGTACCGACAGCTGGACCGGTTCTCCGGCCTTGAGCGCCGCCAGGCATTTGGTCCGGGTGTCGTCGTAGTTGCCGTAGTAGACGGCTTTGACCTTGATATTCGGATTCTGACTTTCAAAGCCTTGGATCAGTTCGTTGATGATCTGGTAAGGCTTTCCCCCCACCGCGATGGGGTAATACATGGTCATGTTGATCTCCGCGGCAGCGACCCCTACCACCATGAAGACCAGCGCGGTTGCCAAGAGAACCAGTTTGAATCCGGACGTTCGCACGGTGTCCTCCTTTGTTGTGCAGCAGTTTTGATGAAAAACATGACTGACGCGGAAGTGCCGGGCTATCCCTCCTTTCTGCCTGGCGGAAGCGATTCGAGACGTTGCTCGGTCTGGGCATCGAACAGGCACAGGGTGTGCGGGTCCCAGGTCAGGTGCACCCGGGTCCCCTCCAGCATGGTTTTACGTCCGCGCGTGCGCACGATCAGTTCGTGGCCATTGATTTCACAAGCGATGAAGGTGTCCGAACCAAGATATTCCTGCCCGGTCACCACCGCCGGTCGGCCTTGCTCCGCAATCCGGATGTTTTCGGGCCGAATCCCGAGTTTGAAACGGTTGCCGTCGATTCCCGGAAACAGAATTTCGCCGCCGGGTTCCAGGGCGGCTCCTCCAGTCGTTGCGCACAGCGGGATGATGTTCATGGGCGGAGTGCCGATGAACCGAGCCACAAAGGTGTTCGCCGGCTGCTCATAGAAATTCTCCGGCACATCGTCCTGGATGATCGATCCATCGCGCATCAACACAATCCGATCGGCCATGGTCATGGCCTCGATCTGATCGTGGGTGACGTAAACCATGCCGATCCCCAACCGCCGCTGCAGGGAACAGATCTCGCGGCGCATCGAATTCCGCAGTTTGGCGTCCAGGTTGGAGAGCGGCTCATCCATCAGGGTGACCGGCTTTTCCGCGATGATGGCGCGTCCCAGTGCCACCCGCTGCCGCATGCCTCCGGAAAGCTCCCCGGGCTTACTGTCGAGGCGGTCGCCAAGCCCCAGCAGGTCGATGACCCGGGCCAGTCGTCGCTCTATTTCCTGGCCCGGGACCTTGCGCACCTTGAGGCCGAAAATGATGTTTTCGCGGACGCTCAAATGGGGGAACAGGGCATAGGATTGGAACACCATGGAGATGTTGCGCTTATCGGGCGGCAGATCGGTGACTTCGCGACCGGCGATGTGAATCGTTCCGGAAGTGACTGTTTCCAAGCCGGCGATCAGCCGCAGCAGGGTGGTCTTGCCACAGCCGGAAGGCCCCAGGATCACCAGCAACTGGCCTTCTTCCACCGAAAAACTGGCATTGCCAACGGCCCGGACCTTCCCGTACCGCTTCGATACCCCGCGGACTTCGATCTGCATCGCGCCTCCACTACAAATCGAGTGAACGTCATTAACAAGACATGGGCTAGAGATTCCCTCACTCAGCCTATCATGAATCGGGTGTCATTTTATCCTCGGGCGAAGCGTCCTGAGCGCACTGACTACCCGCCAGCATAGGCCCACTACGAAAGGTTTCGGCGAGTTCACCAACTCATATTGGATGTTTTGTGTTACCCGAATGTCACCGAACAAAAACAAGGGGGTTACGGATTTCCCGTAACCCCCTTGTTTTTGTTGGTCGGGACGAGAGGATTTGAACCTCCGACCCCCTGAACCCCATTCAGGTGCGCTGCCCAGACTGCGCCACGTCCCGGTGAATTACTAACGGCTTACTAGCATCTCTTGCCGTGGGTGTCAAGCGGGCTTCAACGCCCGGGATATTCGACATAAGGCTCGACCAGCGAGCATGAAGGCGGCATCTCCACAGGTAGGTCAGGTTGCGACCAAGGGGAGCTACCTGACGATCTTGCCCACGGGGCCTCTCCACGGAAGTCGGGGAGCGCCGCGCGCACCCTGACCCACGGTTGTGATGCTCTCTCTGGTGACCATTGGGCCGGCTGCCGCGTTCCCGTACGACACCCGCATGGCAAGGTCGCTATGTCGAATAGCCAGCAACGCCACTGGCTGTTCGGCCTTGCAGCGCGCCGATCCGGTGGCCGGTCCTGGGCCGCGGTGAACAACCCGAGGCACACCAGTCGCTGGTCGGGGGTAGGTCAGGGTGCGCGCGGCGCTCCCTGACCGCGGCGCCGGGTCGCCGGCGTGGCGGTGGTCAGGGTGCTCCCGTTGGTCGCAACCTGACCTACACGGGGGGTAACCGAGCGCCAGCGCCGCAACGCCCTGACGGGCGCACTACCAACGGTCCCAACGCCCTGACGGGCGCACCACGAGCCTCAGTTTTCGTCGTTCACCCGGATGCCAAGGGTCTTGAGCTTGCGGTGCAGATGGCTGCGTTCGAGCCCGACCCGGGCCGCGGTGAGGGAGATATTGCCGTCGCATTCAGCGAGCCTGCGTTTGAGGTGCTGGCGTTCGAAGATCAGCCTGGCTTCCTTCAGATTCGGGACCTGGTAAGGATCGTCGTCGTCCGGCGGAGCCCCTTCCAGTTGACCGGTGAAATCCTTGGGCAGATCGGCCACGGTGATGACCGGATGAGGACTCATGATCACCAGGCGTTCGACAAAATTCTTCAACTCGCGGACGTTGCCCGGCCATTTGTGCCGGAGCAGATAGGGCAACACCTCAGGATCCAGGGTTTTCCGGCCGATGGTGCTTTCGCGCGCGAAATTACCGAGGAAGTCATCCACCAGCAGCGCAATGTCTTCGCTGCGCTCGCGCAGTGGCGGCACATGCATGGGAATCACGTTCAGGCGAAAATACAGGTCCTGGCGGAATTCCCCGCGGTCGATCAGAGCCTGCAAGTCCTTGTTGGTCGCGGCCACGATCCGCGCGTCGACCCGAATGGTGCGCGCCCCCCCGACCCGTTCGAACGCCTGTTCCTGGATGATCCTGAGGATCTTGGCCTGGGTCTTGAGGCTCATGTCGCCCACTTCGTCGAGGAACAGGGTGCCGCCGTCGGCCTGATCGAACTTGCCGCGGCGCCGTTCCTGGGCCCCGGTGAAGGACCCCTTTTCGTGCCCGAACAGTTCGCTTTCGATCAGTTCTTCCGGGATCGCGGCGCAGTTCACTTCGATCAGGGGCCGCTCGCTGCGTCGGCTCAGTTGATGGATGGCGCGCGCCACCAGTTCCTTGCCGGTGCCGTTTTCCCCGGTGATCAGGACGGTGGCATTGGACGGCGCGGCGCGTTCGATCTGCTCCCTGAGACTCACGATCGGCGCACTTTCCCCGGTGATCTTATGGCGCCGAGCGGCCTTCTGCCGCCAAATCAGATTGTCCTGTTGGAGCCGCGAGCGCTGCAGCGCGTTTTGGACCGAAACCAGCGTGCGTTCGATGGACAGCGGTTTTTCAATGAAATCAATGGCGCCCATCCGGGTCGCCTTGACCGCGGTTTCGATGGTCCCATGCCCGGAGATGATGATCACGGGGAGCGTTGGGTGCGAACGCTGCAGCCGTTCCAGAACTTCGAGCCCGTCGATTCCGGGTAGCCAGATATCGAGCAGGATAAGGTCCGGGGTTTCGCGCGCCACCTGCTCCAGGGCGGCTTCCCCGGAACCGGCCAGAACCGTCGCGAAACCTTCATCGGCCAGCACCCCGCCGAGCGATTTCAGGATGTTGGCTTCGTCGTCGACGATCAGAATCGTTTCCTTCATGGCCTCGTTCCAGGGATTTCCCCCGAATGGTCGGGCACGGGGGCTCAGGTGGGTAGTTCAATGACCATCACGGTGCCTTTCGGCAGATTGTCGCGGACCCGCACGAAACCGTGATGATCGGCTACGATGCTGGCCACGATCGCCAGCCCCAGCCCGGTGCCCTTGTCCTTTTTCGAATAGTAAGGTTCAAAGATCCTGAGTTTGTCTTCGGCGCTCAGGCCGCTTCCGGTGTCGGCCAGTTCAATCCGGGCGATGCGCAGCACCGGATCGTGGGAGAGCCGCACTTCCACCCGTCGCACTTCGCCGTCCAGGGCATGAACCGCGTTGTCCAAGAGATTCACCATGACCCGTTGGAACTGGTCGCGATCGATTCGGAGCACCGGCAGCGGAGGGTCCGATTCCTCCAGTTCGAAGCTGACCCGCGGGTAACCGTGCCGGTACAGGGTCAGGGTTTCCTGAATCAACTCGAGCAACCGGCAGGGCACCGGATTGGCCTGGGGGAGACGGGCGAAGTTGGAAAATTCGTTCACCAGGAGTTTCATCTGAGCCACCTGGTCGACGATCATCCGCGTGCACTCGTCGAAGATCCCCTGATCGGCGTTGACCAGTTCCGGATAGCGGCGGCGCAGGCGTTGGGCGGAAAGCTGAATGGGGGTGAGTGGGTTCTTGATTTCGTGCGCGATTCGGCGCGCCACTTCCCGCCAGGCCGCCATCCGGTGGGCCTTTTCCAGGTCGGTCAGGTCCTCGAATACGGCCACCACCCCGAGGTAGCGGTCCCGTTCATCGCGCAGGATCGACACCTTGATGAGCAAGATCAGGGCCTTGTTGCCGATCATCAGCCGGCACTGCTGCTCCAGATTCTGCTGCCGGCTGAGCTGATGCATGGCCACAAACGATTTCACGATATCCAGTTGATGCGCTTCCAGAACTTCGGAATAGGGTCGGCCAACCGCTTCGGTTCCCGCGACCCCGAACATCCCTTCCGCCGCTCGGTTGAGGGTCACGATCACACCGTTGCTATCGACGCTGGCCACCCCGGCGCCGATGTTGGTGAGCACGATTTCCATGTAACGGCGGCGCCGCTCCAATTCCACATGGCTGTCTTGCAACGCCGCGTAGGCCCCGGCCAACTGCCGCCGGCTTTCCCCCAGATCATGAACCATCTTGTTGAACGAAGCCACCAGCCGGCCCATTTCATCCTGCCGCGACCAGTCCAACCGCACCTCGAGATCGCCCTGAGCGATCCGTTCGGTGGCGGAAAGCAGTTCCTGGATCGGTACGGTGATGCTTCGCGCCAGGGTGAAGCCGAGCCAGACCGCGCCGAAGATCACCAGCAGGGTGACGATGGAAAAAACGATGAAGTGGCTCACCTTGAGGGGATGCTGCAGCAGCTTCAACTGGAGATAGTTTTCGTAGCCGCTGCTCACCGCGTTGAGCTTGTCCGCAACCCCTTCCGGCAGCGCCTGCACCGCCCAGACCATTGCCGCCGCGGTTGTTGCCGTTGCGGCTACCGTGGTGGCTGCTGCCGCCGCGTCGTCAATCGAGTCGGAGATCGGCACCGGAGCGAGGAAAACCTGATCGGCATCATCGTAAAGAACCCGAGGATTCGAGCCGGCGGTCGCTGCCGCCGATCGCAGAAAGTCCACAATACCGCGGCGATTTTCCTCCGCGATATCGTCGCGCCAGATCTGCCGCGGCACCCTTTGCCGTGGGTCCAACTCGATCAGCGCCAGCAGATCATGGCGCCGCAGCAGGGCATCGAGATCCTCCCGACGCTCGCTAACCGGACCCCCACTCCAGGCCGGGGCAAGGCCCTGCAACTCGGCCCCGATCGCGCGACCGTCGGCTGCCAGTTTGGCCTTTTCCAATCCGAGCAGGTCCTTGCCCAGGGCCACACTTTGTTCGAGCGATTGCTCCACCTGCTGGCTGAACCAATAATCCAGGCTGAACGAAATGAATTGGGTCGCCAGACCGAACAGGGGCACGGTGGGAATCAGGGTCACTCCGACGAAGGCCACCACCAGTCGGGTTCGGAGATTGCTTCCGAGGACGCTCTTCTTGCGCTCGAACACCAGCTTAACGATGTTTCTCAAGAGCAGGTAGGCCAGCAGCAGCAGTAGTAGGACGTTCAGGTTGATGAGCGCGAACAGCAGGAAGTTGCCAAGCGGCGGCAGATCGGCGCGAAACTGATAGAACCAGCCTTCGAGAAAGCCGCAGATCACGATCAGGAGCATCACGGCGGCCACCCAGTAGCGTTCGCGGCGACGCCGAGTGGTTACGTTGGTGGGCTTTCCGATAATCATGGAACGCCTCTCAATAAGGAAAATCCAGATCGACCCAGGCGGTTTCGAAATCCCACAGCGACACAAAGAAAAACAGATAGCGCAGCGGCGTCGGCAGCCGGACCTTGGACAGTTCGGCCTTGATCCGAAGCTTGTAGGTCTGGTCCGGCTCCAACCGCCATAAGGGCAGAATCGGGACCGAGTCGAGTTCACTCATGAGCCGCTTGGCCTCATTGAAGTCGGAGGTGGTGAAGACCGCTTGGGGATGTTCGCTCAAGGTCACGTGGTATTCATCGGTGAGTTGATCGTACTTGAGGGAATGCTCCAGGTGGGTGTCCAGCAGTCTGGTTCGAAACGGGCGCAGACCGGGTTCATCCAGCACAATCAGGATCTTGAAGGTGGTGACGACGCCGCTCTTGATGGCATCCACCATTTTTTCGGTGAAGCAGTTTTCGATCTTCAGACTCAACTTCAGGTCAGGGTTCTCGGCGTAGGCCCTGGGCTCGGCAATAAACGCCGAACCCACCGCGGTGGCAGGAATCGGATAAGCGAGCGCGAGTGCAGCGAGCCAGAAACCAATGCAAAGGCGTGGGACCATCAGGGGCACTCACCCAACGGGAGCGATTCACCCAACTGCCTTTCGGGCCGGGACAGCCACCACTTATCCACCGTAGGCGCGAGGCAAGAATAAAACATCCAGTGCAACCCTCAAATGGTTATTCCCGCATGCTCCCCGCCTAAAGCTTGCGGGGACAGGCTTTAGCGGGAATCCAGAAATGAGCGCCGGCCTGGATTCCCGCCTAAACACCGCGGGAGTGACGGGGTAATGCGATGCAAGCAATCCTGACCAAGGGTTTATGGCCCAGCGCCTCACTCGGGCGCTGCAATGCCGGCGGGGCGCCAGCCTGGAAGAAATTGCTCGGCTGTCGGAGTGATCGGAATAACTCGCCGGTAAAAAAAGATCCCTGCCCGGAGGTTCATTCTTAGGTCAGGGAGTCTGGGTTGGCAAGGAATTTGTGGGCTGCGCGCGGTTCCGCGCGGTTCCGCGCGGTGCGGCAGCAGGGAGTGAATCATCTCGCCACTACTGGAAGTCCGTCGGGGATTGGCTTTTTATTACGGCCGGAATGCAGCGAAGCAAGGAATTTTCAGCATGGTTCAGAAATACAGCGATAGCGGTGGCGATACCGATACCGATCCGTGAATGGTAGCGGAAAAAGCTTCTAGAAACCGGCGGGCGCCGGCTTGCCAAAGGGGGCATGAAACGGCAGTCGCGCCGTTCTCACCGCGGCCAGTGTGGCCGGCATGGCGTAGGCCCCGGCATGGAGCGTGCCGGCGATCTTTCGCAGCAGGCGGTTGTGCAACGCATGGCCGGCTTTGTAAGCTTCGAACCGCCCGATCAGCGTGTGCGGCATGAGCGACATGTCGCCGAGGAAATCAAGGATCTTGTGGCGCACGCATTCATTGCTGAAGCGAAACCCATCGCGGTTGAGCAGTCCGCTGTCGTCGAACACCAGAGCGTTGGCCAGGGAGCCGCCAAGGGCCAGACCGCGTTCCTGGAGTCGCTTGACATCGTTGAGGAAGCCGAAGGTCCTGGCGCCAGCGATATCTCTCCGAAAAGCCTGCGAATCCAGCTGGAAATTCATGGACTGACTGCCCACCAGGGGATGCGGAAAATCTATGGTGTAGAGGATATTGGTGCGCGCCGCCGGACAGGCCCGGATATAGGAATCACCCTCGCGCACGGTCACTTCCGAGGTGATGGGCAGAAAATTCCTTGGGGTCCGCTGCCGCTTGAGCCCGGCTTCGATTAGAGCATTACAGAAGGGCGCGGCGCTGCCGTCGAAGACGGGGATTTCGGGCCCGTTCACCTCGATCAGCGCGTTGTCCACTCCCACCATGCTGAGCGCCGCCATCAAGTGCTCGATGGTCATCACCCGGGCGCTGCCGAGGCCCACCACGGTCGCGAGCGAGGTATCGACGACGCAATCAAAGCGCGCCGGGATCACCGGCTTGCCGATCAGGTCCACCCGGCGAAAACAGATTCCGGTCGCTGCCGGAGCCGGCTTGATGAGCAGCGAGACGCTCGCTCCAGTGTGCAGGCCCACCCCGCTAAGAGCCACTTCGCGGCGCAACGTGCATTGGTTGGTCTGAAAAAACATAAGCCCCTCTTTCCTCCTCAAACCAGGGGCATAAGCAATTGCCATGCCATAATTCCGAAACCTGATGAGCGCCGCCGCGCAGGCCACGCTATTTGCCGTCCCTTCAAGCTTGGCCGCGGCACTGGAGGTGCTCCTGAAATCCTACCGGGAAAAACTCGCCCAGCCATTCGGAAGCGGCTGGTGGCAAAAAACCACAGTCAGAACCCCTGACTGTGGCAGAAAAACCACACCCTGCCGCTGCGCCTTCTCTATCGGTATCGGTATCGCTATCGGTATCGGTTCTGAACCATGCCCCAGGAGCGGGCAAGATGCCCGCGCTCCCGGGAAAGCGTCCGCAGCAAGTGATTGCTCTGTTGGTCTGAAAGCGTCAGTTCGCGGTTGCTGCCAGCTCGGGAATGCTCATGAGCAGGTTATCCAGGGCCCGCTTGGCTTCCCAGCCCTGGTTCACGTCGTTCAAGAGCACGGTCACCGCGAACACCCGCCCCGAACCGTCGCTCACGTAACCGCTGAATCCCACCACATCGGCCAGGGTCCCGGTTTTCCCTCGGACCATGAGGTCGCGGGTGCCGGAACGGAAGCGCTTTCTCAGGGTCCCTTCCTCGCCGTTGCGGGCCAGAGACGATAGAAATTCGGGTCCCACCTCGAAATCGTTGTAGAGATCCACCAGGACCAGGTTGAAAGTGTGCGCGCTGGCCCGGGTCGTGCGGCTGAGTCCGGAACCGCTGTCGATGGTCAGTTCCGAGTTGCCGGCGCCTAGCTGCTGCAATGCCCCGGTCACCGCCTGGGCTCCTTTGGCGGCGGTGGCCGGAGTTCCCAGTTGCTCGGCTCCGATCACCCGGAACAGGGTTTCGGCCATGAAGTTATTGCTGTACCGGTTGAGTCCGAACAGGAGGTCGCCCAGGGGGGGCGACTGACGCACGAAAAGTCGCTCGGCCTTAGGATCGATCCTGGCGGCTCCGGCTCCGGGACCCACTTCGATCCCGGCGCGGCGCATGATTTCGGCCACCGAACGGGCGGCGAACAGCAGCGGATCGGCGACATTGATCCGGTATTCAGCGCCGAGCGGCAGTTCGGTGCGAAACGGACCGATCAGTTCGAACAGTTCGCGTGCTTCTTGCTGCACGCCCTTGGAAAGAATTTGCAACTGGGTCGGTTTACTCGCGCCGATGGTGGTGGTTCGGTTGCTGATCGCTACATAATCGCTGGGCGGAAGCCAGGAGATCCGCGCCGGTTGGCCCACGGACTTGCCGGACACGAGGCGAAACTCAAGGGTGTTGTAGTCCAGGGCCAGGGCCGAAATCACCGGGTTGTAACCCCGTTCGCAATGCTGATCGATGCATAGGTGCTCCCATTGGGGCTGGAAGAAACCGTTGTCGACGTAAACGCCTTCGGTGACCTTATCGATTCCGGCGGCTTTCAACTGGCCGGCGATTTCCCAGAAATCCCTGGCGAACAGATAGGGATCGCCGCCGCCCCGGATCACCAGCCTGCCTTGCAAGGTGCCGCCGCTGACGTGGCCGGAAGCGTGGATCTCGGTCTTGAACCGGTAGTAGGGACCGAGCGCCTTCAAGGCGGCGTAGCTGGTCAGGACCTTGGCAAGAGAAGCCGGCACCAGCGGGATTTTTGCGCTGTTTTCCCAAATCACGCGACCGCTGGTAAGATCGTTCACCTGCACTCCGACCTTCACGGCATGACGTCTCAGTTCATCCAGGTGTTCGGACCAGGTGCGCGCCGGCTTTTCAGCCGCGGGTGCCGCGGCGCCGATCGAGCCGACCCAGGTGAGCGAGAGCAAGACCGCGAACCAGGCGAGACCGCGGGCAAGCGGTTTAATGACCATGCAGGCTGACCTCCACCTGTTGACCGAATCGACACGATGAACCGGATCCCTGTCAATCCTGTCAATCCTGTCAAAAATCTTCTTCCCCGGGTGTACGCCGGCAGCCGGTTTCAGCTCCGAGCTGCCAGGCTTGCGAACGCATCCCAAAACCCGGGAAATGATTTGACCACAGCTTCCGCGCCATGGATCTCGACGCCGGCGATGCGCAAACCCACCAGGGCCAGGGCCATGGCGATGCGATGATCGTTGTGCGAGTCGATCGCCGCCCCGTGCCGGGGGCCACCGCGGATCACCAGACCGTCCGGGAGTTCATCGATGAGGGCGCCGGTTTTCCCGAGTTCGCCGGCAAGAGCGCTCAGCCGGTCGCATTCCTTGATGCGCAGGTGGGCGACGTTGCGGATGCGGCTGGTACCGTCGGCGAAAGCGGCCACCACCGCCAGGGTGGGGACCATGTCCGGCATCTGGTTAAGATCCAAATCGAGAGCGCCCAGCCGCGCCGGCCCCCGCACCCGAACGCCGCGCTCCCGCCAGTCCACCCGGCAGCCCATCTGCTCGAGCGCTTCGAGCAGCCGGCAGTCGCCCTGAAGCGCTCCCGGCTTGACCGGCCCGGTGAACACTTCGCCTCCGGTGATGGCGGCGGCGGCCCAGAAGTAGGAAGCGCTCGAACAGTCGCCTTCCACTTCATGGGAAAAGGCCCGGTAGGTCTGGGGAGCGGGAACCAAGATCGCGTTTTCGGCGAGCCGGCGGTAATGGATCCCGAATTCTTCCATCATCGCCAGGGTGATGAGCACGTAGGGAAAAGACGCCACCGGCAGGGTCCACCCGACGGTGAGATCGGCGGCGGCGGCGGGGGCACTCATGAGGAGCGCCGAAAGATACTGACTGCTGGCTCCGGCATCGATTTGCACCGAGCCCCCGGTGAGGCCTTCGCTGACCATTTCCAGGGGGAGATAGCCCGGCGCCTGGAGATGCCGGACCCTCACCGACTGGCCGGCGAGCGCGTTGAGCAGTGGGGCCAGCGGGCGCTGGCGCAGACGGTCGCTGCCATCCAGCACGAACCGCCCGCGTCCGGCCGCCAGCAGCGCGGCGAGGAGCCGGGTGGTGGTGCCGCTGTTGCCCAACTGAATCGGTGCGGTTGGGCTGTGCCAGCGGGTGTTGGGCGGCGTCACCCGAACGCTTTCGGCCGCCCAGGTGATGGTCGCGCCCACCTGAGTGAGCGCCCCGGCGGTCAGTTCGGTGTCTTCCGCCCGCAGCGGATTGTCGATCCGGCAAGGACCGTCGGCCAGGGCGGCCATCATCAGGGCGCGGTGAGTGACCGATTTGGACCCCGGCAATTTGATCCGGGCATGGAGCGACTGCCCCGGTTTCAGCGGTTCAATGATGCGAATCATCGGTTTCCCTTTTCCAGCGCCTGTTCCAGCGCCGCCCGCATCGCCGCCGCCGGCGCGGCGTTGCCGGTCCACCACTGGTATTGGGCCAGGCCCTGGTGGAGCAGCATCTCGAGCCCGGTCAGGATCCGACAGCCGGTGGCCCGGGCCTGGATCAAGAACGGGGTCCAAAGCGGCCGATAGACCGCATCCATCACCACCATCTCCGGCCGGAAGAAGGCGTCGGGAAGGTCCAGCGAGTGGGCCGCGGCGCCGATCATCCCGACCGGGGTGCAGTGCACCACCAGATCGAAGCGCTGCCGCGAAACTTCGATCAGCGGCACGAATTCACAGCCGAATTCCCGGGCCAGCCGGAGGCCGCGTTCGGCGCCGCGGTTGGCGACCGCAACCCGCGTGCCTTCCCGCAGGAACGCGAACACCGCCGCCCGGGCCGCCCCGCCGGCTCCGATCACCAGGGCCCGCTTACCGGTGAACGAACTCACCGGTCTGAACGCTTCGCTCACGCCCAGCCAGTCGGTGTTGCGCCCTTCCCACGATCTGGGGGTGCGCCGCAGCGTGTTCACCGCCCCGATGGCGCGAGCGGTTTCATCGATGCTTTCACAGCATTTCATGACTGCGCGCTTGTGCGGAAGGGTCACACTGATCCCGCGCAGTCCCAGCCGGTGCAGCAGTTCCAGATCGCTTGCCGGTTCGCTCACCTCGAATGCCAGGTAGCAGCCGGGATGACGCCCCGCGGCAAAGGCCCGGTTCATCATCGCCGGGCTCAGGCTGTGAGCGACCGGGTGGCCGATCACCGCATACAGTTCGCGTTGCACCGGTCGGATCATCCAATCGCCTCCCTTTCCCTCCGCGGTCGGTAAACCGCCCTCCTGGATCCATACCAGCGCGGCTCCCCTGCAATCGCGACCGATACGGATTCAGGCACCGGGCTCTGATCCCGGGTTCAAGCCGTGGTCGCGCACTTTTTCCCGATCGAAGCGGATCGGTCGCAGCGGGTCGCTTTTGGGGTAAGACCCCAGGACCTTGAAAAACGCCACCTGTTCCCGCAGCGCATCGAGCGCCGCGCGGATGTCCGGATCGTCCCGATGGCCTTCGATATCGGCGTAGAACAGGTACTGCCAGGGCAGCAGCCGGTTGGGCCGCGATTCGATCCGGGTCATGTTGAGCTGGAAGCGGGTCAGGGGCGCCAGGGCGCAGTGCAGCGCCCCCGGCTGATCGCGCACTCCGAACAGGATGGAACTCTTGTCGCAGCCGGTCGGCGGGTTGGGATCGCGGCCCAGGGCGAAAAACCGGGTGACGTTTCCCGGCTGGTCTTCCAACGCTTCCTGTAGGGCTTCCAGGCCGTAATGATGGGCTGCGTAGAGATTGCACAGAGCGGCGCCGTGCGGGTCTTGCCGAGCCAATTGGGCGGCTTGGGCGGTTGATGGACATTCCCGCCACTCGGCCCGGGGCAGGTGTTCGAGGATCCAGCGGCGGCACTGGGCGATGGCCTGGGGCTGGGCGTACAGGCGCTCAATCCGGTCCAGGGCACCGGCCCGGGACGCCAGGCAATGGCTGATTTCCAGGTAACATTCGCGCACCACCTGCACCGGTTGTTCATGGAGCAGGTCGAGGCTGCGACCGACCCCGCCTTCCAACGAATTTTCCACCGGCACCAGGGCCACATGGACCCGGCCCTTGACCAGGGCGGCGAACACCTCTTCCAGGGTAGCCAGCGGCAGGTAGCGGGCGGAATGCCCGAACAGGGAAACGGCGGCCACCTGGGCAAAGGTCCACGGTGGTCCGGGGAAGGCCACCTGCAGCGGATACTGGAGCAGCCTGGAAGCGGCCAGGATTTCCCGGTAGATGGCCCGAAGCGAGCTTTCGTGGAGCGGGCCTTCGCTTGCCGCCGCAAGCCGCCGACAGATCGCTTCCTCGCGGCCCGGATCGAACAGGGCAATGGCGGTTCCGGCCTTCAGCTCCCCTACCCTCTTGGCCAGCGCCATGCGTTCG
This sequence comes from Syntrophobacteraceae bacterium CG2_30_61_12, assembly GCA_001873705.1. Lineage (GTDB taxonomy): Bacteria > Desulfobacterota > Syntrophobacteria > Syntrophobacterales > DSM-9756 > CG2-30-61-12. The sequence continues at coordinate 17,023 of MNZR01000043.1, forward strand.
TTGAGCAGTTTCAGCAGCCGGCTGTCCACGCTATCGATAGCGACCCGCAATTCCTGCAACTGGCGGCGCCGGCTCGGTTCATCGGTCACCTTCGACCTCCCGCTTGATAAACAGATTGAGCTGCGCTGATCATGACCATGACCTGCCGGGCGAGACGCGCGTGAAAGCGGCGCGAATCGGCCGGGAAATGCCGGGCAGCCCGGAGCTCCGAATTGCCCATCCAGTTCATGGGTGGCGCTCGGGGCCGCCATCCCCGCGGGCGGCACACCCGTCAGGGCAGGAGCCGAAAAACGAAAAGCCGCGGGCTGATCCCGCGGCTTTCGGCTGATCTTTGAATACCGGCCAAAGCTGGGTCAGCGCCGCCTCCCGCTGGAGCTAAAATACGAGCATCGAGCACACCGATCAGTGCGGAAGTTTCCCATAAGCTGGCTCCTTTGGCCTGGTTCCGCTCTACATACGGAAGATGCCTTTCTTCTGTCAAGACAATTTGTCAAGAGCCGGCTCTTGCCTACAACCCACCAGGTCGATACGCAAATGCGGCGATGCAGCGCTTGAAAAGCGCGGCGTTTTACCCTATATGACTTGCTGATCGGATCGGTGGTCGGTAGGCTTCGATTACCGATCGGCTCAGGATCGCGGTAAAGTTCAGGGCAGCCGCGGATGGCTCGATCAGTTCACGGGAAGGCGAGGAACTGGATGGATCTCAAGACCATGCTTGCCGGTGGCAAGTACAATCGCGGTCATTGCCCGATCTGCGCCTGCCCCACCGTGTTCGTTGAGTTGGGTGAGTGGCTTCGAGACCAGTACCTATGCGTTTTATGCCACAGCGTTCCGCGCTGGCGTGCGGTGATCGAGGTGCTCGACAGTTATTTCCCCAACTGGCGCGATCTCACCGTGCACGAATCGTCGCCGGGAGGCGCTTCGTCGGAAAAACTGGCTCGGGAATGCCCGGGCTACTTGGGCACCCATTTTTTCAAGGATGTGCAAATGGGCCGCTGCCGCGACGGCATTCGCTGTGAAGACCTGGAGTCGCAAACCTTCGAAGACGAGCGGTTCGATCTAGTGATCACCCAGGACGTATTTGAACACCTGTTCGAACCGGAACGGGCGTTTCGGGAAATCCATCGCACCTTGAAACCGGGCGGTGCCCATGTGTTCACCGTGCCCTGGTACTACTGGCAGCCCACCCGGGTGCGTGCGGTCAGGGAAAATGGCGGCGTGCGTCATCTGGACACCCCGGATTATCACGTTAACCCGATCGATCCCGACGGCTCCCTGGTGACCCGCGAGTGGGGCTACGATCTGGCGGATATTATCTACCGGTCCTGCGCCATGACCACCACGGTCGTCCGCATCCGCGACCGCGCCAAGGGCATCGATGGGGCCATGTGCGAAGTTTTTGTCAGCCGTAAGAGTTGACCAGGGACAGTCTGCAGCAGGTTGGCCGCTGCCTGCCGCCGACACCTCCGCGCCGTTTCGGCAGTCGATATCCGAGGCACCGCCGGAACGATCGAAACCGTTCGGCAAGGATTCAGTGCCCATGCCTCCATCGTCCATCTGGGATGATTCGCTTTCCAACTATTATTGCAACGGTCTCAAGGTCTATTGGGAAACCCTGAACCAGGTGACGAGCTATCAAGCCCGGTGCATGACCGGTCGGAACGGACTCGATCCATTCGATCACGTGGTGCGGCTGATCAAATCTTACTTGGGCAGCGGCGGCAATCTACGGGCGCTGGCGCTCGGCTGCGGTGAGGAGCGGAGCTATGAAATGCGCTTCATGGAAACCGGCCTGTTCAGCCGGATCGAGGTGCTGGATCTCGCCGCTCCGCTGCTGGAAAGGCAGCGGCGGCTGGCGATCGCGGCTGGTCTCGAAGGGTTGCACTACCAATGCCGCGATCTGAACCGAGCGGAATTGCCGCCGGCGAGCTACGATTTCATCTGGGCCGTGGGCACGCTGCATCATATCGAGCGACTAGACCACCTGTTCGGCCAGGTCCGGCACAGCATGAAAGATCGAGCGCTGTTGGTGGTGCGCGAGTACGTGGGCCCCAATCGCCTCCAGTTCACGGCGCGGCAGTTGGCACTGGTCAACGCGCTCTTGAAGGTGCTGCCGGCGCGGTTGAAGAGAACCACCACCGGGAAGGTCAAGAGGTACGAAACAAAGATGGCCGAAGGCGCTCTTCCGGACCCTTCGGAAGCGGTGCGCTCGCGCGATATCCTGCCCCTGTTGCGGGCTCACTTTCCCAACGTGCGGGTGATCGAAACCGGTGGCACGATTCTCTACCCTTTGCTTCAGCAGATCGCCTTCAACTTCGAGATCGATCCCATCGGCCCGCCGGCACTGAACCTGCTCATCTGGCTGGAAACCGCTCTGATCAAGACCGGCCTGCTGCCTTCGGATTTCGTGTTCTGCGTGGCCGCCCGTCCGGATTCCGACCGCTGCGCGAACTGAGCAACCTGACATCTAGGACTGCCATGGAAAAGCCGCTTGTCTCCATCATCGTACGCACCAAGGACCGGCCCAAACTCCTGGCCGCCGCGCTGAAGAGCCTGGCCGCTCAAACCCACCGCCCGCTTCAGGCCGTGGTGGTGAACGACGGCGGTTGTGCTCTCGAACCGAGTAACCTCAAACAAATCCTGGGCGATATCGAACTGACCCAGATCGAGCATCCCCGGAATATGGGCCGAGCCGCCGCCGGCAACACTGGAATCGCCCACAGCCGCGGGCGATACATCGGGTTTTTGGACGACGATGATGAACTTTACCCCGAGCACGTGCAAGTGCTTGCCGACTACCTGATCCAGAGCGACTTCAAGGTGGCTTACTCCGATTCCCTGATGGTCTACAAACGCTATGATCCGGATTCGGGAGAACTCGTTACTGAACGGGAGGAGCTCCTGTTTTCCGAGGACTTCGACTACCCGAAACTGCTGTTCGACAACTACATCCCCCTCATCTGTTTGCTGTTCGATCGCGAAGTGTTGCTGGGCTCCGAGGGCTTCGATCCGGCATTCGACTTGTACGAAGACCACGATCTGCTGCTGCGCCTGGGCGAAAATCATCCTTTTCAGCACATCAAGCGGACCACGGCCGCTTATCAGCAATGGTCGGGGGCCGCCCAGATCGCCCAGGCGGCATCCGAACCGGTGTTGGCTCAAGCGCACACTCGACTGACCGCCAAGCATCTGGAAAAATTCACCCCGGAGCGGATCACCCGCTACCGGCAGGCGTTCGCGCTGGCCAAAGACGGCCACATTCGCTACCTGGACCAGCAACTGGCGGAACGAGACTGGAAAATCGCCGGGATCGAGAGCCTGCTCAATCTGCGTGAAGGACACCTGGCGGACCTGACCGCGCTTTTCCGGCAACTACAGGAACAGCACGCCTTGCTGCTGCGGGATGTTGGGGAACGGTTACAGCGATTGGAACAGCGCCCTCCAATTAGTGCCCGATGGCGGCAGGCGGCCGAAGAGTTGCAGCGATTGACCCATCGCCTGCGCGAGGCGGTTCGGTATCGACGCCGACCCTAGATCGTTGGGGTCGATTCCGGCCCTACCGCCGGCAATAAGAATTTGACCCAGTCCACGGTTGCCGGTATGAACAGGCTTCGATCAGGCGATTGAAGAAATGGAGAGCAAGAGAACCAATGAGCGCAACGACCGAGCCCACCGTTTCGGTGATCATTCCGACCTACAACCACGAAGCTTTTGTGGGGGAAACGCTGAACTCGGTCCTGAAGCAGAGTTACACCGATTTCGAGCTAATCGTGATCGACGATGGGTCCACCGACGCAACGGCCGTCGTCGTGGAAAACAGTCTACGGAACTCGCCGCGCCCCTGGCGTTTCATCCGGCAAGCCAACCGGGGTGCCCATCATGCCATCAACCGGGGTCTCGAGTCGGCACGTGGCGAGTTCCTCACCATCCTCAATTCCGACGACTTTTTTCATTCACAGCGCCTGCAGCGATTGGTCGCCACCGCCC
>MNZR01000211.1 GCA_001873705.1 Syntrophobacteraceae bacterium CG2_30_61_12
AGGGGCTCGAACCTTCACTCGTCATGCCCCCGAAGGCGGGCATCCAGATTCTTCATACCTGGATTCCCGCCAGAACCATGCGGGAATGACGGTCCAGGATTATGCGCACTTTATGCAATGGGGCTGTGCCGAGGGGAAGCGGATCGCCGGCGCCCTGCTGGGCCGACTTAAAGAGATTGTGCAACGTGGGCCCAGGGCCATGGGTGGGGATCTGGCCGCGGGCTCGGCAGCGCGGCATGGGGCAAGGCAAAAATGGCCGATGTGATGAAAAAATACTTGGATCGAAAAGCAAATTTCCTGTTGACACCGGGTTGCCCTGTGCTGTAGGAAGGTGTGAAACTGATAGGTGAGTGTAAGGGCTTAGAGATAGTTGTGTGAGATGATTGAGAAAGGAGGTGAGCAACTAGAACGATTCGGTTGGATAAGGGGCTTGTGTAACGAACCGGAAATTGGAACTGATTGGAAAGTTTCAAGATCAAGAACTCGGGAGGAAAGAGATGAAGAAAGCATTTTTGGTGATGATGGCTTTGGTGCTGGCCGTTGTCCTGGCTGCTCCGGTGTCCGCCGCGGAATTCAAGTACGGCGGTTACTGGCGGTCACGGATCGTTTCCAGCGACAACGTTCAGGATGGTACGGACCTGCTCGACGACAACTACAACCGCATTGATCAGCGCTTAAGGATGTACTTCTACTTTGTGGCCAGCGAGAATTTCCGCATGGTGACCAGGTGGGAAGTCAATACCATTTGGGGTCAGGCGGCGACTGGCGGTGATGTGGGAGCCGACTCCAACAACTTCCTGATGAAGAACGTGTATGCGGAAATCAAGATCCCCAACACCCCGGTGACCACCCGGATCGGTGTCCAGGGCATCGACATGATGGGCGGCTGGCTGGTTGCTGACGATTTCTCCGCCATGACCATGGACGCCAAGTTCGGAGCAGTTAAACTCCTCGGCGGCTACATTGCGGCCCGCAATGAAGATTTCACCAGCACCGAAGACAACATCGACGATGTTTTTCTGGGTCTACAGTATGCCAACGGCCCCTGGAAGGGCGGTCTGTATGGCTTCTATCAGTATGCCAGGAATCTCAATGCATCGTACGTTGTATACACGGTTCCCACTTTGGACAATAACTTGTTCGACCTTGGCCTGGAATTGGGCTACGCCACCAAGCAGTTTGATATCACCGCTAGGGGCATCAAGAATCTGGGCAGCACTGACGACGCTTTCGGCAATTCCGGTGATTACAAGGGTTGGATGGCGGAACTGGTCGGCAACGTCTACGTGAACAACTTCACCTTCACCTTGGGTGGGTTCTACACTTCGGGTGACGATGACTTCAGCGACGATGACATTGAAGCCTTTGTCTACCCGCTTGGCCGCTCCCATTACTGGTCGGAAGTGTTGGGCTTCGGTGCATTCGGTGTGCAGGACCAGCAGGCACCGAGGGGCAACGGCTGGACGGCCGGCGACGCTCCCAGCAACCTGTGGACGGTCACTGCCGGTGTAGCCTGGCAGGCCCTGGAAAAGACCAAACTGGGCTTCAATTACTACTACATCGGTACGGCTGAAGACGTGACTGCCGATATCACCAATGGCGATACCTCGAGCGAAGTGGGTAATGAATTCGACCTGCTGATCGAACAAAGGCTGATCGATGGCCTGCGCCTGCGCATGGTTGCCGGCTACCTGGTCGCCGGTGATGCCCGCACCAATATCGCAGACGATGACGATGCCTGGCTGCTGGGCGCAAAGCTCGACTGGGCCTTCTAACAGAAGTTGATTGCCACGGTGTCGAATCTCCCTGACACCGCCTGATTTGAAAGCCTGCAAGGGATTGTCTCCTTGCAGGCTTTTTCGTTTTGGGACGGGCAAATCAAATAAAGTCAGAAAATCTACCACAAAGACACTGAGGGCACCGAGAAAACTCGAGGTCTTCTCTGTGCCCTCTGTGCCCTCTGTGGTGAATGCTTTTCGCCTTAGCTAGGACAGGAAACGCTGCTTCAGTTTGTCCCAGGGCGCGAACACCGCGAACAGGCCGGCGGAAATGAGATAGAACGCCAGCACCGAAGCCGGAAAGGTGAGAAACAAAAAGCCGTAGACAGGAAACAGGATGGCCAGGGAAAGCCCCAGTTTCACGGCGACTTCAACCCATTTTTTGCGATCTTGCGAGTTTTCCATACCCTATCACTCCAGTTCTGTTCTTTGCCGTGCCAACGGATCATCGCTCCCGCAGTGCCTGCGCGGCCGCGATGCCAGGTCAGCCCGCAACCATCCGCGAGTGACCCGGTCAACGACTAGCGGATCATAGTTCACACAAATCCTATGCGAGATGAAGCGATTTTGCAAGGCTGAAGCCGGCGTTTGTGCCCTTTTTTTCACAAATTCTTCCACCGATGCTCTTCGGGGCATCGGGTAGGTGCTCCGATTCGTTGCCATTTAAAATGGTTATTGGGACCAAGGCGGCCATTTTTTTGTTTGCGCCGCCCCCGGTCATTGTGTATATATGCACATGAACACCTTCACCAGCGCGGATCGGTCGCTTTCCGGGGTATCGGTAAGGGCAGATAAGTGGTCGGAAACTCTGTCGGAACGCCGGCAGGGCCGGAGACACTCTCAATACGCCGAGGAGGAAAAGCATGGCGAAGTCAGTAACTCAAAGCATTCTGGTGGTTGGCGGCGGGATGAGCGGGTTGACCGCCGCGGTCGAAGCCGCCGAAGCCGGCTACGACGTGGTCCTGGTCGAACGCAATCCCTATTTGGGCGGCCGGGTGGCGCAACTCCATCACTATTTCCCGAAGCTCTGCCCGCCCTACTGCGGGCTCGAGATCAACTTCCGCCGGGTGAAGACCAATTCCAGGGTGCGCTTTTTCACCATGGCCGAGGTGGAAAGCATCAGCGGCACCGAAGGTGATTTCGACGTGCGGGTTAGCCTGAAGCCGCGTTACGTGAACGAAAAGTGCACCGCCTGCGGTAAGTGCGCGGAAGCTTGCAGCATGGAAATCGATAATCCCTTCAACTACAACATGGATCGGATCAAAGCGGCGTTCCTGCCCCACGACATGGCTTTCCCGCTGCGTTACGTGCTCGATCCGGCTCTGGTGAAAAGCTCCGAGGCGGCCAAGGTGAAGGAAGCCTGCCCCTACGATGCGATCGATTTGGAGATGGGGGTCCAGACCCTGGATCTCAAAGTCGGCGCGGTGATCTGGGCGACCGGTTGGAAGCCTTACGACGCCAATAAGTTGGTCAATTATCACAGCGATGACTACCCGAACGTGATCAGCAATGTGATGATGGAACGGCTGGCGGCCTGGAACGGCCCGACCCAGGGGAAAATCGTTCGCCCATCCGACGGCAAGGCCCCGGAAACGGTGGCCTTCATCCAGTGCGCCGGGTCCCGCGACCAGAATCATCTGCCGTTTTGTTCCGGTATCTGCTGTCTCGCTTCCATGAAGCAGGCCACCTACGTGCGGGAACAGTACCCGAACGCCAAGATTTACATCTTCTACATCGATATCCGGGCGACCGATCGGCTGGAGGACTTCTACAGCAAGATCAAAGCCGATGAAAACATCGTTTTCTTTAAGGGCAAAGTGGCCAAAATCGAGCAGGATGCGGACGGCAATAAGCTGATCCTGCGGGTGGAAAACACCATGACCGAGCAGCTCAATGAAATCCCGGTGGACCTGGTGGTCCTGGCCACGGGCATGCAGCCCAACACGTCGTTGGAACCGATTCCGACTCCGGTGCCCTACGACGACTACGGGTTCGTCGCAGCGCAAAACGCCATGCCCGGTGTCTACGCCGCCGGCTGCACCCGGACCCCGGTGGGAGTATCGGAATCGGTTGCGGACGGAACGGCCGCTGCTCTTAAAGCCATTCAGTCGATCGCCAGGAGGTAACTCATGGAAAAGAAGCTCGGAGTCTATATCTGTTCGGGGTGTGGGATCGGGGATGCCCTCGATCTGGAACAGCTGGCCAAGGTCGCGACCAAGGAATGTAAGGCGGCGGTCTGCCGCAACCACGCGAATCTGTGCAGCAAGGAAGGGGTGGAACTGATCAAGGCCGATATCGCCGGAGAAGGCGTGAACACCCTGATGATCGCCGCCTGTTCGCTGCGGGTGATGTACGATGTGTTCAATTTTGACCAATGCCTGATGGAACGGGTGAATCTGCGGGAACAGGTGGCCTGGTGCCAGAAGCCCAACGACGAAGACACTCAGATGATGGCCGAGGATTATCTGCGGATCGCCCACGCCAAGTTGGCGCGCATGGAAATGCCGGAAGCCTACAAGCCGGAAGAAGAATTCTGCAAGGACATCCTGGTGGTGGGTGGTGGTCTGGCCGGGCTGAACGCGGCCCTGGAAGCGTCCAAGGCCGGTTACGCGGTGATCCTGGTGGAAAAGGAGGCGGAACTCGGCGGCTTCCAGAAGCGGGTGAGCAAGAAGGTCACCTTCCCATACAAGGAAATCAAGGACAACGACCTCGGCGCCCTGATCGACAAGGTGCAAAAGGCCGCCAACATCACCGTCTTCACCGGAGCCAAAATCGCGAAGACCCAAGGCGGTCCCGGTATTTTCAAGGTGACCGTCGATCAGGGCGGAAAAACCATCGAAAAGCGCGCCGGCGCCATTGTCCTGGCGGCCGGTTGGGCCCCCTATGATCCCACCAAACTGGATGCCAAGCTGGGCTTCGGCCAATCGCCGAACGTTATCACCAATGTGATGTTCGAGGAACTGTGCGCGGGCGGCAA
>MNZR01000005.1:0-3553 GCA_001873705.1 Syntrophobacteraceae bacterium CG2_30_61_12
CCGGGTCCCGGTCCTGTGCACCAGTCACGGCGGGGACCTGTATGCGCTCCGGGACCCGCTTTCCACGGCGCTGAAGCGCTGGGCGCTGCGCCGCGTGGATGCCCTCAGCGTGGTCAGCCGGGCCATGCGCGAAACGGTACTCACGCTGTACCGCCGGGTGCCGGTGCTGGAGGTGGTGCCCATGGGGGTCGATCTCGAAGGGAGCTTCACCCCGGCACCGGAGTCCACCGTTCAACGGACCCGGACGATCTTGTTCGTGGGCCGGCTGGTGGAAAAGAAAGGGCTGAGGTTTCTACTCGAGGCCTTTGCCCGGATCCAGGACGAACAGCACGGGCAGGACCAGCGGCACCCCTGGGAACTGCACGTGGTTGGCGCGGGCCCGCTGCGGCCGGAACTGGAACGGCTGGCGCTGCGTCTGGGCGTGGCGGCGCGGGTCAGATTCCTGGGCGGGGTGGAAAATCGCCGGCTGCCGGACCTTTACCGACGGGCCGTCATGGCGGTTTTTCCCTTCGTGGTGGGTTCCGACGGCGATCGGGAGGGGTTTGGCCTGGTGGTGGTCGAAGCCCTTGGGTGCGGCTGCCCGGTGATCGCGGGCGAGGTCCCGGCGGTGCGGGATATCATCACTCATGGCGAAACCGGGCTGCTGGTGCCGCCGGGGGACGCAGCCGCGCTGGCGCTGGCGATGCGGCGTCTGATCGCAGATCCCGATCTGGGCCGACGGCTGGCGCGGGCCGGTCGGGAGCGAGCGCGGACCCGCTTCGATTGGCGCGTTATCGCCTCCCGTTATCACGCCTTGTTTCAGGGCCTGCTCGGCACGAACGCGAGTGATTCCCACTGAACGGTCTTGATCATCGTCAGGGCCATTTCAAACAAGATTTACCACAGAGACACGGAGGGCACAGAGGAGACTATTTTTTCCCGGCCCGGAGACGAGGGCCGGGGAAAAATCTCTACCCGAAGGGGGAGTACTTTTTTGCAGATCGGCATCTCCCGATCTGCAAAAAGAAATCTTTCTCTGTGTCCTCTGTGCCTCCGTGGTTAGTTTTTGGTTACGGCCTTTGGCTGCGCTGTGCCCCTGTGGTGAGAGCTTTTCGCATTGGCCGAAACGCTGATCCTGGTCCGTTAACCTTACGGCCCGCGCCAGCTGACCAGCCTTGCCCGGGAATGGATGAAGCGGCCGCGCGCTCCAGGATCGTAAGCAAACTCCCCGCTGTTTGCCAAAATGGTCCGGGCACCCCAGATCATGCCGGTGACCTGGCCACTGTTGGCGAGGGTGACGGTGCTCTTCGGGGCATGGATACAACCCTTGAAATCGCCGTTGTGGGCCAGGTTGAGCGGGTCTTCGGTGGCGCCGTAAATGATGAACCGAGACGCCGCGCCCAGCACCCGCAGCTTCGAACCAACCGCGGTCTGGAGCGGCCCTTCAAGAAACACCGTGACGGTGCCGGTGCTGTTATCGATGGTGAGGGTGCTGTTTTCCGCCAGAGCGATGGCGGTGAGATGATAGCTGCCGGGGGCCAGCGTCATGGCGGTCCCCTGGGGACTGGCGGCGCTCAACTGGATGGTCTGGTCGGTAATGGCCGGGCTGGCGCCCATCAGATTGTCGTTGATCGTGCGGCTCGTTTCCAGGGCTTCAGCCAGGATCCCGCCGGCAAGACCCAGCGGATCCGGGTCCAGGCGGTCCCGCTGGTGAATGCCGCCGTGGGCGTTGACGGCGGAACCATCGGTCACGGTGAAGACGGCGGCGGTGCCGTCGTTCTGCCGCCCGAGCAGGATTTCTCCTTCCACTTCAATCCCGGTGGCCAGCCGGATCTGAGTGTTGCCGGCGATGTGGGCGCTGTCGGGGGCCCCGGTGCCGGCGGTGATCGCAGCGGTGGTCTGGATATCGAGCAGCAGATCGCCGAACAATACCGGCTTCAGCGGCTCCCTACGCGCTTCCACCGTTATTTTCTTGACGCTCGGAGCCGACCCGCTGACGGCTCCGGCGATGCCCCACCCGGTCAACACCGCGATCGGGGTGCCGGCGGTCGGCCCGCCGCAGGCCACCGGGTTTTCTTCGAACCGGCCGTCGCCGTCGAGGTCCCCCCAGAACCGGACGTCTTCCGCTTGCAGACCGCCGCCGCACAGATCAATGCCGCGGTCTTCTTCATTGAGATGACGGATTTCCACAAGAAACGGGACCTCAATCTGGGCGCTTGCAACCAGGTCGGCTTCCTGGTAGCCGCTGAGTTCCGCCGCGATTTGTGGGAGTTGGGCCACTTGCGGGAAGCCCAGATAGCCCCGCCAGGTGGTGGTGGCCGGGAAGGCCCCGGCGGTGAGTTCGCTCAACCGGGCGCGGCCTTCGCTGATGGCCGATTCGGCGGCGTAAAAAGCTTCCGTGGCCTGCTTCCGATGGGCCGCAATGCGCACTTCCAGGGTCGTGGTCTGGGTGGCGTAGACCCCCAACAGAGACAGCAAAACCAGCACCAGCAGGCAGATCACGATGGCCGATCCGGATTCCGCCGGGGCCGGCGGAACCGCTCCGGGGGACCGCATCGGGTTACCGGCAATCCGGTTTCCCGCCGCCGGCAAAGTGCTGTTCCCAAGGGCGCCGGGCCAGGAAACGTTATGCTTGTTGAGGCCAAAAACCTGCATTTGGCGTGGGCCCTTTCCCGGGAGCGCGGGCATCTTGCCCGCCTTTGCTAATGAAAGGTCTTATCCTAAACCGATATATTCAGGCCTACAGGCATCCCGTCATTCCCGTCATTCCCGCGGTCTTTCAGCGGGAATCGATTGCTGCCAACGGCCTTCGGCCCGCCTGAACGGCGAGTGCTGACTTTGAAGTCAGATATGAGATCGTAGGTCGGGTTGCGACCAGCGGGAGCTACCCGACGCTTCGCCAACGCCTCCAATCCGCGCGCTCACTCCCAAATCGTCAGGGAGTGCTCCGCACACCCTGACCTACCCGGAACCAATCGGGATCATGCCCGCGGCGTGAAAGAATTCCACGGCACTGCCGCAACTCCCACTTTGACTTGCGCCTCGGATCGTAGGTCGGGTTGCGACCAGCGGGAGCTACCCGACGCTTCGCCAACGCCTCCAATCCGCGCGCCCACGGGGCTCTCGATGCACTCCCCCAGGCCCTGTCAGGGCGATGCGGCCACGGCGCTTAGGGTCACCTTGCGCGGTTTGCCCTGCTCGGTCCAGGCGGCTTCGATCCGAATGGTCTTGCATCCCGGTACCGGAGTATCGTTCGCCACCGTTCGTGTTACCGCGAAAGCGCCGCGACTGCTGGAACCGGAAGCGATGGCGGCGAAAGGACCGCCGAGTGATCGTTCCAGTTCTTCGCCCGCGAACTGCACGGCGTGCGACAGTTCCGCGGCGTGCTTGTTGTTTCGGATCGTCGCCACCTGCAGCCGATGCAGGCTGACGAAACCGAGCACCATGATCATGAGCGCGATCAGGACTTCGACCAGCGAAGCTCCGCGGCGGTTGGCGATGGCGGTTACCATGGTTCCACCCGATTGCGGCAGGTGACGGTGGTGGTGACCATCTGCCGGCGCAGGTGATCGCC
>MNZR01000005.1:3674-4345 GCA_001873705.1 Syntrophobacteraceae bacterium CG2_30_61_12
CGCCCCGGCAGGTCCGCTTCCGGGACGATGGTTCCGGCGTGATCGAAATAAACGAAGCGAACGGTTTCGATATCCTGGGCAAAAGGCTGCCAGGCCACCGCGCCGCAGCTGAATTTGCGCAACACGTGATCGGGTGTCTTGCCGGCCGTGCCGGCCAGGGCCGATCCATCCTGGGCGACGTTCAAACGGAATCCCACCTGCTCCAGGTCGGAATTGTCCAGTGTGCCGTTGCCGTCGGCATCGGTGGTGAAGGCGATGGCCGCGGTCGCGGTGGCCCGCCCGTAGTCCGGGTCCCCCGGGTCGGGCTGGTGCAGGAAGCCGAACGCACCGGTGGCTTTGGGGTCATAGGCCGCCATCCGGATTTCTTCCGCCATCCGTTGCAGGGTGGCCCGAAGGTTCTGCTGCAGCTGCACGGTCCGCTGCTGCATCAGGTGGAGTTGCTGCTGCGAGGCGAAGATCTGGTAAACCCAGACCATGGTGAGAGCGCCCAGCGCCAGGCCGACCAACAGCTCGATCAGGGTGTATCCATTGATCTTCATTCGCGGCATGGGTTCGGTCCGTTTTTCTGGCGGCTTTCAGTAATCCCAGCGATCCTGGTTCCAGAAGGCGATTTTCACCAGACCGCTGGTGAGGGCACCGACGCACCGCGATTCGCCCCGCGGATTGGCAAG
>MNZR01000005.1:4356-4663 GCA_001873705.1 Syntrophobacteraceae bacterium CG2_30_61_12
CGCTGGCGGAGGGAGTTCCCTGCGGATCGAACTTGAGCGTGTTCTGATTGAAGCTCACCCAATCGGCGGGAAAGGTGGAACTGCCGGTGATGGCTTTGTTCGCGCCGCCGCTGCCGAAGCTCACATCGCCCTGGTAGGCGGATAGATCGACGGTTTCGATAATGGTGTTGTCGGCATGACTGGACCAGCTGTGGTCCGCTCCGGGGTCCGAGCAGATGAGGTAACGGTTCTCGCCCGGCAGGAAAACGATGGCCCAGTCGTGGTTGTCGCGAACCGCGTAGAGCCTGACCGACTGCATCCGATAATA
>MNZR01000266.1 GCA_001873705.1 Syntrophobacteraceae bacterium CG2_30_61_12
CCTGGCGACCCATCACCGAACAGTGCATCTTTTCCTTGGGCAGACCCCCGAGAGAATCGGCAATGTCCTGATTGGTGATCGTCTTGGCTTCTTCAATGGTTTTGCCGATCATCATCTCGGTCAGTACCGAAGCCGACGCAATGGCGCTCGCGCAGCCGAAGGTCTTGAACTTGGCCTCGACGATCTTGCCGTCTTCCCCCACCCTGAAGGTCAGCTTCAAGGCATCGCCACAGGCCATGGAACCCACCACCGCCTCGCCATCCGGATGTTCCACTTCCCCTGCGTTTTTCGGCTGGAGAAAGTAATCCTTGACTTTATCCGTATATTCCCACATCGATCGACTCCCTTCGTTCCGGCCGCTTCAGATTCGGAGCCGCACCAGGCAGGCTCCGCATGAACGTTACGGTGAACATAAGCACGCTAAAACATACTGACCAGATATACAATGAAACATTCGTCGCGGGCAACCGTCGAGGCTCATGGCCGCGGGCGCAAGATCAGCTTGTCCTGATAACCCAGGAAGGTGTGCCGATTGGTCCCGCACCAGGTGCCGTACTGTTTTTCCTCCAGGCGGAAACCCGCCGCGGTCAGTTCCCGCAGGAACAGCGGTTCGGCGTAAGCCAGGGCTTTTTCCGGGACCTGGGGGTCCAGTGCCTTGATTCCTGGAGCCACGGTGGTCATACCGCGATAGAAGTCGCTTTTCCGGGCACTGGCTTCGCGCTCTTCGGTGAGGAGAAAGCAGCTCACCAGGAGTCGCCCGCCGGCGACCAGAACGCGGCGGATTTCAGCGCGGAAATGACGCACCTCGGGCAGTTGCAGGTGGGTGAAGACGCTCCACAGGCTGACGAAATCAAAACTCTGATCGGGGTAGGGATACTGAAAGCGGGTCGGAGCGATGGCTCCCCCGGGGTTGTAATGGGGATGGCGGATATCATGGGCGCTGAACTGGAAGTTGGGAAACCGCGGGGTCAGCTGGGCGGCGCACCAGTCGATGGAGGGTTGGTGCACATCGAAACCACGGAACCGACCGACTGGTGAGAGGTAATCGGTGAGCGGCACGGCCAGGCGGCCGACGCCGCAGCCCACATCCAGAATCGAATGATCGGGCCGCAGACCGGCCCGAATCACTTCATCACGGAGGCTCCGACCGATGGCCAGGAAATCGCCGCCGCCCACGTACTGGACCAGTTGGTCCGGTGGCGCCGGAAAGGGGTAGGACCAATTGGTTTCAGACATTTGGAAAACTCCTCGCCGACAGGCGGAAAAGGGCGCTCCGGTTCAAGCCGCGAGCGACCGGATATTAGCTCGCGCCCATTGAATCAACTGATCGTAGGTGGTTTCCCGTGGAAAGAACTGGCGCACTCCCAGTTCCTTGATGCGCTCAACCGAGTCCGGATCCATGAATCCCCCGGCCGTGATCGCCACCTCTTCGATCCCGTGGCGCTTGAGGCGTTCGAGGACGTCGGCGAACTGTTCGACGCGAGCGCCGGGGAGCGCGGTGATGCCGATGTGGTCCACCGATTCCTGAAGCGCCGCGGTCACGATCGCCTCGGGGTCGTCCAGATCCAGATAGATCACTTCGAAGCCGGCCTCGCTGAAGGCCCTGGTGAGTTTCGGCAGTGCCTGCTCGTAGCCGGCGCCGAAGCGCGCCATCAAAATGCGGACTTTGCGTGTTGCCACTCTTTCCTCCCGCTCCCACAATTGGGTATTGTGTAAAGCGCCCGAAGCCACACCGTGAGCGTGAGCGCCGGGCCGGTCTCAACGAATCGTTGCAGGGCCCCGCGGGCCCGGTCGAATCCGGCCCAGGCCGAAGCCCGGCGTAGTGCCGCGCACCATCGGCAGCACTTTATAGCATAGCGGAACCCTTGCCAATCGTTAACACCAAGGCGTCGCTTACGCGTTCTTTTCCGCCACGAATGGCACGAAGGATGCCATGGGATTGGAGATGATGATGGGCGCCGAGTGAAGGATTGGTCTCGAGTGGTCGCAATCCGGTTGATGCAAGATTCGGCATGGTTCAATTGAGGGTAACACCGGATCGTCATTTCCGCATGATTCTAGCGGGAATGACGGGGGCAACGGTTACCCAAAACCAGGGTTTTCTGAACCGTGCCCAAGATTTTATACCTGTTTACTTGAGAAGTTACGTTTTGTGTTCCCGCAGAGGCGCTGAGCGCGCGGAGAAGAGCCCTGAAATCAACCTCCGCGTCTCTGCGTCTCCGCGCGGAAATGAAACTTTTAAGCCTTCACAAGTATATGCGAAGGAGACACGCCATGGCTCGATCCCGGGTTCCGCCGGCCGTTTCAGTGAATCGACGCTTTCCGCGGCATCCTCTGGTGGGAGTGGGTGCCCTGGTGTTTCGAGACCAGCGCGTGCTGCTGGTTCAACGCGGCCGGGAACCGGGCTACGGCCTCTGGTCGTTGCCCGGAGGACTGGTGGAACTGGGCGAACGGCTGGACCAGGCGATTGAGCGGGAGGTCCTGGAGGAATCCGGAATCCAGGTCCAGGTGCTGGACCTGGCGGCGGCGCTCGACCGGGTGATTCGAACCGATGATGGGCGGGTCGAGTACCACTACGTACTGCTCGATTTTGTTTGCCGCTGTCGGTCGGACACGGAGCAGCCGCAAGCTTCGAGCGATGCCCTGGCCGGTGCCTTCGTGCCCCTGGCTGATCTCGACAGCTATCCGATGACCGCCGGCACCCAGGAAGTGATCCGTCGAGCCTGGGCAAGCAACCGCGGCCAATCGCCCAAACCGCTGTATCGACCGTGCGCCTGACCCGGGGCCACCCGCCCTCGGGGCGAAATCGATTGCGCCCCCACGGCGCGGGCCCGCCGGCGTCCGATATTTGACTTGACAGGTCTTTCTTTTCTGCCTATGACGGACCGGTCCGTCATAGGCACCGGCAAACCAATCTGGAGGGTCTCGATCGATGCCGGATAAACAACAGGCAGTGCAATTGCTGCTGCGCAAGCTCGCTCGCGACCCCGATAAGGACGTGCTGGCCCTGACCGCGCTCTTGCATCATCGGATCGCCAGGGAATCCGACCGCGCCGTGATCCTGGAAGACCTGGCCGAGTGCTTCACCGAATTCGGCAAGGAACTGAAGAATCAGCCGTGGGGGGAGCATTGGCCGATATCTCGGTTGATCCTGCCGTTTCAGGCGGCGGCGGCGAAGAAAGGCATTCCGCCCGAGGAATTCTACCCGCTCATCATGGACCGTCTATTCGACAGCCAGACCCCGGCGGATTACGCCAAAGCCGGCTGCGGCCCAACCACTCGGGACCGAATCCTCGAGGCCAGCCTCGAAGTCTTTTCCGAAAAAGGCTTCCACCTGGCTACGGTGGATGACATCGCCGACCTCGCCGCGGTCGGTAAGGGCACCCTGTACCGCTATTTCAAGAACAAGGAAGCCCTGTTCAACGAGGTGGTCAACGTTCGGCTGCAGGAACTGGAAACCAAGGCGGAGCGAATCCTGGACGGGCACGATGACGTGCTGACGCTGATCAGCAAATACATGCGGCTCTATTTCGAGTTCTTCGATCAGAATCAGCGCTTCTACCGGGTCATGGTGCAGGAACAGCTGGATTTCCGGCACCGGGTGCAGGATCTTTACATCGAAAAACTGATGCGCCGGGTGCCGTTGCTCAAGCGCAAGATTTCCGAAGCAAGGGTCGGCAACATCGTGAAGGACGTGAATTTCCAAACGGTATTTTATGGGGTCATGGGGTTCATGCACGGAGTCATCCAGAGGTGGTTGGCCAACGATTGCGCCTATTCGCTTCTGGAGGAATTGCCCACGGTCCGGCAGGTCCTGTTCTACGGCTTTGTGCGCGATGAAGTGAAGGCAACTGCTACTCAACAAGGAGGAAAATAGATGGCCAAGGCTGAATTGTTAGACAAGGTGGTTGGAATCATCGTCAATCAACTGGGCGTTGAAAAGGAAGCGGTGACCCCGGAAGCCAATGTGGTGGACGACCTGGGCGCTGATTCGCTGGATGTGGTGGAACTGGTGATGGCCCTGGAAGAAGCTTTTGATATGGAGATTTCCGACGAAGACGCGGAAAACATCCGAACGGTGAAGGACATCCTGGTTTATCTGGAGAAAGCCGGGGCCTGAGCGAGGCACGACCGAACCCGCGCGTTCATCGGTTTCCCAATGCAGTGGTGTAAGCGGGTGGATACTAACGGCATGTAACCCAACCGGGGCGACCTGCCGGTCGATCCCGGTTGGGGTTTTCGTTGGCGCGGCCCCACCGCCGTCAGCCCGCCACCTTACCGACCGGTGTTTTCGGCGATTGGCCAAGCTTCAGGGCGGCCATGGCGCGCCTCACCTGGACGGCTTCCATCAGGTTGAGCGCGATCACGCTGCCGAGAATCAGGCTGCCGCCCACCATCAACCGCCAGGTCATGGGGTCGCCCAGAAAGGTGATCCCGACCAGGGCGGTGAACAGCACCTCGGTGCTCATGAACAACCCGCCTTCCCAACTCCGACAATAGCCAAACCCCTGATTCATTAGCAATTGGGCGGTGAGCGAAGTGGCCACCAGCCCGATGCACAGGAACCAATCCTGCCGCCCGGAAGGAATCACCGGCGCCGTGAGGAAACCCGGCAGGCAGAAGATCAGCCCCATGGCGCAAAAATACAGATAGATGATGGCCGAATCGTTGCTCGCCCTAAGTTCTCGGATCAGCACCACGGTGAGCCCGGCGAACAGACCGCCGGTGACCGCCAGGCCCTGA
>MNZR01000093.1:0-12484 GCA_001873705.1 Syntrophobacteraceae bacterium CG2_30_61_12
TACCCATCCCGAACACGGTCGTTAAGCCCTTCAGCGCCGATGGTACTGCGTGGGCAACCGCGTGGGAGAGTAGGTCGCCGCCGTCCCCCACCCCTCCAGGCCGCAAGCCCGTTCATTCGGACTTGCGGCCTTTTCGTTTCGCTCCCCGAGATCATAATATGATGGCCGACTGGGGGCTGTTCCCAAATCCCCTTAAAACTTCTTGAAATTTTAGGCTTGGTTCAATTGAGGGTATACTACGCACGGGAACGGACTGCCGATTTTGTTCACCGCAAGGATGCAAAGGATGCAGAGGGTGACAGAAGTATAATACCGAACCGTCACTCCCTCATGCCGCTAGCGGTAATCCCGCCGCATTTCGGCATCGCTATCGCCTTTCCCGGACGCTGCTAATGGGAATGAGGGTAGCAACTGTTACCCAATTCAAGGGTTTTCCGAACCATGCCGAATTTTGAGAAGACCGAGGTGAAGGGTTGGGCTTCCGGTCATTCAGCAGAAGCGAAGTGAGAAGCCTGAATATCCATTGAATGCGTTCGGGAGGACAATGGTTCAAACTCGAGCCGAGCGCGGTATGCGCGTTATTCCGGTGAAGCTCTGGTGGAGGTGCGGCAGAAACCCGCACCGGTGCCGGTGCGGGTCACGGTTCAAGTAGGTTATGGCCGCGCGGATGGTTGTCGGACTGGATCCGCTGCTGTGCCCAAGGTTGCCATGGCTGGAAAAGTCGGGCTAGGCCTGTTCCTCGGCGGTGAGGCGATTGACCTTGCGGGTCAACCGGGAAACCATTCGGGCAGCCTTGTTCTTGTGGATGACGCCGCGGGAAGCCGTTCGATCGATGGTGCCAATGGCTTGTTTCAGCCCTGCTGCAATCTGTTCCTCGGACTTTTCGGTAATGGCTTCTTGCAACGTTCTGATGCTGGTCTTCATCTGGGATTTGCGCGAACGATTGCGCATCCGCCGCTGTTCACTCTGTTTCGCCCGTTTCAAGGCTGACTTATGGTTGGCCAAACCCAACACCTCCCTTAATTCGTTAAATCGTTAACAAAACAAGTGGGAAAAATCCCCACGGTCGCTTCATTATCCGCTTGGCTTGATGGCCCTGCTTCGGCATCCGGGTGTTTAGCACCATGCCTTCCATGGCAGATGGAACACGAATCGATATTGTATATTCTTATCCTTCCTGCCATGTCAAGGATTTTTGCCGGAAGATATAGCCGCATCGTCCGGAAAGCCGCAAGGCAAAAGGGCTCCACGGTGTCCTGCGCGGTCCGATTCATTGATGGTCGCAGCGGATTTCCAGCAGTTCTAGGTTGCGCAGTCCGCCGGGGGTCTTGACCTGTACTTCATCGCCCGATTCCTTACCGATCAGGGCCCGGCCCAGGGGTGAGGTTACCGAAAGGGTGCCGGCTTTGATGTCGGCTTCGTAGGGGCCCACCAGGCGATAGATGCTGGATTCGCCGGAATCCAAATCTTCCACCACCACGGTGCAGCCGAAGATTACCCGGTCGCCGTTGCTGTCGCTGCCGTCGAAGATTTCACTGGTGGCCAGTTTTTCGGTTAGGTCGGCGATACGTCCTTCGATCATGCCCTGTTTTTCCTTGGCCGCCTCGTATTCGGCGTTTTCGCTGATATCCCCGTGGGCGCGGGCTTCTTCAATGGCCTGGATGACCCGAGGACGTTCTTCTTTCTGCAAGCGCTCCAGTTCCCGCTTGAGACGCTGATAGCCTGCCTTGGTAATCGGGACTCGCTGCATGTCTTCCTCCCCTGAAATTTAATACGACGCTTCATTTAATGAGATTCCTCGGGGGTGTCAAGGAAACTCGAAAGGGCTGTAATTCATTTACCGCGAAATTTCTGTCCGTACCAAAACTTTTCATGCTAAATTGATCGGCAAGCGCTCAGCCGCCCTTATCCGCGATAACTTCCGAGGGAAATCAATGACTTTTACGAGAAAAGATCTGTTAGGCATGCGTGACATGGAGGCTGGGGAAATCCGTCACATCCTGAACACGGCCGCGTCGTTCAGGGAAATCAACACCAGGGCGATCAAGAAGGTGCCGACGCTGCGTGGTAAAACGGTCATCCATTTGTTCTACGAACCCAGCACTCGCACCCGCATCTCCTTCGAAATCGCTGCCAAACGCTTGAGTGCCGATACCTACAGCGTGGGCACCTCGACCAGTTCGATGGTGAAGGGCGAAACCTTCTTTGACACCCTGAAGAACCTGGAGGCGATGAAGCCGGACCTGTTCGTGATTCGCCATTCCGCGTCGGGAACGCCGCAGCGCTTGGCCCGGCGGACCAGCGCGGCGGTGATCAATGCCGGCGACGGGATGCATGAACATCCCAGTCAGGCCTTGCTGGATTTGCTCACCATCCAGGACCACAAGGGGCACCTGGACGGACTCACCGTGGGCATTGTGGGCGACATCGCCCACAGTCGGGTGGCTCGATCCAATATCTGGGGCCTCAATAAACTGGGTTCCCGGGTGATCGCCTGCGGCCCTCCGACCCTCATTCCCCATGATCTGCAACAAATGGGGGTGGAAGTTTCGCACCGCCTGGAAGACCTGGTTCCGGATCTCGATGTGCTAATGGTCCTTAGATTGCAAAAGGAGCGGCAGGAACAGATGCTGTTGCCGTCGCTGCGCGAATACGCGACCTACTTTGGCGTGACCGAAGCCAAACTGGCCGGGGCGAAACCGGAACTGCTGATCATGCATCCAGGACCCATCAACCGCGGGGTCGAAATCAGTTCGGAAGTGGCCGATGGCGGCCGTTCGGTGATCCTTGATCAGGTCACCAACGGGGTGGCGGTGCGCATGGCGCTGCTCTACCTGCTTCTGCATCGGGAAGAAGAAACGGCCTGAGCGTTCGTCGCGGGCCGGCAATCA
This sequence comes from Syntrophobacteraceae bacterium CG2_30_61_12, assembly GCA_001873705.1. Taxonomy (GTDB): domain Bacteria; phylum Desulfobacterota; class Syntrophobacteria; order Syntrophobacterales; family DSM-9756; genus CG2-30-61-12. The sequence continues at coordinate 2,892 of MNZR01000093.1, forward strand.
ACCCAAATGGGGATGGAATCGTGGATCTGTTGTTGCGTAATGCTCGGGTGATCGATCCGGCCAATGACCGCGATCAGACTGGCGATGTGCTGGTGAGTGCCGGACGCATCGCCGATATCGCTCCGCGTCTGGAAGTGGGGCCGGAACGTCTGGCTTCGGTGACGGTCCTGGACCTTACCGGCAACTGGCTGGTACCGGGACTGATCGATATGCATGTGCACCTGCGGGAACCCGGAGACGAATACAAGGAAACCATCGCCAGCGGCACCGCGGCGGCGGCGGCTGGGGGCTTCACCACCGTGGCGTGCATGCCCAACACCAAACCGGTCAACGATTGCGCCGCGGTCACCCAGTTCATCCTGCGGCGGGCCGAGGAAACCGGGTCCTGTCGGGTGCTGCCGGTGGCGGCGGTGAGCCGTAATCTGGAAGGCCGGCAAATGGTCGAAGTGGGCGATGTTCGGGACGCGGGCGCGGTAGCTCTCTCCGACGATGGCCGCCCGGTCATGAGTGCGCAGTTGATGCGCCGGGCGTTGGAGTATGCCAGCCGGTTCGATTTGCCCATCATCAGTCATGCCGAGGACCTGGAGCTGGCTCGGGGCGGCCAGATGAACGAGGGCGCCGTGGCCACCCAGTTGGGTCTGCACGGCATCCCGACGGCGGCGGAAGCGGTCATGGTGGCGCGCGATTGCCTGCTGGCCGAATGGACCGGCGGCAGGCTGCACATCGCCCACGTGAGCTGCGCCGATTCGGTGCGCATCATTCGCACCGCCAAGGCCCGGGGAGTTTCGGTAAGCGCGGAAACAGCCCCCCATTATTTCACGCTAACCGAAGACGCTCTGGTCGATTACGACACCGTGTACAAGGTCAATCCGCCGCTGCGCAGTCGAAAAGACCTTGAGGCCATCAAGGAAGGTCTAGTCGACGGCACGCTGGATGCCATTGCCACCGATCATGCTCCCCACAGCAGTGTGGAAAAGGATATCGAATTCGATGCCGCCGCCAACGGCATGATCGGCCTGGAATCGGCCCTGCCGTTGATCTTGGAACTGCTTTGGGATGGCACTCTGACGCCCGCCCAGGCGATTGCCAAGGTCACTGTCCAGCCCGCCCGGATTCTCCGCCAGCCTTATGGCACACTCACTATCGGGGCGCCCGCGGACCTCACCGTGATCGACCCGGATGCCCGCTACACCCTGGACCAGGCTTCTTTTCGCTCGAAAGGCTGTAATTGCCCGTTTCACGGTCGCGAGGTGCGGGGGCGCGTGGTCCTCACGGTCGGTGCGGGCCGCGTTCGCTTTTCCCGCTGAATCCCTGGCTTGGGCGGCAATCTCCAGGCATTGCCCAGTGTCCTTTCCAGCGGCCCCGGACCGACCGTCTGTTCCATGCGGGTCGCTCCGGGGCCGTCCACATTCGATTCGCAGGATGGCCTTTTGGATGAAACCGACAGCTCCCAAAATTCTGGTGGTGGACGACGAACCGAGCATGCGGGAGTTTCTGGAAATCATGCTCGAAAAGGAAGGCTATCAGGTGGTGTGCGCCGCCGACGGTGAACAGGCGCTACGAGTCCTTGAGCAACAAACCTTCGATATTGTGGTCACCGACATCCGCATGAAGCCGGTGAACGGGTTGGAAGTGCTCAAGGGCTGCAAGGCCAAATCGCCGAACACCGTGGTCATCATGATTTCAGCCTACGCCAGCACCGAAACGGCGGTGGCGGCGATGCGCGAGGGCGCCTACGATTACCTGCCGAAGCCGTTCAAGATCGATGAGATGCGCACGGTGCTTCGCAACGCTCTGGAAAGCAAGGGCGAAGACCGACCGCCACGGCCCGCGGGCGAAAGTCATCATTTTGGGTTGCTGATCGGCGACAGCTCATCGATGCGGAAAATTTACGAACTCATCGAAAAGGTGGCCACCACCAGCAGCAACGTTTTGATCACCGGTGAAAGCGGCACCGGCAAGGAACTGGTGGCCCGAGCCATTCATGGGGAGAGCGCCCGCGGGGGCCATCCCCTGGTGGCGGTGAACTGCGGCGGAGTGCCCGAAACGCTGATCGAAAGCGAGTTGTTCGGCTATAAGAAGGGCGCTTTCACCGGCGCCGCCACCAACCGCACCGGACTGGTGGAAGCGGCCCAAAAGGGCACCCTGTTTTTGGATGAAATCGGTGACCTGTCGCCCTCGCTCCAGGTCAAGATCCTCCGCCTGGTGCAGCAGAAAACCATCAAAATGATCGGCGACACGGTCGATATCCCGGTGGATGTCCGGATCATTTCCGCCACCAATCGAGACCTGGAACAGATGGTGATGGAGGGGAGCTTCCGCGAGGACCTTTTTTATCGGCTGAATGTCATCCATCTGCGCTTGCCGCCGTTGCGCGAGCGCCGGGAGGATATCGCCCCGCTGGCGGACTATTTCCTGACCAAATTCAGTCGTGAATTCAATAAAGATGTGCGCAAGGTTTCAGCGTACGCCATGGATATCCTCAAAGGGTATGATTTCCCCGGCAATGTGCGAGAGTTGGAAAATATCATCGAACGCGGGGTCGCCCTGGAATCGTCCAGCATCATCTTGCCGGAAAGCCTGACCCTGGCCGCATTCAAGCGTACTCAGCTGTACCCCGAGCCGACCATGCAGCCCAGCCTGCCGCCCGGCGGCATGGATTTGGACCAGTATCTGGCGGACATCGAAAAGGACCTGTTGGTTCAGGCGCTGGAAGCCGGCAAGGGCGTTAAACAAGATGCCGCCGCCCTGCTGGGCTTGAGCTTCCGTTCGTTTCGCTACCGCCTGCTGAAATATGGGCTGACCTCGGAAACCGAATGAACCCGGGCAGCCGGGCTGCAATAGCCGCTCATCCAAGCACCGGAACAAGCACCAACAAGAGACCGTAGGCGAGCGCGGACAGCAGGGTGTGGAGCGAAACGGCGGCGGCGGCCAGTTCCGGATCGCCGTTCATGCCGGTGGCAAACACATAGGTCACGGTCGCGGGCGGGCTGGCGAGAAGGATCAGGGCCGGCAGCAGGGAGCCGCCGGGAGCGCCGAAGGCGTACAGTAGCACCCAGCCGGTGAGCGGCAGCAGCACCAGCTTCATGAATCCTATGGCGAGCAATTCGCGGCCGGCTGTGTGGACTTCGCCGAAGGCCAGACCGGCCCCGATCAAGAGGAGCGCCATGGGAAACGACATCCCGGCGAGAATGGTCAGGCTGCGCTGCAGCGGCAGCGGCAGCCGCCAGCCGCCGAGTGCCAGCATCAATCCCATCAGCACCGATAGGATCACTGGATTTTCCAGTACTGGCCGAAACATCGGCAGCAGTTTCGGACGTTTCCCGGCGCTCGAGTCCCGCGCGGTATAGGCCAGTATCGCCAGCACATTCTGTTCGATCATGAGGAAGCCGCCCAACACCACGGTTTGCCTGAAGGCTTCCTCGTTCAGGGCGTAATAGGCCACGGCGTAGCCCAGGTAGCCCAGATTGCCGTGGATGCAGCACTGCACGAAGGTGGCGCGCCGTCCGTGGTGTTCAAACAGGCGGCGCGCGATCCATCGAGCCTGCAGCCAGACCAGGGGCAATGCGGCGGTTGCCGCCCCTAAGGTGGCCGGAGTGAAACTCGAGGCAAACGACGCCTGCTCCAGTTTGGTCACGAGCATGGCGGGAATGGCCACGTAGTAGACGAGCTTGTTGAGCTCCCGGCTGAGCTCCCGGGACAGCAACTGTTTTGTCTGCAGCCAGGAGCCAAGCGCGATGATGGTGAAGATGGGCAGCAGTGTTTCGGCTAAAACAGTGACCATGGCCTTCTTGCAACCGTGGGAGGGGAGATGGCGTTCCCCCGAATCCAAAAGCCCTTAACCTTTTCGGCAGTGAGCTTTAATACACTGACGAAATTGGAAACAACAGATCAAAATGCTGATTATTGGAGCGAATTATGGCGAAAAGAGAAGACGCTGACGACGTGGTTGACAGCTTTGATGGCGAAGAAGACAGCACCCAGTTCGAGAGCGACTCGGAACTGGACCCGGAACTGGACTTTGACGATGAGGAACTGATTGAAGACGAGGAAGACGCGACCCCGTCCGTACTCTTCAAGGGCGCCAACAAGCCCAAGTCCGAGGACGAATGGCGCCAGCTGCTGTTGGAAGCCAGTCGGGAAGGAGTGCCCGAGTATCTGATCGGCGGCAGCTACGCCGAAGGTGATCTGTTGATGCACCCCAAATTCGGGCTCGGTGTGGTGAGCAAGATCCTGACCCCGCGCAAGATGGAAGTGGTCTTCGACCTCAGCAAGAAGCTGATGGTCATGGGTATCGCGGTGCCGGAACCGACCGCCGATCAACCCCCGGAGGCTGTTCGACAATAGCCTCTGCTCCGCTCTTGCTGGAACAACCGGTTTGGGAGGTGGGCTGGCGCAAAGCTCAAGGTGCAATCACCGTAAGCCTTTACCCGAAGGACCACAGTTTCCGAGCACCTGAAAAAGTTGGCTCACGCAAATGAGGGCCCTTATCATTATTTCGGCCACCGCAACAGACTCTCACCACAGAGACACGGAGAACACGGAGAAAAACCCTGGCCTTTCTCCGTGTCCTCCGTGCCTCCGTGGTAGAACTTGTTTGCAATGTCCCCAACAATGATCAAGACCGTTCCAGGTAGGTCAGGGTGTGCGGAGCACTCCCTGACAATCCGCCATGGGAGCGTGGATTAGAAACGGTGCCGAGCCGTCGGGTAGCTCCCGCTGGTCGCAACCCGACCTACCAGCTGGCCACAGGACCTTCTGGTCTCTGCATCCTTGGGCGGCGATAGGCAGGGTCCCCCAAATTCGTTAGAATCAGGAAAATCCGAAGTCGGAAAAGCCGCGGATGTTTTTCACCTTGGGCACCTCGAGCATGGCTCTGACGATCGGGTAGGTGACCTGATCTTCCATGATATCGGGGCTGCGGTCCCAGCGCGAATAGATGATCACCTGGGTGTCGGAAAGATCGGGAATGGCGTCCAGGGTGATGTTTCTCATCGAGGTGTAGCCAGCCAAAATGGCCATCGCGATGAACAGGAACACGATGAATTGGTTGTGGGCGCAGAGGTCGATGATCTTGTTGATCATTGTTCACCGCCGTGGCCGGCGTGGGCGCCGGTCCCCAGGCCGCCCAGGGCCGATTTGAGCTGGCTTTCGCAATCGATTAGGAAGGTGGCGGAGGTCACCACCCGCTCGCCGGGCCGCAGTCCGTCGAGAACGATGAAATGATCCCCCACCCGGCGGCCGAGCGTGATCCGGCGCGGCTCGAAGTAGCCGCCCTCCAGGGCCACGAATACCACCTGCTCGGTGCCCGAATCGAGCACGGTTGCTGAGCGATGGTGAGCTTTTTGCCGTAGTCGATGGTGAATTCCACGTTGGCGTACATGTCCGGCTTCAGGTGCAGGTCGGGATTGGGACATTCCAGGCGCACCTTGAGGGTTCGGGTGGTCGGGTCGAGTTCGGGATAGATGTAAGTGATTTTTCCGGTGAAGGTTTTCCCCGGGAAATAGGGCAGGGACATGATGCCCGTTTGCCCCAGCTGAATCATGGGCAGTTCATATTCGTAGACGTCGGCCAGGACCCAAATGATCGAGAGGTCGGCGATGCTGTAAAGTTCCGTCTCCGGGGTGACCCGCTGGCCCGGGTAAGCGTTGCGGGTGAGCACGAAGCCGCCGGCGGGGGAAGCGAGCGCCAGGCTCTTGCTGGGTGTTCCCGCTTTCAGGATTTGGCGGATCTGGGCCTCGCCGATGTCCCACAACAGCAGCCGTTGCCGGGCCGATTCATAGAGCGCCAGCGAACTCCGGCCGGCGTCCGTGAACTGGCCCGCCCCCAGTGTGTCCCTGGCTTTCCGGGCAGTGATCAGTTCCTGCTGGGCGGTGACCAGATCCGGACTGTAGAGACTGAGCAGCGGTTGGCCCTGCTTCACCGCTTTGCCCGTGAAGTCCACGTAAACCTGATCGATCCAACCGGAGATCTTGGGATAAACGCGGGCGATCATGGTCTGGAACGAAAACACCGGATCGTCCAGGGTCCCTCGTGGCTGGATGCCTGCTTCCCTGGCCTCGACCGCCCTGGCCGCCGCGACAATGGAGGGATTGTTGCCAGGGCGAGCTGGACCAGTTGGTCCAGGCTGATCGTGGCTTTGGCGGCGGCCTTCGGCGGTTTGCCGCCGGTCTCCGATAGCGGCGCCGCGGGCTTTGGTCCGCTTTAAGCCGAAGTGGTTGCCCCAGCCAGCAGTGCGGCCAGCATCAGAATACCCAGAAACCTGGTGCTCATGATACTATCTTCCTCCTCGGGTCTGGTCGGGAAACCATAGCAATGCGCTATTGTATCCAGCTAGACGGAAGTTTGTCCAACTTCCTCGCTCGCTGGAACAAACTTACAAGGGGATGGCAGATCGGCAACGGCTGAGTTCGGAATCGGCGGGGTTTGGTGGTGGCTGGATCGGCCATCCGGGGAGAAGGGCGCGGGGCGAAAGATGGTGGGTGGGGCAGGGGTTCAAGGGGTCGTGCTCAGATGCCCGACGACGAGCTTCCATTCCATGGTGCCGCCGGCTCCGGCTACGCGGCGTTCGCGGATACGGACGCGATCGAGCGGGTCACGGACCTTGAACGAGGCATAGAGGCCTTCGATTTCGGTGTCGGCGTAAAGGCGCCCGCTCACCCGCACTTCCGGCACCCCCGGCTCGGCGTTGGCCCATTCGGTCCATTCCAGGATTTGGTTCTCCAGTTGCGCGCTAGCCTCCCCCGCCTGCCGCATGGCCTGGCGCACTTCGGCTTCCTGGTTGGCGGTGGTGTCCTGGCGGTTAAAGAGAGTATCCAGCAGGTGTTCTCTTTGTTCGATTTCTCTGTCCATCTGCTGCAAGGCATCGGTGGCGGCGGCCAGGGCCCTGGCATCGGCGTGGCCCTCGGCCTGCTGCCGCTCTTGATCCAGTCTGCGGCGGGTGACCAGGGCCCGGTCCTGGATCTGAGCGGTTGCGCCGATTTCCCGCTGCACCTGTTCCGCCGCGCCGCGCAGTTGATCGAGCCGGTCATCGAGTTCCTCGATGGCGGCCCGCTGCTCGGTGATGGCTTCCTTGAGCGCGCTGATTTCCCGCTCCACCCGCGGATCCACTCCAACCGCGAGGGTGGACGGGCGGGCGACTTCGGACCCGATATCGCCGGCTACGATGCCCTTCTTGGCGCTGATCCGGGAAGACAAAATGGCTCCGCCGCGGATCCGGCAGGCGCCGGAAATCTCCACCCGGGAATCGATGATTTCCTTTTCCACCACCAGGTCCGCCAGCCCCTGAAGTTGCGTTTCGCGCAGGTATTTCGCTCGTATTTCACCGCCCGCCTTGATCCGGCAGCCGATCACCCCGCCTCGCACCCAGACGCTGCCGGAGGTTTCGATGGTGGCCCGGTACATTTCCCCGGCGCTCAAGCTGGTGGCGGTGACCCGGCGACCGCTCTGGATGGTTCCCGCCACCCGCACGGCCCCGTCGAAGGTGATGTGCCCGGTGGCGGCGTCGACGTCGCCGGGAATGTCGAGGACCGGAACCACCGCTACCCGCCCCAGGCCGATCCGCTCCGGCACCCCGGGAACGGTGGCGATGAGCCGGCAACCATCGTCCGAAAGCTCGGTCCCGGGTCCGGCCAGGAGCGCCGCGTCACGCACCGGGGCCGGGTCAATGGGGCGCCCGTAAACATCCACACCGGGTCCCCCCGGTTGCGCGGGCACCTTTTCGGCCAGAACGTCTCCCGCCTGAACCCCGCCAGTTTCTTTCCGAATTTCGGTATCGGTATCGCTGTCGCCATCGGTATCGGTATCGGTATCGCTATCGCCACCACCATCGCCCCCCGCCGGGTCCGCCTCCGAATCAACGCCGCCGGCCGCGAACAGGATCTTGATCCAGCCGTTTTGCCCGGGTATCGGCGGGCGGCCGACGGCAACCGGAAGCGGCCTGCCTCGCTGCTCGGGGTCTTCGATCCAGGCCGTAAGCTGAGCGTCGGCAACAACGCCGGTGGTGATTCCCCGGGCTTCCAGAAAGCTCCTCACCGCCGTTTCATTGAAGCGACCACTGCCTGTAGCCCGCAGAAAGGCGTGCAGGCGGTCGGGGGCCACTTCCAGTTCGAAACCGGCGTCGGCTTCGCCCGCTGCCGTTTCGTCCGCGGCCGGCAGCGGCGGTGCCGCCGGAAGCCCTTCGGCACCGACTTCGTTCCGCTTCTGCTTATGAAGGATGGCGTTTTTCTTACGTTCGGTGAGCACCCCGGAAGCCAGCAGAAGATCGCCGATGGGGGTCAAGACCTTGGTCGTCTTGAACAACTGTTTTTGTTCGGCCAGGGCGGCCTCGATCTGCGCCTGAGTGGCGAAGCCGTTTTTCACGGCGATCACCCCGAAGTGCTGGTCCAGCTTCCTGAGCTCCAGCATGTCCTGGACCGACAGGAGAAAATCCAGCTGGGCGCGAGACAACAGACCATGGGTGACCAGGATTTCCCCCAACCGCAAAGGTCGTCCCCGTCTCCGTTCCTGGTCCTGATAGGAGAGGGCGTCGCGCAGTTGGTGGAGATCGATGAAGTGGTACTTCAACGCCAGGCGGCCAAGCACCAGGTAGGAGTCGTCCTGAGCGATATCGTGTGCACCCAATGGCCCCGGGTCGGGGTGGACTTCCGGTGCCGCGGTCGAGCTGGAAGCGGCTTCGGGCGCTTCGCCCAGCCGGAACAGGGTACCGCATTTGCGGCAGGTCACCTGGCGCCCCAGCAGGTGTTCGGCAATCCGGTATTGGGCCTGGCAGGAAGGGCAGAACACTATGGGTCTGGCGGTTTCGGGCATGCTGGTCCCGTTGGTTCGGGGTCGAGGTTCATGACCATGAGTCCGGTTACCTGCAAACAACGGTAACTGAACATCGTAGCGATGATAGCAGAACTACCGAGGGCGGGGCTATATTTTAATGCAGCGGCTTCGGGCGAGCGTCAAAACCGGAACCACTTCTTGGATTGAGCGCGCAGGCAAACAATGCTACATCTCGGCAGGCATCGGTCTGGTCGTCGAAGCGCACCCGGCCTGGTCGGCCGATGCCGAACGCCTGGTTCAGCGGCGCGCCGGTATGGGGGTTATGGCGGGAGGCGAGCCATCAAGCAGCTGATTATCCAAAATATCGTCGAAAGCTTGAGCCTCGGTCTGCTGGTGATCGAGGCCGAGGGGGTGATCTTTTTATCCAACCGGCGAGCCGCGGAAATCCTCGGCTACGAGGGCGCGGCACTGGAGGGCAAAGGCTGGGCGGAACTGTTTTTCGCGGCCAATCCGTATCTCGATTTCAACACCGATTTCAACCAGACCCTGGTCGATGTGATCTACCGCAAGGAAGTCCACCTGCAGCGGCGGGTCTGGTATCGAAGTCCATCCGGGGAGGCCCGCTACCTCTGCGTGACCGCGTCGTTCTTGCGGGAAGGCGCGGAGTTCGCCGGGATCGTGGTGCTGATCGACGACCAGACCGAGCTGTTCCAGCTCCATCAGCGCGAAAAACAAAATCTGGAGCGGCAGCGGCATCTGCAAGAAGAGCGTTCGGAAGGCCTCGATCAACTGGCCCGGGCGGTGGCGCACCAGGTTCGCAACCC
>MNZR01000093.1:12553-20814 GCA_001873705.1 Syntrophobacteraceae bacterium CG2_30_61_12
GTATCTTCGCCACATCATGGACGGGGCCGCGCGCCTCGAACGCATGGTGCAGGCGGTGAGCGATTACACGGCGTTGACCCGGGCCAAGCTGGAACGGTGCCACTGTCGTGATCTGCTGACGGCCGTGCGGGCGCGGCTCGATGCCGAGGCGGCTGAACGGGGCTTGGGCCTGGCCTGGGAGGAATCGATCGAAGCCGATTGGATCGAAGCAGACCCTCAACTGATGCGTTGCGCCCTGGAAGAACTGGTCCGCAACGCACTCGACTTTGCCCGCCGGGACCCAGCCCGGGTTCACATCCTGCTGGAACGAGATGCGGCCGGCTGGGTCCTGGTCGTCCGTGATGACGGCCCCGGTATTTCAGCAAAAGCGCTGCCCTTCGTGTTCGATCCCTTTTATACCACCAAGGCGGTGGGGGTCGGCATGGGCCTCACCAAGGTGCGCCGGGTGGCGATCGAACATGGCGGCGAAGTCAAGGTCTCCAACCTGGTCGGCCAGGGCACCGAAGTTCGGCTGCGCAGGCCCGGCCCGAATCCGGCGGACTGATCCAGGTGGCGGCCGGGGCATCCAGTACGCCGCAACCGCAACCGCGCTCCAGCACAACGTGAGGACCCTCCAGGGGCAACGGTCCATGGGCTGGTTGCCGGCAGCCACACGCGGAAGGGGAAAAATTCTAATTCTAAGCAAATCGCTCCGGATGGTTGAGTGCGAGCCAAGCAGGGAGGAAGCCGGTAGGTCGGGTTGCGACCATCGGGAACTACCCGACGGCGCGGCAACGCTTCCAATCCACGTTCCCACGGCGAATCGTCAGGGAGTGCTCCGCACGCCCTGACCTATACTTCGAGCGGTCACAAACTGAGCTTTTCACCGCAAGGGCGCAAAGAGCGCAAAGAAACGCACGAACCTAATTTCTCAATAAAAACCTTTACCGTTCTCTGCCTCCTTTGCATCTTTGCGGTGAACTGTACTGGTTTAGGATCAGATGTTTCATTTTCAAAGGCGGGCAAGATGCCCGCGCTCCCGGGAAGGAGCGCACACGAAATGAAACTTTTGCCCTTAACCGGTATAAAATCGGCAATCTGTTCCCGTGCGTAGTATACATGGAACGGATCGGTATCACGCCTGCGGCGTGAAAGAGTTCCTCCGCACTGATGCAACTCCCGCTTAATCAAAGGTGCCCCCAAATCCTTTTTAATCAGAAGAAAATCAGCAGTTTTTCCCCGACGAAATCACTCAGCGCGATCGTCACCCCCTGCTGGTCCGGAACTGGAACGGCGGCGCGAGATCTCCGGGCTGCAATCGGGCCATGGCGGTCTCCTTGGTGATGGGGTTTCGGGATGAGCCTGGATCAACTCCGGTAGTCGGCGTTGATTTTCACATAATCGTAGGAAAAATCGCAGGTGCGTACGGTGAACCGGGCGGTGCCTTCACCGAGCGCGAGATGCACGGGGATTTCCCGCTGTTTCAGCACCAGACCGGCCGCTCGTTCCACTTCCGGGGAGAGCAGCGGCATCCCGTCTTGAAACACGGTCACATCGCCGAAGCGCAAACTCACCTTGGTCGGATCCAGATCAACGCCGGCGCGTCCGGCCGCGGCCACCACCCGGCCCCAGTTGGCGTCTTCGCCGAAAAAGGCGGTTTTCACCAGCGGTGATTGGGCGATGGTGAAGGCGATGCGGCGGGCGTCCGCTTCGCTGCGGGCGCCGCTCACGCGGATTTCCATCAGTTTGGTGGCGCCTTCGCCATCCAGCACGATCTGCCGGGCCAGGTCTTCCAGCACCGCCTTGAGCGCGGCGCCGAAGCGTTCGCTGTCCGGGCCGTCCGGGGTCGCGATCGGTGGGTGCCCGGCCCGGCCTCCGGCCAGTGCCAGCAGGGTATCGTTGGTGCTGGTGTCGCCGTCGATGGTGATGGCGTTGAAGCTGGCGTCGGCCGCTCGGTGCAGCCAATGGTCCAGCACCGGGGCGGACACGGCCGCATCGGTGCAGACCAGGGCGATCAGGGTGGCCATATCCGGGGCGATCATGCCGGCGCCCTTGGCGACCCCGCCGATGGTCACCGGCCGGCCGCACAACTCCAGTCGAGTCGCGGCCCATTTGGGCACCGTATCGGTGGTCATGATCGCTCGGGCCACCGCGTCCCAGTGATCTTCGGCGAGTCCCTGGATGAGTTCTGGCAGGGCTTGAAACAGGGGGTCCAGCCTGAGCTGCGGACCGATCACCCCGGTTGAGGCGATCAGCACCTGAGTCGGATCGATACCCAGGTCGCGGGCCAGGCGGGCGGCCGTGACCCGGCCATTGTGGAGACCTTCCTCACCGGTGCAGGCGTTGGCGATGCCGGCATTGACCAGGACCGCCCGCACGGCATCCCGGCTGCGTTCCAGGTGTTCGCGGCAGATCTCCACCGGGGCCGCGCAAAAGCGATTGCGGGTGAACACCCCGGCACCAGCGGCGGCATCGTCGCACCAGATCAGGGCCAGGTCCGGGCGCCCCGAGTAGCGCATGCCGGAAGCCGCCGCCGCTACGCGAAAACCGGGGACCCGGAAGGCTTCCCTAGTGACCACAACATTTTTTGTATTTTTTCCCGCTTCCACATGGGCATGGGTCATTTCGGCCGACCTTCCTTCCGTTCCGAACCACCTGTTTTTTAGCCCCGCCGGCGTCCCCCGGACCGTAGAACATGGGCTGGTCTTCCTGCTTCTTGCGCAGCGTTTCCACTTGTTCTTCGCGTTGAATCTGAATGTGGAACAACAAGCGAACGGTTTCGTCCTTGAGCCGTTCGATCATGTCATCGAACAGCGCATGGCCCTCGCGTTTGTAGGCCACCAGGGGGTCCTGCTGGGCGTAACCGCGCAGATAGATGCCCTCTTTCAGGTGATCCATGTTGAGCAGGTGGTCTTTCCACAGGCTGTCGATGGACTGAAACAGGACGTAGCTTTCCAGATCGCGCATGATCGTTTCGCCGTAATCTTGTTCCCGGCGCTGGTAAGCTTCCTGGATCATGGCAAAGAGACGGGCGCGCACTTCCTCCTGGGAGGTATCGCCCAGGTCGGCGGCGGTGAGGCCCGTCTGGATCATGAACAGCCGCTGCATTTCCGAATTGATCGTATCCAGGTCCCAGTCTTCCGCATAACTGTTGGCGGCGCTGTTGGCACTGATGATTGCGTCGAGGAGGTCTTCGATCATGTCGAGGATCACCGGCTTCAAGTTGCCGCCCTGGAGGGCTTCCCGCCGCTGCCGGTAGATCACCTCACGCTGGTTGTTCATGACGTCGTCGAAGTCCAGCAGTTGCTTGCGCATGGCAAAATTTTGCGCTTCCACCCGGCTCTGGGCGTTTTCGATGGCCTTGGAAATGATCCGATGCTCGATCGGTTCGTCTTCTTCCATGCCCAGTTTGGCCATCACGCCGGAAATGCGATCGGCGGCGAAAATCCGCATCAGATCGTCTTCCAGGGACAGGTAGAAGCGCGATGATCCCGGATCGCCCTGGCGGCCGGAACGGCCCCGAAGTTGGTTATCGATGCGCCGGGATTCGTGCCGTTCGGTGCCGATGATGTGCAGCCCGCCGACAGCCGGGACCCCGGGTCCCAACACGATATCGGTGCCGCGCCCGGCCATGTTGGTGGAAATGGTCACCGCCTTGGGTTGGCCCGCCTTCGCCACGATTTCGGCTTCCTTGGCGTGCTGCTTGGCGTTGAGCACTTCATGCTTGACCCCTTCGCGGGTCAGCAAGGCGCTCAGATGCTCGGACTTTTCGATATTGACCGTGCCCACCAGGACCGGCTGACCGCGGTCATGGAGTTCCTTGATTTCGCCCACGACCGCCCGGAATTTTTCTTTTTCGGTCCGATAGATGCAATCCGGGTGGTCGAGCCGGATCATGTCCTTATGGGTGGGAATGACCATCACTTCCAGTTTGTAGATCTTGGCGAATTCTTCCGCTTCGGTGTCCGCGGTACCGGTCATGCCGGCGAGTTTGTCGTACATCCGGAAATAATTCTGGAAAGTGATGGTGGCCAGGGTCTGGTTTTCGTTTTCGATCCGCACCCCTTCCTTGGCTTCCAGGGCCTGGTGTAGACCGTCGCTGTAGCGGCGCCCGGGCATCAGGCGGCCGGTGAATTCATCAACGATGATGACTTTCCCGCTCTTGACGATATAGTCCACGTCACGTTTGAACAGCACATGGGCCTTGATCGCCTGCTGGACATGGTGCAGCACCGTCATGTTGCGGGCATCATAGAGGTTTTCCACCCCCAGCAGGGATTCAACGGCGGCCACGCCTTCTTCGGTGAGAGTCACGGTGCGGCTTTTTTCGTCCTTGCTGAAATGGCTTTCGCCCTTCATGCCCGGAATGATACGGTTGATCTGGTAGTAGAGATCGGTGGATTTTTCCGCCGGTCCGGAAATGATCAGCGGGGTCCGCGCCTCGTCGATCAGGATGCTGTCCACTTCGTCCACGATGGCGAAATTGAGATCGCGCTGGACCATGGCTTCCAACTGGAATTTCATGTTGTCGCGGAGATAATCGAAGCCGAATTCGTTGTTGGTGCCGTAGGTGACATCGGCGTTGTAGGCGTCCTTGCGCTGGCGATCGTCCAGCCCGTGCAGGATGCAGTCGACGTTCAAACCGAGAAACCGGTACACCTGGCCCATCCATTCGCTGTCGCGGTTGGCCAGGTAATCGTTCACGGTCACCACGTGCACCCCTTTGCCGCTGAGCGCGTTCAAATACACCGGCATCGTGGCCACCAGGGTCTTGCCTTCACCGGTCTTCATTTCGGCGATTTTGCCCTGGTGCAGCACGATGCCGCCGATCACCTGGACATCGTAGGGGCGCATGCCGAGCGTACGGACGGCGGCTTCCCGGGCCACCGCGAAGGCTTCCGACAGCAGGTCGTCGAGTTCCTCGCCGTGTTCCAGGCGCTCGCGGAATTCACCGGTTTTGGCCCGCAGTTGGGCGTCGCTCAGTTTGCGCAGGCCGGGTTCGAAGGCGGTGGTCTGATCCACCAGCGGCGCCAGGCGTTTGATTTCCCGGTCATTCCGGGTGCCGAAAATTTTCTTCAATACCATTCCGAACATAGAACGTATCCACTCCTTGATCAGGTGATAGTGCCGATCGTCAGGTCGATCTGGTCTATATCCCAGATCCGGCCTCATTGCAATTCCATGGACCGCCGCGCGCCGCTGTCTGTTGCCGCCGGCCGGCCCCCGTTTGCAACTGATTTTGCCGCGGGCGTGCGGCTATGCTAAGATCTACCGGTAAGCTTTGCAGCTTTGCCATTGCACGGAACGGGGAAGGGGGTGTTCCATGAACGCCGAACGGGAACCGCGGGGTGCGCCCGCCACTCCGGAAAAGATCGTGTTGTACATGCTCCATTGCGGGCTCAAGGGAGAGATTTTGCAGGAAGTCTGCCGGCGTGAGGGCCTGAACGTGCAGATCCGGCAATTCCCGCGGGAACAGTCGTTCGCCTATCACATGCACCGGCAGCGGCCGACTCCCGATCTGGTCCTGATCCGCGGCCATTTCATCGGTCTCTTTCACGACATGGATCAGGGCCGTCGGATCCCGCATGTGGTGGTGTCGTCCAAGGACAAATACGGCAAGGACCAGCCGGTTTTCATCCACGCCGAAAAGGGCTATGAACCGCAAGCAGCGCTGCCGATCTACCGGGAAATCGCTCAGGCGATCAAGCAAATGCTATTGAAAGGCAAGTAGCCGAAGCCGGGCGCGGCCCCGGATCCGCCTCGCGAGTAGCCGGCGGCGCCGTCGCCTTGAACCGCGGAACTGTTGCCATCACGGTGCGAGAGGCCTCATGACAAACCGGTTGCAGATCGTTTACCATCCGGATTATCTGACCCCCTATTACACCTCGACGGCGGAAAGCCCGGTTCGGGTCAAGGCGATCCACAACACCCTGAGCCGCCATTTCGATACGATCACCCCGGGCCCGGCCATGGTCGACGATATCCTGAAAGTGCATGAACTCGGTCTGCTGTATCAGGTGCGCAACCTCGGCGACGCCACCTACCGAACCGCGCTGCTCGCCGCCGGTGGGGCCCTGGCCGCGGCCCGGCTGGCGGTCCTGGGTTGGCCCACGTTCGCGGTCGTGCGGCCGCCGGGTCATCACGCCGGGCACCGCCGCAACGGGCGCTTCTGCTTTTTCAACAACATGGCGGTGGCGGCCGCCTGGGTGCTCGAAACCCAGCCGGTGGAACGCCTGGTCATTGTCGATATCGATATGCATCAGGGCGACGGCACCGCGGAAATTTTCGCCGCCGATCCCAGGGTCCGGCTGATCGATGTCTGGGCCCGCGACCGTTCGGCCTATCTCGAAACCCTGTTCGACCAACTGGAACAGGTGAAGGCGGCCGATCTGATCGCCGTTTCGGCCGGCTTCGACTGGGCCGTGGACGACTGGGGCGGGATGCTCACGGTCGATGATTTCGAACGCATTGGAACCGGGATCAACGCCTTCGCCCGCCGTCATACCGGGGGGCGTTTTTTCGCCGTGCTCGAGGGCGGCTATGCCGTGAATTCCCTGCCGCGCGCCGTCCTTGCCTTCTGCCGCGGCCTCAGCCAGGAAGGCTGAACGGCCGGCTCGTTTGCGCTCGCCTGCGCCCACTCGGGCTGATGTGGCGGCGCCGGGCGCTTGGGCCGGCACAATCGAGGGACCCACCCATGCACCTTGTTTCCGTTTTAGGAAGTCCGCGCCCACAGGGCAACACGGCCACCGTCTTGAGTATCGCCGAAGCCGCTTGGTCGGCGACTTGCAGCCTGGAGCGCATCAACCTCCGCGACTACCGGGTGAACGGCTGCCTCGGCTGTGGCTGCTGCCAACAGGTGCCGGGCGAACCCGGCTGCGTGCAGCCGGATGACGCACCGGCGCTGTTGCAGCGACTGCTGGCGGCGGACGCCGTGATCTATGCCACCCCGCTCTATTGCTGGGGCTTTTCGGCTCAGCTCAAGGCCTTTATCGATCGCCATTTCTGCCTGGTGACCGAGGCCGGCGGCCCCGCTTGGAAGTCGCTGGTTGAGGGCAAACCGATGGCGCTCTTGGTGACCTGCGCCGGTCCCGAAGCGGGCAACGCAGATCTCATTCAGGTGGTGTTCGACCGGATCGGCCAGTACCTCAAGGGCCGGATCGTCGGTAAATACGTGGTGCCCTTCCGCACCAGTCCGGATCGTCTGGGGGCCGATGCCCGGGCGGTCGCCGAGCGCCTCGCGGCCGATCTCGCGCGCCTGGCCGCCGCCGGATCGATGCGGCCATGAACCCCACCCGGATTTTCCTGGTGCGCCACGGTCAGGTGCACAATCCAGAAAATATCCTGTACGGTCGTCTGCCCGGTTTTCGCTTGAGCGAAACCGGCTGCGTCGAAGCCGAACGGGTCGCCCGTTTGCTCCGACCGCACCCCCTGGCGGCGGTCTTCAGCAGTCCGCTCGATCGCGCTCTGGAAACCGCGCGCGCCATCGCCCGGTTACATCCGGCCGGCGCGATTCAGCCCAGCGATTATATCACCGAGGTCTACACTCCGTTCGAAGGCCGCCCCACGAGGGAAGCGGATGCCTTGGCGGGCGATGTGTACACCGGATCCAGCGCGCCCTTCGAACAACCTGAGGACGTTCTCGATCGAACCCTCGGCTTCTTTCGCCAGGTTCGGCAACGTTATTTCGAAAGAGAAGTGGCTGCGGTCACCCACGGCGATGTGATCGTGTTCGCGGCGATGTGGGCCTGCGGCCTAAGCGCATCGGCGGCGCACAAAGTGAACTTTTCCCGATTGGGCGTTCTCCCCGGCTATCCCGCCACCGGCTCCATCACCACCTTTACCTTCCTCGCCGCTGCCGCCGGCGAACGGCCCCGAGTGCAGCCCGGTGTTCCGGCCTGGTGTGGCGCGGCGGAAATATCCACCGACTTGGAGGTACTCGACTTTGGCCAAATCAAGCCGCCTCCGAGAGGTTATCCAGCAGCTGGTTGATCCAAGACTTTGGCCAATCAGGCGGTTTCCGACAGACTGCTGAGCAACTGGTTGATGATATGCCACGCACGGGAATAGATGGCCGATTTTATACTTGTCAAGGCTTAAAAGTTTCATTTCCGCGCGGAGACGCAGAGACGCGGAGGTTGATTTCAGGGCTCTTCTCCGCGCTCTCAGCGCCTCTGCGGGAACACAAAACGTAACTTCTCAAGCTAAACAGGTATAGTTCACCGCAAAGACGCAAAGGACGCCGAGAGTGGCAAAGGTTTTTATTGAAAGATTAGGGTCTTGCG
>MNZR01000071.1 GCA_001873705.1 Syntrophobacteraceae bacterium CG2_30_61_12
GAAGCGCGAACAGCGGGCGCGGTTGTTGCGCGACATCCTCAAGGAACCGGAAAAGCTGATCGGTACCCTGCTGTTTTGCAACAATCTGGTCAACGTCGCGCTGTCCGCCATCGCCACCGGTCTCGCCATTCGCTTCTGGGGGGACACCGGCATGGCTTACGCCACCTTCGCCGTAACCCTGGCGCTCCTGGTGTTTTCCGAAATCACACCGAAGACCGTTGCCGCTTATGCCCCGACCCGGCTGGCGCTGGCGGTCGCGCCGGCCATCCGCCGGCTGATCCGGGTCCTGTACCCGCTGGTGCGGGTCCTGACTTTTATCTCCGACCTCCTGATCCGCATCCTGGGCCTGCACCGGTCACCCACCTCGGACCGAATCACCGAGGAAGAGATCCGCACCGCGATCGAAGCCGGCGGCGACGAGGGGGTGTTGGATCAGGCCAAACAGGACATGCTCATGGGGGTGCTCGGGTTGGAAGGCATTACCGTGGGCGATATCATGGTGCCGATCCGCGATGTGGTGGTGCTACCGGCGGACGCCGACCATGACGAAGTCTATCAGATCATCGAAAAAACCCAGGCATCGCGCTATCCGGTGTATCAAGGGGACCGTAGCGACATCATCGGCTTCATTCATGTGCGCGATTTCCTGCTGGCCCCGTCCGCGGAGCCCTTTTCCCTGAAAAAAATCCTCCGCCCGCCCCATTTCGTGCCCAATCTGCGTTCCATTCGCCGACAGCTCCTGAGTTTCCAGAAAGAACGCTCGCACCTCAGCATCATTGTGGACGAATACGGCGGCGTTCAGGGCATCGTGACCCTGGAAGACATCCTCGAGGAAATCGTGGGGGAGATCAGCGACGAGCACGACCGCCTGTTGAGCCGGGCGGTGAAACTGGCGGACGGCTCTTATCGGCTGGAGGGCTCGGCGCTCATCCGCGACATCAACCGGGGTCTTCACCTCGACCTTCCGGAAGCCGAAGTGCGCACCATCGCCGGGCTCATTTACAAGCATCTGGGCCGCATTCCGACACCGGGCGAGGAAGTGATCCTGGGGCGCTATCGACTGGTGGTGGAGGACGTCCGCAAGCGCAACATCCGTGCGGTGTGCTTATGGGTCCAGCCGCTCGAAGGGGTCGGCGCCGGGGTTTCCGCCGACGTCTGAAAGCACTTCGGCCACCATTTCCAGCAGGCGATTGCGGATGAAATCTCTCCTTACCAGGCGCGGGCAAGATGCCCGCGCTCCTAGGAAAAGGTCCACAATGATTGAAGTATTTCTGTCTCGGCGAGCATCAATCCTCGGGCTGGTGGCGCCCGCCGGCCGTGCTCGGGACAGAGCGATCATTTCTTCGGGCCGGCACAGAATTCATCGGCCGAGAGGCCGCCGTCGGTGTTGGTGTCACGAGCCTTGAAGAGATTTTCCGGATTGGCCTGTTTGTGGGGCATGGCGGAAAACTCCTCCAGGCTCAGCGAACCGTTTTGATCCTTGTCCATGGCCTTGAAGTGGTCCATGCATCGCTGTTTCATCATTCCGGGCTGGGGTTGCCCCCAGGCCGGGAGGCCCGCAAAAACCAGGGTTACCGCGAACAGAACCAACAGAGTCAACTGAACGATCCGATTGCCGTGCATGATGTCCTCCTGGATGTGGGTGTCTGGAGCTTGAAACCTGGCCGATGGCCGAAAAACGAATTTCGAGCTATCATAAAGCAATCGGTCCGAAATGGTCAAAAGGGAAAATCACGAAACCGCGCAGGGGGCTGCCATAACACGCCGTGGGCGGACAGGCGCCGGCCGGCAACGGTCGCCGCTCCAGGCTGCTCCATGTAGGTCCGGAGGGTGGAAGATGCTTCAGGTGGGGCTGGCTCAGGTGACGGGCCCAAACACGGAAGTGGTGGTGGCGGAAGTGATTCGCCGCTGCCGCGGGCAATTGGGGGAAACCGTTCCCCAGGCCGGCATTGTTTATGCCGGCGGGGATTTCCAGCATCAGGAAATGCTCGAGCGGATCAGCCGGCAGTTTCCTCGGGCGGCCCTGATCGGCTGCACCACGGCGGGAACCTTTTCCAGTGGTCACGGCTTCAGTGAAGATTCCATCGCCCTCCTGCTGCTGGCTTCCGATCGGATCCGGATCCGGGCCGGCTTCGGTGGCGGCCTCTCCACCGACCCCCGGGCCGCGGTAACGGCCGCTTTGGCCATGGCCGGTGGGGTCCCTGGAGCGAATCCCGCAATCAACCCCGGCGCCGGAACCGCCAAACTCTGTCTGGCGCTTGCCGACGGCCTCCGGCAGCCCTTCGATACCGTCTTGGGCTTCCTCAATCAGGCCCTGCCGAGCGACTGCCCGCTGTTCGGCGGTTGCGCCGCTCGCCTTGAGGAGTCGTTCCAGCCGACGCTCCAGTTTTGCGGTCGGGAAGTCCTGAAAGATGCACTGGTGGTGCTGATTTTTACCGGTCCTGTCCGAATCCTCGCCGAGCTTGCCAACAGCTGGCGCCCGATCGGCCCGCGCGCCCGGATCACTGCCGCCAACGGACCAACGGTGGCCCAAATCGGCGAACTGAAGGCGCTCGATTTTTATTACCATTACTTGGGTCAACACCCCCGGCCGGCGACCAATTTTCCGCTGGCGGTGGCGAACGAGAGCGGCGAGCGGGTGGTGATGCGGGGACCGGTGGCTTACGATCTGGATCTACGCACCGTCACCTTCACGGCGGCGATTCCGGTGGGGGCTCGGGTGCAACTTACCGAAGCGAGCCGCCGTTTCATTCTGGACGATACGCGCCGGGCCGCTGAGGCACTGGGAGACCAGGCGGCCGGCTTCAATCCGGATTTCGGTCTGGTTTTTTCCTGTTTTTTACGCAAGGAAGCGCTGGGCACCCGGATCGGTGAGGAATCGCGGAGCCTGGCGGCGCGCCTGCCGGCCCGGCTGCCGCTGCTGGGCTTTTACGGCAATGGGGAAATCGGCCCGCTCGTGCGCGGAGAACCAAGCGAGTTTCACAACGCGACCCTGGTGGCCCTGCTGGTTGGGGAAGAAGGGGAAGAGCGCGCTCCGGCCGCCGCTGCCGCGGCTCCGGGGCCGGACCAAGTGGCCGGGCAGGACGGCGAAGTCCTCTGCGGCCTGGATGGGATGGACGGGCTCCGGTGCCGGATCAATCTCTTGCGCACCCGTCTGTACCGGTCGGAACGGGCCCGCCGCCGGTTGGAAGACATCAAGGAACTCCACGCCGCGCTCCATCACAAGGTGCTGGAAGAAGCGCTCGCGGCCCGGAAAAAGATTCGTCGCCAGAGAACCAAGCTGCGGGAAAGCGAAGCCCGGTTCCGGCGCATCTTGGAAACCACCAGTCAGGGTTTTCTGATGATGGATCAGGACCTGGTCATCCAGGACTGCAACCCGGCCTACTGCCGGCTCTTGGGATACGAGCGCGAGGAAATCATCGGCCGCCGGCCGATCGAATTCATGGATTCCGCCTACCAGGATTTCTTCATTCACAATCGCGATCGGATCCTGGCCCAGGATGAGCGGGAACTCGAGTCGGCCCTGGTCACCAGGGATGGGCGCACGCTGCCCATTCTGATCCATGGCAACACGCTCCGCGACGCCGATGGGGTGGTCCAGGGGCACATGGCCTTCATGACCGATATGAGCGTCCACAAGAAGGCCCTGTTGCTGGCTTCCGAAGTGCAAAAGGGGCTCCTGCCCCGGGCCGCGCCGCCGCTGGAGGGGCTTGATATATGCGGACGCAGCGTGCCCTGTGACGAAATCGGCGGGGATTATTTCGATTACCTGTATGGGCCGGAATTTCCCAATCACCGCTTCAGCCTGGTGGTGGGGGATGTGATCGGCCACGGGATCGACGCTGCCCTGCTCATGAGTTCAGCCCGGGCCTTTTTGCGCATGCGGGCGTCCCAGCCGGGCACCCTGGCGGAGGTGGTCACTTCCCTCAATCGCCATCTCAGCCTCGATGTGCTGGAAAGCGGCCGGTTCATGGCCCTGTTCTACCTCTGTATCGGTGCGGGCAACCGCCTGATCCGTTGGGTGCGGGCCGGCCTCGATCCGGCGCTCGTCTATCGGCCGGACCAGGACGAGTTCATCGAACTGATGGGCGAAGGCACCGTGCTGGGGCTGGACGGCGAGGCGGTCTATGAAGAAAACGTCCTGACTCCGGTGCCCGCCGACGCGATCCTGCTGCTCGCCACCGATGGGATCTGGGAAGCGCGCGACATCCAAGGCGCCATGTTCGGCAAGGCCCGGTTCAGGGACATGGTGCGGCGCCACTCCCATAAATCGGCGGCGGAAATCGTCGACGCGGTGTTCTCCGAACTCGACCGTTTCACCCTGGGCACCCGCCCCCAGGACGACCGCACCCTGGTGGTGGTCAAGGTGCGGCCGCTCGAGTGAAGAAAGAAGAAAGAACATGGGTCCCATGAGACCTATAGGTCGCAGGGGCAAGCCGTGCCGCTCGGCTGAACAGCCCCTGACCGGTCCCGTGGCAGCCGTGTAGGTCAGGTTGCGACCAACGGGAGCCGTGTAGGTCAGGTTGCGACCAACGGGAGTTACCTGACAGGTCCCGGGCAGCACGTTGATCCGGCTCCGTGGCAGCCGTGGCAGCCGCGTAGGTCAGGTTGCGACCAACGGGAGCCGTGTAGGTCAGGTTGCGACCAACGGGAGCCGTGTAGGTCAGGTTGCGACCAACGGGAGTTACCTGACAGATCCCGGGCAGCACGTTGATCCGGCTCCGTGGCAGCCGTGGCAGCCGCGTAGGTCAGGTTGCGACCAACGGGAGCCGTGTAGGT
>MNZR01000032.1 GCA_001873705.1 Syntrophobacteraceae bacterium CG2_30_61_12
AAGCCACCGCCTGGTGGGGCTACACGGTCGCCGCCGGTCTGCTGATCGTGGCCCTGGCGGCGCCGGTACTGGGGGCAATCGCCGATCACACCGGCGGTAAGAAACGTTACGTGGCCGCCTTCGCCGGCCTCGGGATCGCGGCGACCGCCGCTTTCGTCAGCATCGGAGCGGACACCTGGCGCTGGGCTGCATTGTTGTTTATCCTCGGCAACATCGGGTTCGCGGGCGCCAATGTGTTTTATGAATCCCTGCTCCCGCACATCGCTCGAGATGGGGATATGGACCGGGTTTCCACCCGTGGTTACGCGCTTGGCTACGTCGGCGGCGGCCTGCTGCTGGTGCTGAATCTGCTCTGGGTGTTGAGGCCTGCCTGGTTCGGCCTGACCGATCAGGTGATCGCCATCAAGGCCAGTTTTCTCAGCGTCGCCCTGTGGTGGGCGCTCTTTTCCATCCCCTTTTTTCGCCGGGTGCCGGAACCTCCTGGCGTGGTTTCGCGCCTCTCCGGACTTTCCCCGGTTCGGGCCGGGTTCGCGCGCTTGCGCGAAACCCTGGCCGAAGTGCGTCGCTACCGGCAGCTCACGCTGTTTCTGTTGGCCTTCTGGATCTATAACGACGGCATCGGCACCATCATCAAGATGGCGACCGCGTACGGTTCGGAGCTCGGGATCGGCGTTACCGATATGACCTTCGCCCTGGTCATCACTCAGTTCGTGGGCATTCCCTGTGCCTTGCTGTTCGGCGGTCTGGCCGCACGGATCGGGACCAAGCGGTCGATCCTCGTGGCCCTTGGGGGTTATGCCTTGATCTGCTGCGCCGGTTATTTCATGCGCACGGCTTGGCACTTCTATCTGCTGGCCCTGCTGGTGGGAACGGTGCAGGGCGGCAGCCAGGCGCTCAGCCGATCGCTGTTCGGTGTTCTGGTGCCGAAGCGGAAGTCCGCCGAGTTCTTCGGCTTCTTCAGCACCGGGGAAAAGTTTTCCGGGATCTTCGGACCGCTCCTGTTCGGTCTGATCAGCCACTGGATGGGGGAAAGTCGGCTCGGTATCTTGGCCTTGATCCTATTTTTCACCGTCGGTGGAGGCCTGCTGGCCCTGGTCGACGTGCCCCGGGGCATGGCCGAAGGCCGCGGCGCCGAACCGCCGCCCCGGCAACCGGTGACGGCACCGTGAACCGGCCCTGACCGCACCCACCGTTTCAGGGATAGTGATGCATTCGCGCCGCGGCTGATGCCTTGAGCCGGATGCGTTCGTAGTGCGTCCCGTCAGGGCGTCTTGGTTCGTAGCGCGTCCCGTCAGGGCGTCTTGGTTCGTGGTGCGTCCCGTCAGGGCGGTCGGCGCTTTCCGGAGTGCCATTGCCCGAGCTTTCGGATGCGCCGTCAGCGCCTGACGGCGCCACTACGAGCCCAAACCCCTTGGATTGCACCCGGCGTCCGGGTGGCGATTGCATCAGCGCGAGCGCTGTGGCAATATGGTCCGGCAAAGTGTGCCCTGCCATGAATACACCGCGGAAGAAAGAACACGAACCCGCCGTTCGCTCAGGGAATGCCGAGATCATGATGGGTTTCAAACCGCGCGACATCGAACAAAAGCTCAACGGATCATCACCACTTCCACGGTTCGATATTCGATATTTGCTCTTCAACTTTCGATTTTCCATTTTTTGAGGCATGATCATGAAACAGGTGGTTTTAGGCACCGCGGGCCATATCGACCACGGTAAGACCTCGCTGATCCGGGCGCTCACCGGGATTGATACGGATCGACTCAAGGAAGAAAAGGCGCGAGGGATCACCATCGAACTGGGCTTCGCTCATCTCGATCTGGCGGGCGGCGACCGCCTCGGTATCGTCGACGTGCCGGGTCACGAGCGGTTCGTAAAGCACATGGTGGCCGGGGCCACCGGGATCGATCTGGTGGCGCTGGTGATCGCGGCCGACGAAGGGGTCATGCCCCAGACCCGCGAACACATGGAAATCTGCGAACTGCTTCGGGTCAAGAAGGGTTTGGTGGTGCTCACCAAGATCGATATGGTGGACGATCCCGATTGGATCGAAATGGTTACCGAAGATGTTCGGGGTTTTCTGAAGGGGACCTTTCTGGACGGGGCCCCGATTCTGCCCGTGTCGTCGGTCAGCGGAGAAGGGATCGAGGACCTTCGTCTGGCCCTCGCCCGACTCGTTGGTCAGGTGGATGAGCGCAATGCCGCCGGACCGTTTCGCCTGTCCATCGATCGGGTGTTCAGCATGCGCGGGTTCGGAACCGTGGTGACCGGCACCAGCAGTTCCGGTCAGTTGCGCGTCGGGGATGCGGTCACCATTTATCCCATCGAACGCAAGACCAAGGTCCGGGGCCTCCAGGTCCACAACCAGGAAGTTGAAGTGGTGCTGCCCGGGCAGCGGACCGCGATCAATCTCCAGGGCGTTGAACGGGCCTCGATTCAACGTGGCCACGTGGTGGCCGGGCCCGGCTCCCTGCTGCCGAGCCATATGCTCGATGTCACGCTGGATTTATTGAAAAGTGCCGCGCGCCCGCTGAAATCCAGGACCAAGGTTCGGTTCCATACCGGCACCACCGAAAACCTGGCCACCTTGGTACTGCTGGATACCGACGAACTGGCTCCAGGCGCCACCGCCTTTGCGCAGGTCCGGCTCGATCAGCCGCTGGCGGTGCTGCGCGGCGATCGCTTCGTGCTGCGTTCCTATTCCCCGGTGCGGACCATCGGTGGCGGCGAGGTACTCCATCCGCTGCCGCGCAAGCACAAGGGGCAGGACAAGAAGAAAGCGGCTGAAACCCTCAAGGTCCTGGTCGACGGCGACACCGCGGCGATCCTCCTGTGGCACGTGGAAGACGCGGGGTGGCTCGGCGTGTCCGAGGATGAACTGCGTATTCGCGCCAACATCATGGACAAATCGTTCACGGTCACCCTCAACCAACTGGTGAGCCGGCGCCAGATGCTCCTCTACGACAAGGAAAACCGCAAGTTTCTGGCGCCCTCGGTCCTGATCGAACTGCAGCAGGCGGTGCGGGAAGCGCTCGCCGCGCACCACGAAAAATTCCCGCTCAAAGCCGGCATGCCCAAGGAAGAACTGGCCGCGCAATTGCCCCGGGCGGTCGATGTGAAGCTCTACAACACCGTGCTGCGCCTCCTAGCCCAGGATGAAGTCCTGGTACTGGAAAAGGAATGGGTCCGACTGGTCAGCCACAAGGTGGACCTCACCGGCGACGAGCAGACCATTCGCGAACGTACCGACCGGATTTACCGGCAGGCGGACCTGCAGCCGCCGTTCTTTCGCGATGTGGTGAAAGGGCTACCGGGCAGCGACCGCCAGCATCAGGACGTGCTCGAATGGATGCTGAGCCAAAACATCCTGGTTAAGGTCAAGGAGGACCTCTATTTCCACCAACAGGCCATCACCGGTCTCAAACAGCGTCTCACCGCCTTTCTCGAGGAACACGGCGAAATCAGCGCGCCCCAATTCAAGGAGTTCACCCAAACCAGTCGGAAATACGCCATCCCCCTGTTGGAGTATTTGGACACCCAGAAAATCACCATTCGGGTCGGCGACCTGCGCCGGCTGAGGGCGTGAGTGATCCGGCGGAAGGTATCCCTCTTGGGTGCCGGTCGCGAACTCGCATGAATTCATGGGGCCGGCTGGCCGGTTGGGCGGATCATGATCTCGCTCACGTTGACGTGAGGCGGCAGGGTCAGGAGCCACTGAATCCCATCCGCGATGGCTTGGGGTTCAAGCAATTGGCCAAACTGGGCGACTGCCGTGCCGAAGTTTTCCTCGGTGTAGCCGGCCACGGCCTGAAACCCACTCACCACAACCCCCGGCATCACCAGTGACACGCGTACCCCATGGCCACAGACCTCCCGGCGAAGGGCCTCGGCCAATGCCCCGACGGCAAATTTGCTGGATCCGTAGAAGCCACTGAAGGGTGAAATATTGCGCCCCACCACCGAACCGATGACCACGATGTCGCCGCTCTTGCGCTTCACCATGACCTGCCCCGCTCGCCGCATCAGACAGGCGGCGCCGATCACATTGACCTGGTAGAGATCTTGCCACTGGGATGGATCGCTGCCCAGAACGCCGCCCGCCAATCCACGCCCCGCATTGACCACCACAATGTCGCACTTACCACCGCCGGCCGTCCAGGCCAGGGTGCGCTCCAGCAGCAAATCGACATCCGCCGGCACTCCGGCATCTCCCGCGACGGCAAGGACCTTGCCCCCGTCGACGCTGATTTCCGCCGCCACCTGCTCCAGGCGCTCCCGGCGCCGGGCCTGGATCACCACGGCCGCCCCGGCCCCGGCCAGGGTAACAGCCGTGGCCCGGCCGATGCCGGAACTGGCGCCGGTGACAATGGCGGTCTTGCCGAAAAGAGAATTTTCTGTTTCCATGGAGTCCTCCTCCGCCGAGGTTCGATTGATCAAGCAAAACACCAATAGCAGTTCCAATGGCAGGTCATGATCATCGCTTCGGCCAGTGCGAAAAGCTCTCACCACGGAGGCACCGAGAACACCGAGAAAAGCCCCTTATTCCAAGCCCATTCAATTCCACGAGCCTGGCTGCCGGGCG
>MNZR01000111.1:0-2105 GCA_001873705.1 Syntrophobacteraceae bacterium CG2_30_61_12
AAAGCCAGGGATAGCGACCGCCGGCCGGGGCACCCCGGCCGGCGGTAACAGGGGTCGCGGCCGGCAAGCTTTTTGGCCCGGCTCGGTTAGGAAATGGGTTTTCACGCCGACTCCGGTTTGCGCCTGAACTTGAATTTCAGTTCTTCCCGGGCGCAGTACAGGACCGGCACCACGAACACGGTCACCAGGGCGAGCAGCATCCCGCCGAAGGAGGGAATCGCCATGGGCACCATGATGTCGGCGCCGCGCCCGGTGGAGGTGAGTACCGGGATCAGGGCCAGGATGGTGGTGGCCGAAGTCATCAGGGCCGCGCGGATCCGGCGCCGGGCCCCGACCAGGGTGGCCTGGCGGATTTCGTCGAGGCTGGTCGGCCGGCGATTGGCGAAGCTTTCGTCGATGAAGGTCGCAATCAGCACGCCGTCGTCCGAGGCGATCCCGAACAGGGCCAGGAATCCCACCCAGATGGCGACGCTGAGATTGACCGGGTGCATCTGGAAGAGGTCCCGCATGGAGGTGCCGAACACCTGGAAATTAAAGAACCAGGGCTGGCCGTAACACCAGATCATGATGAAGCCCCCGGCCCAGGCCACCAGAATCCCGGAAAAGACGAACAGGGTGGTGGTGGCGGCACGGAACTGGAGATAAAGGATCATGAAGATGATGAAGAGCGCCAGCGGCAGCACCACGGCCAGCTTCTTTTGCGCCCGGATCTGGTTTTCGTAGTTGCCGGCGAAGGTGGTGCTCACCCCGGCCGGGAGTTGCCATTCGCCGCTGTCGCGTTTCTGGTTCAGGAACGCCTGGGCCTGTTCCACCACATCCACTTCGGCGAACCCGGGTTTCTTATCAAAGATCACGTAGCCCACCAGGAATGTGTCTTCGCTCTTGATCGCCTGGGGCCCGCGCACGTAGCGGATATCGGCGAGTTGGATCAGGGGGATCTGGGAGCCGTCCGCGGCCGGGATCAGGATTTTTTCGAGCGCTTCCATGGAATCCCTCAGTTCGCGCAGATAGCGCACGCGCACCGGATAGCGTTCGCGCCCTTCGACGGTGGTGGTGATCTGCTTGCCGCCGATCGCCACTTCGATCACTTCCTGCATCTTCTGAATCTGAATCCCGTAGCGGGCGATGGCCTGGCGGTCGATTTCAACCTCGAGGTAGGGTTTGCCGACGATCCGGTCGGCGATCACCGTGGCCGGTTCGATGGAGGGGACCTGTTTGAGGTATTGTTCCAGTTCGAACCCCACCTTTTCAATCGCCTGCAAGGTCGGGCCCTTCACCTTGATCCCCATGGGCGCCCGCATCCCGCTCTGCAGCATGACGAGCCGGGCGGCGATCGGTTGCAGCTTGGGCGCGGAGGTGGTGCCGGGCAGTTCCGCGGCCTTGAGGATTTCCTTCCAGATATCGTCCGGGTTACGGATCCCGGGCCAGGGGTCGCGGCCTTCGTTCAGGGCCGGGTCCAGGGGCGGGCGCCAGAGCCGAAACGGGATGCCGTCCGAATCGGCGATGAGTCGACCGTCGGCGTCGCGTTCAAAGCGGCCGCGCACCTTGTAGGGCCGGCCGTCCGGGGCCGCGACCGGCACTCCCTCCTCGGTTCGGAAGTGATCGTCGACCGTGTCATCGAAGCGGAACTCCAAGCGGTTGCCGTCGCGATCCACTAGAAATTCCGGTTGGTAATTGATCACCGTCTCGAACATGGAAATGGGCGCCGGGTCCAGGGGGGAATCCACCCGGCCCAGTTTCCCGACCACCGAATCGATTTCCGGCACGGTCTTGATCCCCATGTCCTGTTTCGACAACACCTCGAGGGCTTCGCCAATGGAAGCGTGGGGCATGGTGGTGGGCATGAACAGGTACGACCCTTCATCGAGCGGCGGCATGAATTCCTTGCCCAGTCCGGGAAACCGGTGCCGGACCGAAGCCACCACGGTGCTCTGCCGCCAATTTTGCGGCAGCCACCCGAAGAAGGTGTCGAATCCCAGCCAGATCATGGCGCCGAGGAAGATCATCGTGAGCGGCGCGCTGAGAAACAGGAGCTTGTGACGCAGGCACCAGCGCAGTATCCATGGGTAGAAGAACAGGAACACTCGAAAGTAGCCGATGAACCC
>MNZR01000111.1:2129-4884 GCA_001873705.1 Syntrophobacteraceae bacterium CG2_30_61_12
ATCATGCCTTGCCCCGGGCCGAGCGGCATCCAATGGTCGGTGAGGACGAAACCCACCAGGGCGATGATGGCGATGTTGGTGAAGTGCGAAATCCATTTCAAGGCCGCCGCCGGGATCCACCGCTCGACCAGGTGGTAGAGCCCGATGGCGGTGACGATGGCGCCCATCCACCAGGTGGTCCGAAACATCAATACGACCCCGAACGCCACCAGCGCGAAATAGAGGACGCTTCGCAAGATGACCGACCGGTTCCGGGGCGCTCGTTTCGAGGTGAACAGCAGGTGCGCCAGCGGTGGAATAATGGTGAGGGCCACCACCACCGAGGCGATCAGCGCGAAGGTCTTGGTGAAGGCGAGCGGCTTGAACAGCTTCCCTTCCGCTCCGATCATGGTGAACACCGGCAGAAAGCTCACCACGGTGGTGGAAACGGCGGTGAGCACGGCACTGCCCACTTCGTGCGAAGCCCGGAAGATGAGGTCCCGACGATTGTCTTCCGGGGCCGCTTCGTCCAGACGCTTGAGGATGCTCTCGCAGATCACGATGCCCATGTCCACCATGGTGCCGATGGCGATGGCGATCCCGGACAGCGCCACGATGTTGGCGTCCACGTGGAACAGCTTCATGGCGATAAAACACATGAGCACCGCCAGGGGCAGCAGTCCGGAAATCAGCATCGAACTCCGAAGATGGGCTACCGTGGCCAGAATGACGATGATGGTGACGAGGATTTCCTCGGTCAGGGCCGAGTTCAGGGTGCCCAGGGTTTCATAGATCAAGCGGGTGCGGTCGTAGAACGGCACCACGGTCACCTGGCTCACGGTGCCGTCGGGCAGCACCTTTTTCGGCAGTCCCGGAGCGATTTCGGCGATCTTTTTCTTGACGCTCTTGATCGCCGCCAGCGGGTTGTCGCCGTAGCGGACCACCGCGACACCACCCACCACCTCGGCGCCTTCCTTGTCCAAGGCACCGCGGCGCAGGGCCGGGCCCAGCCTCACCTTAGCCACGTCCTTGATCCGAACCGGTACGTTGTCGCGCTGGGCGATGACGGTTTCCTCGATGTCTTTGAGGTCCTTGATGAAACCCAGCCCGCGGATGACGTATTCGACACGGTTGATTTCGATGGTGCGGGCGCCCACGTCCAGGTTGGACGTCTTCACCGCACCGAAGATTTGACCCAGATCCACGCCGTAGGCACGCATCGCGTCCGGGTCCACATCGATCTGGTATTCCTGGACAAAACCGCCGATTGACGCGACTTCGGCAACCCCTTCGGCGGCCAGCAGGGAGTAGCGTACGGTCCAGTCCTGGACCGTGCGCAGTTCATTCAGGTCCCAACCGCCGGTGGGACGCCCTTGCGGGTCCTGGCCTTCCAGGGTGTACCAGAAGATCTGACCAAGCGCGGTGGCGTCGGGCCCCAGGGTCGGTCGGACCCCGCTCGGGAGGGTGCCGGCCGGGAGGCTGTTGAGCTTTTCCAGCACCCGCGAGCGCGACCAGTAGAATTCGACCTGTTCCTTGAAGATGATGTAGATGCTGGAAAACCCGAAGAACGAGTAGCCGCGGATGGTTTTCACCCCGGGAATGCCCAGTAGCGACACGGTTAGCGGGTAGGTGATTTGGTCTTCCACGTCCTGGGGCGAGCGGCCCATCCATTCGGTGAACACGATCTGCTGGTTTTCACCGATGTCCGGAATGGCGTCCACCGGCACCGGGTCCCGGGGCAGACCGCCGACCTTCCAGTCGAACGGCGCCACCATGATGCCCCAGCCCACAAAGAACAAAATCATCAGGAACACCACGATCTTGGTATCGAGGCAGAAGCGGATGATCCCGGCGATGAGGGAGCGTTCGGTCGGTTCCGGTTGTATCGGGTGCTCAGTCATGCGGGTGCTCCTTGTGCGCCGCCCCGTCGCTCGATGCGATGGTGCGGAGCACCTCGCCGCAGCCCGGCATGGCATTCCCGTAGTAGGGATTGTGGATTTCGGTGCTGAGCTGCAACCAGGTGGCGCCCTTGCCGTCGAAAATCATCGGGCAGCGTAGTTGGTAGACGGTGGTTTGCGGCTGCACGCCGAAGGTTTCCACCACCATGGCCATGGCTTCCGACAGCGGCGCGAAGCAGCGGCGCAGCAGATCGAGGTTTTCGGAGGCGTCCAGTTGGGCCAGGGCCTGCTCCAGGTCGTTCAAGAAGGGTTGCCACTTGCCGCGGGCCGCGGCGTCGAGGCCCTCGAGGTTGATCGCCCGGATGGCGCCGCGCAGCCCTTGCATGCTGTTGCGAGCCGGTTCGAAGCGGTCTTCGGCGAGCGCGTTTTGGGCCACCAGGTAAGCGTCGAGGAGGCGCCCGACTTCACGGCGGAGCGCTTCCGGGACCGGGGTTTTCGAAGCGGATGCCGCGGGCTGCCCGGCGTGGGCGCCGTGATCCAGGGCGAACTGCTGTTGCAAGCGTTCGATGTGTAGCGTGGTGTCGCGAAAGGTCAGGGCGGCGGCCTTCGGGCTGGTCGCGCCATGCCCGATCACGGCATCGTTTTCGAGCAACATGGCCAGTTCCATCCATACCATGTGGGGGTGATCGGTCACCAGCTTCATGTCCACCGCTTGAAGTGCTTTTTGCAACGCGGCGAATGCGCTTCGGGCCCGGTTCAGGTCCTCGGTTTGAACCGGTTCCGCCATCTGGTTGTAAGCGGAAACCACTTGTCGCAGTTGCTGCTTGAACGCGGCCGGCGCTTCCAGCCCTCGGGTCGGCGCGGCGCCGGCTTGCGGC
>MNZR01000111.1:4912-6634 GCA_001873705.1 Syntrophobacteraceae bacterium CG2_30_61_12
CGCCACCACCACCACCGCCTTCCGGGGTCATCATGCTGGGTTTGGCGAGGATCTGGATGGCACTGTCAAGCTTGAAGTTGCCGCGGGTCACGACCTGTTCCCCTGCTTCGAGCCCGCGGACGACCAGGTAGTAGTTTCCGGCCCGCGGACCCAGGACGATTTCGCGGCCTTCATAGACGCCCGGGCGGTCAGGTACCGACACATAGACCACGGCCCGTTTCCCGGTGATCAGCGGAGCGCCGGCGGGAATCACCAGGGGCGGGGTGTGGCCGGCGTCCGCTTGGGCGAGCGGAGTGCCGTCGGCGCTGAGCGTCGTTTTCAATACCGCTCGCACGAACAGTTCCGGCTTCAGTTTGCCGGCGGGGTTGGGCGCGTTCAGGCGCACCTTGACCGTTCGGGTCTTGGGATCGAGGAACGGATCGATGAAGGCCACCGTTCCGGTGAAGACTTCCGCCGGATAGGCTTCGGTTTGGAACTCGACCGGCTGACCTTGCCGAACCCAGGCCAGATCCGATTCGTAGGCGTCCAGCTTCACCCACACCTGGCTGAGATCGGCGATGGTGTAGATCAGGCTGCCGGTTTTCACGTAGGCTCCCTCCAGCCCCTCCTTGCGAATGACCACGCCGCTGATCGGGGCCATGATGGTCATGTGATCGGTGGGGCGGCCGCGTTTCACCACGGCTTCGATCTGAGCGTTATCGAGGCCCCAGAGCCGCAGCTTTTCCCGGGACGCGTTGACGGTGGCGCGGGCGCTGTCCTTGATGCTGTCGAGTCCGCTTTGGCCAAGGTTGCCGCTGGTACGGATCGCCTGCAGCAATTCCTGCTGGGCGGTGATCAGTTCCGGGCTGTAGAGGTAAACCATGGGATCGCCCTGCTTCACCCGGACCCCGGTGAAGTCCACGTACATCTTATCCAGCCGTCCCGGCACCCAGGCCGTGATGGTGGCGACCCGGGTTTCGTCGTAGGTCACCTTGCCAACCATCCGCACCGAAGTTTCAACAAATTTGCGGATCACCGGCTGCACCTGGATTGCGGCCAGTTTTTCAGCGTAGGGTGAGAGCGTGACTTCGCGCATCGATCGAGCCGCCCCGGCCCCGGCACCGCCCTCCTGTTTGAGCGGGATCAAATCCATTCCGCAGATGGGGCATTTGCCCGGATTGGGCAGGCGGATCTGGGGATGCATGGAACAGGTCCAGATCTCCCGCGCGGATTCCCCATCAGACGAGGACACCTCGTTTTGCTGCTGGGCCGTATGCTCGTGCTCCTGGGCGAACGAAACCGCCGGAACCGCCGCCATCAGAACCAGCAGCAGCCCCCACAGCCCCCACCGGGTCAGCCGCCGCGCCGCCCTCATTATCGAGTGTCTAGTCATCGTCTGAACTCCTGTCGGTGCCGTCATTTCACCATCCGCCGGTGGCCATGGAACCGTTTTGAGCCCTTGGGGTCCCGCAGCCAGGAGCAGCCCGCCCGCCCACCGGCGACGAAGTCTATCATCATAATAGGCATTGTCGCCCACCGAAGCGCATTTTTCACCCAATTTCTTCGCCGGCAGCCCAGGTAAAAGCTATTGACAAATGAATCTCCGCCATCAAACGA
Source organism: Syntrophobacteraceae bacterium CG2_30_61_12 (assembly GCA_001873705.1). Classification (GTDB taxonomy): domain Bacteria; phylum Desulfobacterota; class Syntrophobacteria; order Syntrophobacterales; family DSM-9756; genus CG2-30-61-12. The sequence goes on from MNZR01000111.1 coordinate 6,509, forward strand.
TGTCATCGTGCATATCCGGGGGCAGTCGGCAAGGAAGGCGGAGGGCAACATGGAAACCCATGATGTGGTGATCGTCGGGGGTGGTCCCGGCGGGCTCGCTGGGGCCATCCGGGCGAGCCAACTGGG
>MNZR01000368.1 GCA_001873705.1 Syntrophobacteraceae bacterium CG2_30_61_12
TACCAGGTGAATCGCATCCAACAGCGATTGCTGATCGAAGGGTTTGCGCAGGTAGGCCACCGCGTTCATCTTCGCCGCCCGTTCCTGCCATTGCGGGTTGTCGTGGGCGGTCATGAAAATCACCGGATGCTTGGCCCCGGATGCCGCCAGCTTGTCGTAAAGTTCCAGGCCCGACAAGCCCGGGAGGCGGATGTCCAGAAGGATGCAGCCGGTTGTCCGCAACCCGTCGGAGCGCAGGAGATCCTCGGCGGATGCAAAGGTCCGCACCTGGTAGCCATGAGCACGGAGCAGTCGCTTCAGGGACCTTCGTACCGACTCGTCGTCGTCCACCACGAATACGGTCCAGGATTTCTCGGGCAACGCCGCGGCTCCTCTTGTGGAGAGGGTTTCTGCTGTTGGCTGGAGCCTGCTCTTCACCACCCCATCACCGGGGGAACAAGGGAGTGGTTGGAGAAGCTAGTGCCGGTGTGGACCGATCGTAAAGCACCTGAGTCAGCAAGTATATTGGACCTTGGTCTTATGCTCAGGGGTCATCCCGAGGCGGGGAATGGGTGCTCAGTTGGTCGGCGAAGCGAACCAGGTCCGCCAGGGATTGCGCACCCATTTTGGTCATGACGCGAGCCCGATGGACCTTAATGGTCTTTTCGGCGGTTCCCAGCTGAACAGCGATCTGCTTATTGGGCAACCCCGTGACCACCAAATGGAAGACCTGGCGTTCTCGGGCCGTGAGCGTTTCCATGCGTTGTTGCAGTTTTTTCAACTGTTGGTGCTTATTTCGCGTCAGCCGGTCGGTTGCGATGGCGTGGGCAATGGCATTGAGCAGGTCAGCGTCGTGGAAAGGCTTTTCGAGAAAGTCCAGGGCCCCGGCCTTCATGGCTTTGACGCTCATGGGAACCGTGCCGTGGCCGGTAATGAACACGATGGGAGGGGAAATCTCGCGGTCGGCCAGGTATTCCTGCAATTCGAGACCGTTCAAATCGGGCATGCTCACATCGAGGACCAGGCAGGCCGGTGCTTCCAGATCTTTGCACCGGACGAAATCGATGGCGGAGCTGAAGGTCCGCACCTGATGGCCCGCGGATCGCATCAGCCGCTCCAGGGCTTTGCCCACCGAGGGATCGTCATCGATCACGTAGATCATCGGTGGCGCCGCGGTCATGGCCGCCCCTCACGGACGATCGGCAGTGTGAAATAAAAGGTGGCGCCCCCCTCCGGATGGTTCAGTGCCCCCATCTTACCCCCATGAGCCTTGACGATGGTTTGGCTGATGGCAAGCCCCATCCCCATCCCGCTGGGTTTGGTCGTGTAGAAGGGTTCGAACAGGCGATCCACCTGGAGTTCGTCGATGCCGGTACCGGAGTCCGTCACCGAGACCTTCACCGTCCGGGGGTCTTCCATCGCCGTGGTGATCAACATTTTCCGGGCCGTGCCGGGGGCCTCACTCATCGCGGCGACCGCATTCACCATCAAGTTGAAGAGCACCTGCTGGAGTTGCACGCGGTCTGCCCGCACGACCGGCAGATTGGTGTTCAGATCGGCTCTGATCGACAGTCCATCGAGTGGAGCGGAGTCGTGGACCAGGGTGATACATTCCCTGACCGCCTGGTCGAGATCAAATGATTCGTAAGAGTCCGTCTGTTTCTTCAGGAGGGCACGCATGCGGCGAATCACTTCGCTGACCCGGTCGTCGTCTCTCACGATATCGTCCAGAATCTGACGGATCTCATCGAGGTCCGGCGCGCTTGACGAAAGGAAGCGCTGGGCGGCCTGGGCGTTGGAAAGGATGGCGGTAAGCGGCTGGTTGATTTCATGGGCTAAAGATGCGGCCAGTTCCCCGATGGTGGCCACTCGCGTGACGTGGGCCAATTCCGTCATCCGCCGGTGGGCCTCGGCTTCCGCCTGGCGTCGCTTTTTCAGGTTGAAGACCAGGGCCCCGATGATCAGGGTTTGGAGGATCAGGACCGACGCAATCCCGAGGATCTGGAAGCGATAAGCTTGCCACGGGGAAAAGTCCCGGTAACGGACCATGCTGCCGGCCGGAAGATCTGCTTCCCTGATGCCCCAGCGCTTGAACTGGTGCCAGTCGAAGATAACCTGATCGGCTGGTTCTTCCAGGGGTCCGACGGCGCCGTTTGCTTCCCCGGACAAAATGCCCAACGCCGCTTGCGCGGTCTTAGCGCCGAGTCTTACGTAGCTGTATACCCTTCCGCCTACCGCTCCCGCCCCGATGTAGCTTTCGGATAACCCGTAGACGGGCACGCTCGCCGTGGCGGAAATCATCGCCACCGCCTGGTTGGGAAGGAACGCCTGGCCGTCGGCGTCCTGGAAAAACGACACGTAATAGATGATGGAGTGCGCGGGCAACGCGGCCACCCCGCGGAGGGTTTCCTCCATGGAAAGTTCGGAAAGATAATGGAATTGGACTCGCTCGGTATAACCGCGGAAGGCGTTTTGCACCAGAGTGGCCACATCTCGATCCACCCGGGACGCTCCGGATACGACGAACACCTCGCGAACCTTCGGATGGAGCCCCAAAGCGAGATCCAGGGTGTTTTCCATGGCAAATTTACCGGTCACCACCGCGCTGGAGCGCTGTAACGTGTGCGCATCGATCAGCCTGGTGTCCAAATCGATGGCCAGCACCGGGGTCCCCGGAAAGAGTTCGCCGGCGTATTGTGCCAGAAAGTCGTGGGACAGACGCAACGGGGCGATGATCAAGTCGATATTGCGGGTGGAATACTTCTCCCGGTAGATCTGGACCAGATCACGCAAGTAGCGCTCTCCGGGGAACCTGAGCAGATCCATGCACTCGACGTAGAAGTCGAACCGGTAGGCCTGGGATTCGTTCAAAGCGGATCGAAGGGCCTGATCAAATTGGACGAATCCGGGGCTGTTGCTCTCCAATGGGAACAGGATCAGGATTTTCTTCGTCGGCGCCGCCGCCCAGGCCTGGCTGGAAGCGATCAGGCAAACCAATCCCAGCGAGCAGGCCGCGAAGACCTTCAGGGCGCGGCGCGCGGTTCTGATACAAGACTCGATGAGTGCTGAGTGCAGACTAAATCCTTTGCGTTAAAGCTACAGCCAAGACACCCCCCCTGTTTCCTCCGCGCCCGGTCCTCTCGACGGCAGCTTTGCTAGACCCAAGAGCTGCTCGGTGGGTATTATATCGGCGGCTTAGCGAGACCCCGAGCCTGATGATTTATAAGAGAACCCCCGGGTCTTCGCAAGGGGCATCGCCAGGTGCTCAATTCGCATCGACAGGCTCACAGCCATTCTATGTGATTGGAAACGCCGCTAAATGAGTAATTTCCGATGGTGCCGGCCCCTCTGTGCCAATCTGATTGCCCTCTGTACGAATGTGACCGAGACACCTCCCCCCATGATAATTTTGCGTCGAGGACGGGGCGGGAACCGCATGAAAGAGGTTACGTGGATGGAAGATGGTCTGATCCATGCGGGTAGTGCGGAGGTGACAAAGAGACCCGCGCCAAGGACGTGCTCGGTCGCGTCTGCGGATACTTCCTCGCGCAGTTCGCGGGCGTCGCGGGCAAGAAGAGTGGCGGGTTCTACACGCATCGTTGCCTGGTGAAGCTCCAGGTCGAGATGCTCGATCCCTACCGCGGCCAGGTCTACGATCCGCGCTGCGGTTCATCGGGCATGTTCGTGCAGTCGGTGGAGTTCATCCGCGCCCATGCGAACGGCAACGGCAACGGCAACGGCGGCAAGCCCGCGAAGGGCGCCAAGGCGAGCGCGAAACCCGACATCTCGATCTACGGCCAGGAGTCGAACTACACCACTTGGCGCCTCGCCAAGATGAACCTCGCCATCCGCGGCATCGACGGCCAGATCGCCCACGGCGACACCTTCCACGCCGACCGCCACCCCGACCTCAAGGCCGACTTCATCCTCGCCAACCCGCCCTTCAATATTTCCGACTGGGGCGGCGAGCGCCTGAAGGACGACAGGCGCTGGCAGTACGGCACCCCGCCCGCGCGAAACGCCAACTTCGCCTGGGTGCAGCACATCGTCCACCACCTCGCGCCCGCCGGCGTGGCCGGCTTCGTACTCGCCAACGGCTCGATGTCGTCGAACCAGTCCGGCGAGGGCGAGATCCGCAAGGCCCTGATCGAGGCCGACCTGGTGGACTGCATGGTGGCGCTGCCGGGCCAGCTCTTCTACTCGACGCAGATCCCGGCGTGCCTATGGTTCCTCGCGCGCGACCGCAAGAACGGCAAGTTCCGCGACCGCCGCGGCCAGGTGCTCTTCATCGACGCGCGCAAGCTCGGCCGCATGGCGGATCGAACGCACAAGGAGCTGACCGACGACGACATCGCTCGCATCGCCACGACCTATCACGCCTGGCGCCTGCCTGCCGCCGTGCCTGCCAGCAGGCAGGGCAAGGCAGGCGGCGAGCAGAACGCGGGCCTGCCTGCCGGTCAGGCAGGCGAGTACGCCGACATCGCCGGCTTCTGCAAGAGCACGCCGCTGGAGGACATCCGCAAGCACGGCCACGTGCTCACCCCCGGCCGCTACGTCGGCGCCGAGGCG
>MNZR01000183.1 GCA_001873705.1 Syntrophobacteraceae bacterium CG2_30_61_12
TGCGCGGTCAGGATCGGTCGAAGCGGCCGCCGCGATTGTCTGGATATTCGACATAGCGACCTTGCCATGCGGGTGTCGCACGGGAACGCGGCAGCCGACCCACTGGCCGCCAGAGCGAGCATCACAACCGTAGGTCAGGGTGCGCGCGGCGCTCCCTGACTTCCGTGCAGAGGCCCCGTGGGCAAGATCGTCAGGTAGCTCCCGTTGGTCGCAACCTGACCTACGGTGGCTGCGCGGTCAGGATCGGTCGAAGCGGCCGCCGCGATTGTCTGGATATTCGACATAGCGACCTTGCCATGCGGGTGTCGCACGGGAACGCGGCAGCCGACCCACTGGCCGCCAGAGCGAGCATCACAACCGTAGGTCAGGGTGCGCGCGGCGCTCCCTGACTTCCGTGCAGAGGCCCCGTGGGCAAGATCGTCAGGTAGCTCCCGTTGGTCGCAACCTGACCTACGGTGGCTGCGCGGTCAGGATCGGTCGAAGCGGCCGCCGCGATTGACAGAACTCTTGGTTTTCGCTAGCATCCTCGCCAATCTGGTGAGTCAGCCGATGAGCTTGGCGCGACCGGCGTGCGCTATTCCCGTGGAAATGGCAATTGCGGCCAGTTGAAGAGAACGCGAAGGGTCGAAACAGGGCGAGGACGATCATGATCATCGGATTGGATGTGGGCGGCACCCACACGGATGTGGTGCTGCTGGACGAAACCGGACTGCTTCGCAAGGTCAAGGTCCCGACCCAACCGGCCAATCTGCTGGAAAGCGTTCAGAGCGGACTGCACGCCGTGCTCCGCGACGTGGCTCCGGAACACCTGGAACGGATCGTCCTCAGCACCACCCTCACCACCAACGCCATCGCCGAAGGCAAGCTGGCCCCGGTGGGGATGATCGTTTCCAGCGGCCCCGGCATCGACCCCGAGTTGTTCCGAACCGATCGGCACTATTACCCGGTTTCCGGTTCGATCGATCACCGCGGGCGCGAAATTCAGCCGATCGAGCCGAGTGAAATCGAAACCGTCGCCAGACAGTTGAAACAGGCCGGAATCCGCCAGGTCGGAGTGGCGAGCAAGTTTTCCACCCGCAATCCCAAGCATGAACTGCAGATTCGGGAAATCCTCAAGGACCATTTCGATTACATCGTGCTGGGACATTTGGTCTCCGGCAGTCTCAATTTCCCCCGGCGGATCGCCACGGCCTTTCTCAACGCCTCGGTCTATCCGCTGCACAAACGGTTTTTCCAGGCGGTGCGGCGTTCGCTCGCGGACAATGGGCTCAATCTACCGATCTACATCCTCAAGGCCGACGGCGGCACCATGAATCTGGAAGCGTCCCTGGAATATCCCGGCCAGACCATCTTGTCCGGTCCGGCCGCCAGCGTCATGGGCTGCGTGCCCTACGCCTCGACCACGGCGGCCAGCCTGGTCATGGACATCGGCGGCACCACCACCGACATGGCGATCCTGGTTCAGGGTTCCCCGCTGCTGGCTCCCCTGGGGATTCAACTGGGCCCCTACCAGACCCTGATCCGTTCGCTGGAAACGCTGTCCATCGGGTTGGGAGGCGATAGCGCGGTCCGGGTGGTGAACGGGGCCCTGCGGCTGGGGCCGGATCGACTGGGCCCGGCCATGGCCTACGGCGGCGCTACCCCGACCCCGACCGATGCCCTGTTCGTGCTTGGCCACGACCGCAACGGCGACACCGAAGCGGCCCGGCGCGGGATCGCTGAAGTGGCCGCCGCCCTCGGCTTGCCGCTGGAGCAAACGGCCGCCGTCATCTTCGATCTGGCCTGCCGGGAAATCGTCCAGGCGGCCCGGCGCATGATCGATGCCATCAACAGCAAACCGGTTTACACCATTCACGAACTGCTCGAAGGCTATCGGGTCACCCCCGGGGAACTGCTGGTACTGGGCGGCCCCGCTCCCTTCTTCGCGGCGCGCCTGGGGGAACTGTCCGGGATCCCGGCCCGGGTGGTGCCCGAGTGCCAGATGGCCAACGCCATCGGCGCGGCGCTCGCGCGTACCACCTGCGAACTGGCGCTGTTCGCCGATACCGAGCGGGGCATCGCGACCGCTCCGGAGGAAGATTTCTACCAGCCGGTCAAAGCCGACTTTTCCCGCGCCCAGGCGGTGCGGATGGCGGTCGATCTGCTGCGGCAAAAAGCAATCCGGGAAGGCGCCGAACCCCATGATCTGGAAATCGAGGTGCTGGAGCAGCAGCAGTTCAACATGGTCCGATCCTTTTCCACCACCGGCCGCAACATCCGGGTCAAGGTGCAGGTGAAACCCGGTCTCATCAATCGCTACCGTTCGGTGACCGATCTGCTGGCGGGGACCACCTGCGCCGCCGCCGCCGTCGCCAACCCAATTTAGGACGCTGCCATGCTCACCGCCGCCACCAAGACCGGCCTGGTATTTTTCCCGGCCTACGACTGGGCGATCAGTCCGACTCACCCGGAACGGGAAGAACGCCTGCTCTACACCCAAGATCAGGTGCTGGAAGAAGGGCTGCTGGATATCGACGGGCTGGTGGAACTGAAACCCGACATCGCCACCAGCGAAGATATCCAACGGGTACATTTCTGCGTTCCCGAACCCGCCGCGGTCGCCACCGAGTCGCATCTGATCAGCGCCGGCGGAGCCAAGACCATCGCCGACGCGGTCATGACGCGCAGGGTCCGACGCGGTTTTGCCCTGGTGCGCCCGCCCGGTCATCACGCCATGCGGGTGGTGCACGGCGCGCGCGGCTTCTGCAACATCAACATCGAAGCGATCATGATCGAATACCTTCGGGCCCGCTACGGGGTCGACCGGATCGCCGTGGTCGATACCGATTGTCACCACGGCGACGGTACCCAGGACATCTACTGGCACGATCCCGACACCCTGTTCATTTCTCTGCATCAGGACGGCCGCACCCTCTACCCCGGTTCCGGATTTAGTCATGAACTGGGAGGCCCCACCGCCATGGGCGCGACCATCAACGTGCCGCTGCCGCCCCAGACCTCGGAGGAAGGTTTTCTCTACGCGATGGACCAGGTGGTGATGCCGCTGCTCAAGGAATTCAAGCCGGATCTGGTGATCAATTCGGCCGGTCAGGACAATCATTACACCGATCCCATCACCAACATGAACTTCAGCGCCCGGGGCTACGCCGAACTCACTACCCTGCTGCAGGCCGATATCGCCGTGCTGGAAGGCGGCTACGCCATCGAAGGCGCTCTGCCCTACGTCAACCTCGGGATCATCCTGGCCATGGCCGGGCTCGATTACAGCAAGGTGCGGGAACCCGACTATCAGCCGGAAAACATCCGCCAGAGCCGGGACACCGGCGACTACATCAAGCGCCTGTGCGGTGAAATCCAGGAATACTGGAAGAAGTGCCCCGGGATCATCGAAAAGAACCGCAACACCAAGAAATTTGCCGAACGCGAACGGACCATCTTTTACGATACCGATAACATTATGGAAAACCAGAAGGAAAAGATCCGGGTTTGCCCCGACTGCAGCGGCGTCCTGGCGATCAATTCCTGGACCGATCGAGGCTACCACATCCATGCCGTGCACATCCCGCGCAAGGCCTGCCAGGCTTGCAGTGAACTGGGCTACCAGTGGCATCGGGAAGCCAACGCGCGCGCCTTCGATCGGATCTTTCTGCAGGATCGCCCCAGGGAACTCTACCTGGCGCGGCAAGGCTGATCCCATGGAACGCATCTGGATCAAAGACTACCCGCTGCGGGACTTGGAAGACTGGGTGGAAAGCATCGGCGAACGCCGGTTTCGGGCGCGCCAGCTGTTCCGCCACCTGTATCTGCGCGGAATCGATTCGTGGGACGCATGCAGCGATCTCAGCAAGTCGTTTCGCACCCAACTGGAATACGCCACCCGACTGGACGCGCTGACTATCACCGCGCGCGAAGCGGCCGAAGACGGCACGGTGAAGTATCTGTTCACCCTGAGCGACGGCCGCCGGATCGAATCGGTGCTGATCCCGGACCCGCCGCGTCAGACCCTGTGCGTGTCGAGCCAGGTCGGCTGCGCCCTCGGCTGCCGCTTTTGCCTCACCGGTTCGCTCGGTTTTCAGCGCCATTTGAGCACCGCCGAAATCGTCGATCAGGTGTGTCAGGTGCAGCGCGATCGCGGCGGCAAAGGGGCGGTGACCAATCTGGTGTTCATGGGCATGGGCGAACCCCTGGCCAATCTGGACGCGGTGTTGAAAGCCCTGGAAATCTTGTTGGACCCGAACGGAGCGGCTTTTTCCCACCGCCGGATCACCGTTTCCACGGTCGGGTTGGTGCCGGCGATGGAACGACTCGGTCGGGTCAGCCCGGTCAACCTGGCGATCAGCCTGCATGCTCCGGAAGACTCGCTACGCTCGGAACTGATGCCGGTGAACCGCAGCTATCCCCTGGCTCAGTTGCTGGCGGCCTGCCGTGCTTACCCGATCCCGCCGCGGAAACGGATCACCTTCGAATACATCCTGCTGCGCGGGGTCAACGACGACCCGGCGCGCGCCCGGCAACTGGTGCGACTGCTCGAAGGCATTCGGGCCAAGGTCAATTTGATCCCGTTCAACCCGCACCCGGATCTCCCTTTCACCGCGCCGGAAGAAGCCGCCGTGTTGGAGTTTCAGGCTATTTTGAAAAACGCGAACCTCACCGCCACCATCCGCAAGAGTCGAGGGGCCGAC
>MNZR01000290.1 GCA_001873705.1 Syntrophobacteraceae bacterium CG2_30_61_12
CCGAACAAACCTTACCGAATTCCACCAATAATGCCGCTGGAACACGGGAATTTTCCAGCCCATGTTCCTTCCCGGGCCGATGAGTCGCCCCCCCCGGTTGCACATGAATAGGTGCAATGCACCGGAAAGTGGGCAACCCTATTAAGAATATAGAAAATAGTTATTTCAACAGGTTAGAAACCAGACCCGAAACCCTCAGCCGCCCTGATCGATCTTCAACGACACCTTTCACGGCTTCGCGGAAATATAAAAGTTATAGAAAACTCGATAGGTTGCAGTGAATGAGCGGGCTTCTTGACCGGCTCGCGGCCCTCCCTGGCACGTTGGTTGCCATACTAACCGTCTGAAATGACAACTTGTATAAGGCGCGGTTCGCGATAGGCAACACTGTCTGAAACCGATCGGATGGAGGGAAAGACCATGAAGAAGATCATGCTGCAACTGTTCGTAATGGGAACGATTGTCGCTTACTACGCGCTGCCGGTGCTGGCCCGGGGCGGCGGCGGTCCGTGAGCGGCGGAAGCGACTGAATGAGTTCGAAACGCTAGCGGGCGGCAAGCCCGAATCGTCTGAGGCCATAAAGCAGGAAAGACCATGAAGAAGATCATGCTGCAACTGTTCGTGTTGGGAACGATTGTCGCTTATTACGCGCTGCCGGTGCTGGCCCGGGGCGGCGGCGGTCCGTGAGAATCTAGATATTGACCTTTTCCGCCATTACCGAGATCAAGCACTCGCGCTCGTAAGCTTGCGCGTGAGTTGAAAAGCACGACCCTTTGCGTCGTGCTTTTTCTATTGTAGACTAGCTGTGGAAATCGAAACGGAGGAGTTGGAAAAAGCCCTGAAAAATCATCCGAGCATGACGGAGTGCCGGTGCCATGAGCGTGTCGAGATGCGGAACTTGGAAGGTGCTGCTTGTTGCCGGATGGAGTTGCTGGTGTTTGGGCCTGCTCTGCGGTTGCGATTCCGGCCGGGAAGCGCAACCGACGAAACCGGGGCCGACCGCCGCTCGGATCGTCGCCGGCGGCAGCTACCAGGTCCCGCTGCTCAACAACCCGTCCACCCTGGACCCGCTGTATGTGCAGGACGACTACGGAGCGACCATTGTCAGCCAGGTTTTCAGCGGTCTCATCCGGTTCAGCCCGGAATTGTACGTGGTTCCCGATCTGGCCGCGACCTGGAGTGTGGACAGCGGCGGTACCGTTTATCGTTTCACGCTGCGGCCGGCGACGTTTCATGACGGCCGTCCGGTGACCGCAACCGACGTGGTGTTTTCCCTCAGCCGTTTGTTCCGCGCCGACCCGGAGCCCTTCATTCTGCCCCAGTTGCTCAAGGTGGAAGGCGCCGAAGCTTATCGCCGCGGCAGCGCGGACACGGTCGCCGGCTTCGAAGCGGCGGATGACAAGACCTTCATCGTTCGACTGAGCGAACCTTACGCGCCCTTTTTGACCGCCCTCGGCATGTATCAGGCGAAAATCGTTCCGCGTGATTTGCTCCTTCAGGATCCGCGGCTTTTCAGCCGCCGGCCGGTGGGTTCCGGGCCGTTCCGGTTTGTCCGCTGGGATCGGGATCAGGCCATTCACCTGGCGAAGTTCGCCGATTATTTCGCCGCGCCGGCGAAGCTTGATCAGGTGGTGTTTCGCATCTATCCGGGCGGCAAGGCGGATGCCGTGCTGGCCGATTTCCTGGCGGATCGCCTCGATGAAATGCCGGTCTCCGGCAGCGTGCGCGAGGAACTGACCGGGCTTCCGGATCTGCAATGGCTGCATCGACCGAATTTGAGCATCCTGTTCTACGGCTTCAACTGCCGCCATCCACTACTCAAGGATGTTCGGGTGCGAACCCTGCTCGCCGCCGCCATCGATCGCCAGGCCCTGGTCCAGCAGGTGTACGGCGGTCAGTTCGAACCGGCCGCCTCGATCTTGCCTCCGGGAATGCCCGGCTATCAGCCCCAGCCGGCCGGTTTTGCGGCTGCCGTTGCGGATCGGGCGGCCTTCCAGGAACTGACCGGGCTGGCTTCGGGGCAGTCGCTCGCACTTGAAATCGTGTCGGCGGTGGAGTCGGCCCAATCCCGGGCCGAACTGGAATTCATCAAGCAAGCCTGGGCCCCCCTGGGGGTGCGGGTGGATCCGAAATTCATTCCCGACTGGGGCCGGTTCGAAACCTATCTTGCGGCTCCCACGCTGCAGGTCTATCGTTATGTCTGGTTCGCGGATATTCCTGATCCCGACAATGTGCTGGGTCCCCTGTTCGGTTCCCGTGCCGCGGCCAATTTTATGCGCTATGAAGATCCCGAAGTCGACGCCGGGCTGCGGCAGGCCCTCAAGCTGACCGATGCGGTGCCGCGCGCCGAAATGTATCGCCGGTTGGAGCAGCGTATTCTGACGGCGGCGCCCCTGGCCCCGCTGTTTTATCTCACTTCCGATCGGGTTTATAAACCGCTGGTGCGTGGTGTGCAATTGGGGGCCTTGGGTTTTGCCTACAGTACGCTGGCCGAAGTCTATTGGGTTCACCCCGAAGACCAATAGCTGCAAGAATGAAGTGACCGGCCGTAGCCTGCCACCGGAGCAACGGATGCGAAAGCGCTCCATTCCACTCAGCATCCGTTTTATTTTCCTCACCACCACGCTGCTCCTGCTGCTGCTGGGCACGCTGGCGTTCCTGCTCACCTATTACCAGAGCCGGAACGCCAGAACCCAGCTGATCGGGCGCGGGCTGGCAACGGCTGAAAGCCTGGCGGCGGCCTGTAAAGCAGCCCTGATCATGTACGATTACGTGACCCTGGCCCAGAACGCCGAACAGGTGGCCGAGGACCCGGACATCGCCTACGTGATCATCCACGACAAGGAAGGTCGAGTGGCCGGTTACAGCGGTCATCCGGAATTGCAGCAGCAATTTCTTTCCGATCCCTTGACCCGAACGGTGCTGGCAGCGCCCGGCCGGAGCATTGAACCCACCCGAGTCGGCCCGAACGGCGTTGCGGCGATGGCGATCGCGGTGCCGGTCTATCCGCCCCAGTCCAGGGAACGCTGGGGTACGGTCCGGGTGGCGCTCAGTCTGGAACCGATGCTGCGTCAGATTCGTCAGATCCAGCTGATCATTGCGGCGAGCGGCCTGGTGGCATTGGCCGTGGGCGTGCTGTTGTCGATCGCGCTGGCCCGGCGGATCACCCGGCCACTGGGCCGCCTGGTCACGGCTACGGTGGAAGCGGCCCAGGGCAATCTGGATCAGGACCTTGAGGTGACGACCGGAGACGAAGTGGAGGTTCTGGCCACCAATTTCCTGGCCATGACCCGGGAAATCCGTTCCCAGCGCCGGCAACTGGAACAGCAGCTGTTTGAAATCACACGACTTCAAGACTATACCCAGCGGCTTTTCACGACCATGCACGACGGCCTTTTGTCGATCGATCGGGAAGGCCGCATCGCCACCATCAATCCGGCCGCGGCAAAAATTCTGGGGCACCCTCGGGAGCAGGCGGTGGGCCTGGAAGCTCGCGGGGTCCTCTCCGGGCTCCCGGAATTGCGGAATTTTGTAGCAGACGCCTTGGCCAAGGGCGGCCGTCCGGTCCCCACCGAGGTCGAGATTCGCGGCAAGGGGCCTCCCCGGGTATTCCTGGTGGGAGTCAGTGAACTCCGCGGCCGGCCCACCGGCGCTTTCGAAACCATTTTCAATATTCAGGAGATCACCGAACTCAAACGGTTGGAAGCGCGGATCCGCCAAGCGGAACGACTGGCGGCGCTGGGCACACTCTCCGCCGGGATGGCGCACGAAATCCGCAATCCATTGTCGGCGATCAAGACCTTTGTTCAGTTGCTGCCGCGAAAACTCGATCGGCCCGGGTTCCTGGAAAAATTTCAGCGCACCGTGCCCCGTGAACTGAACCGAATCAATCAGCTGGTGACGGACCTGCTGGAACTGGCGCGCGATCCGAAATACATTTTCAACGCCGTTGATGCGCGCCGGCTGATCCTGGAAGTGGCCGAACTGCACGAGCCGGAATGCGAACGGCATCACATCCGTTACCGGTTCCAGGTGGCCGCCGATCTGCCGGCGATTCTGGCCGATTCGCACCAGCTCCGCAAAGCCTTCGACAATCTCATCCGTAATGCGGTGGAAGCCATGCCCGACGGCGGCGAACTGCTGATCGAAGCGGCCTGCGTCCAAGCCGGGAGCGCCGACGCGGCAGCGATCGGAGCGGCGGAAAGATGGGTCGCGATTTCCTTTCGGGACACCGGCGGCGGCATTGCCGAGGATGCCCTGAAGCAGATTTTCAACCCCTTTTTCACCACCAAGGACACCGGTACCGGTCTGGGCCTCGCCATCACCCACAAGGTGGTTTCCGAACACGGCGGCCACATCGAAGTGGTGAGTCACGACGGGGCCGGGACTGAATTCAAGATTGCGTTGCCGGCCATCGACAGCAGCCGGGTTGAAGGCCGTATGCCGGTCTGACCCGCGGCGCCGGGCTGCCCATTTTCCTGTGCAGCCCACCGCCCAACCCCTTCACGTCTTTTTCCCCAACTCGTTCAGCTTTATGGGTT
>MNZR01000192.1 GCA_001873705.1 Syntrophobacteraceae bacterium CG2_30_61_12
GATCGGGTCGATCCCGGAGATCCCTTCCACATGCACCCGATCGAACTGGATCGGTCCGCCGAAGGCGATGGCGCAGGCGATCGCCAGCTTGTGGGCGGTGTCGATCCCTTCGATATCCAGGGTCGGGTCGGCTTCGGCGTAGCCCTGGGCCTGGGCTGCGGCCAGGGCGGCGGCAAACGACAGGCCCGGTTCGGTGGTCATGCGGCTGAGGATGTAGTTGGCGGTGCCGTTGAGGATGCCGAAGATGGTTTCCACCTGGTTGGCCGCAAGCCCTTCCCGGAGCGACTTGATCAGCGGAATGCCGCCGGCCACCGCGGCTTCGAAGCCGATGGAGCGATCCGAGGTTCGGGCCAGTTCGAACAATTCATTGCCATGGTGGGCCAGCAGGGCCTTGTTGGCGGTGACCACGTGCTTGCCGCCGGCGAGCGCGGTGGCGATGAAGGTCCGAGCCGGTTCCAACCCGCCGATCAGTTCGATCACAATATCGATATCGGGAGCAGTGAGGATTTCCCGGGCATCGGTGGTGAGAAGTTCTCGATCAACGGCCACCGGGCGCCGGGTATCGAGGTCCAGGTCCGCCACCCGCCGCAGTTCGATCGGCACCCCCAGGCGGTCGCGAATGGCCTGGGCGTTGTCTCGAAGCGCCTGAATCACGCCGCAGCCGACCGTTCCCCAACCGATCAGACCAATACCTATCGCCTTGCGCTGCCCCTTCATCTCCCTGCACTCGCTTCCATCATGGTTACACGTCTTTACTGAAGGCCTTGCGGATGCCGCGGATCGCCTGACGAATCCGCATTTCGTTTTCCACCAGCGCAAAGCGCACGTGATCGTCGCCGTATTCGCCGAAGCCGAGCCCCGGGGACACGGCCACCTTGGCTTCTTCGATCAGGTATTTGGAAAATTCCACCGAACCCATGGCGCGGAACCGTTCCGGGATTTCCGACCAGACAAACATGGTGCCCTTGGGCTTATCGGTGTGCCAGCCGACCCGGTTGAGACCGTCGATCAGGACATCGCGTCGCGATTGGTAGACCGAAACGATGTCACCAACACACTGCTGGTCGCCGTTGAGCGCGATGATGGCGGCGATCTGGATCGGCTGGAAGATGCCGTAGTCCAGGTAGCTCTTGAGCCGGGTCAGGGACTGGACCATTTCTTCGTTGCCGACGCAGAACCCGACCCGCCAGCCGGCCATGCTGTAGCTCTTGGACATGGAAAAAAGTTCCACCCCCACGTCCTTGGCCCCCGGTGTCTGGAGAAAACTCGGCGCCCGGTAGTCGTCGAACACCAGATCGGCGTAGGCCAGATCATGAATCACCATCATTTGATGTTCCTTGGCGAAGTCCACCACCTTGCGGAAGAAGTCGGAATCCACCACCAGGGTGGTCGGGTTGTGCGGAAAGGAGATGATCAGGAGCTTGGGTCGGGGCCAGGTCTGTTTGATCGCGGCCTGCAGGTCTTCCATGAAATCGCGGCCCGGGCCGATCGGGATCGATCGCACGTCGCCGCCGGCAATGATGGCCGAATAGGGGTGGATAGGATAAGTGGGGTTGGGCGCAAACACCACATCGCCCGGATTGATCAGCGACAGCACCAGGTGCGACAGACCTTCCTTGGCCCCGATGCTGACCACCGCCTCGCGGTCGGGATCGATGCCGACATCGTAGCGGCGCTGGTACCAGGCGGAAATCGCATGGCGCAGCTTGGTGATCCCCTTGGACGCCGAATAGCGGTGGTTCTGGCCTTTGTGCGCGGCTTCCACCAGCTTGTCGACGATGTGAGGGGGCGTGGGCAGGTCCGGATTGCCCATGCCGAGATCGATGATGTCATCGCCGGCCCGCCGCTTTTCCATCTTGAGCGCGTTGACCTGGGCGAACACGTACGGCGGCAGTCGCCGCATGCGGGTGTACTGACTGATGTCGAAGCTCATGGTTCACACTCCCTGAAAGACCGCAAAAAGGCGTGAAACGATAGCTCAAAGGCCGGATGCTGGCAAAAAATTTCCCGCCCGCCGACGCAACCCCAGGGGCTGCGGGGCTGCCACTGAAGCACCCGCCCACATACGCCTTGCACCCGTCGGGGCAGGCGCCTCCTTGGTCTCGGCAACGGAGGCTGGAGCTGGGTGGATCGCCCGGAACCCAAAGCCGCGGCGCGCGAACGGACTGCCATGTGGAACTGGAGTTAATAACGAGCGCGGGCCGGGTCCGGAATGACCCAATACCCTTGTCACTATGGCACAGGATGGCGGAAAATCAAGGCCTTTTGCCGATGCCTGGATATTCGCCATGTCGAATATCCAGCGTACCGAGAGAATGCTTGACAAAACACGCTGGATTTTTTATCAGGCGAAGCGTGAGTAAAATGGTTGAATGTGCAAGACGAGCTGAACAAGATTGGGTGTGAAGCGAGGAAATGGACGAGTCCGGCGACAGTAGTCACGAGCAGCGAAGGTTTCAGGCCATAACAAGGGTCGGGCTTAGCGGGCGAAGCAACGGGGTTGAGGGTAACCGATGAATTGAGCGGTTCCTCCTCAGGCTGCCGATGGTTCCCCGGATTGAGTCCGGGGTTTTTTATGGCGGCGAAAGGGGGTGGTTCCGTTGAAACAGATCGTCATTCGCGGTCGCAACCGCCAAGAGGCACGGAAGAAAACGCTTGATTACTGGTTTGCCAACAGGGATCAGTTCGATTGCAGCATGCGTGATTTTTTGAGCAAATGCAGCACCGATCCGAAAGGACGAGTGATCTTGTACAAGGGGTAAAGGAGTAGCAATGGATCCCGACGATTGCGGCCCTCGCTGGGGTTGCACGAGGGGTTGAAAGCGCGGTCTTTCAACCCTTTTTTAATGAAGCGCGGCTTGGACTCGGAGCGTGCGTGGCGATCCGCCGCCAATGGGCGCGATCCGTGGTGGGATGCCGGTGCATCGCCGATGAACCAGGCTTTCCCCAAGCACTTATTTGATCCACTCGGACTCGTGTCGCGGTTCGATCAACCGCGGCGACTTCGACGTGTTTCATCGACCGCCGTGTGCGAAGCCATACGCACGTTGGTGTGGAAGGACGGCGGAAGTGGTCTCGCGCTCCTACCCGATCCTTGACTGCCCGCGAGCAAAACCACCCATCCTAACAACAACGTTCGACCATTCCGAGGCAACCTTTACGCGGTAACACCTTGAGCTTTCTCACAGGATCGAAACGATGAACTGGATACCCATTCATCCTGTTGATCCGATCAAGAAAAGCGGCATGGTTCAGAAAATTCTTCTATTGGGTAACGGTTGCCACCGTCATTTCCGTTAGCAGCATGCGGGAATACCGATACCGATACCGAAATGCGGCGGGATTACCGCTAGCAGCATGAGGGAGTGACGGTCCGGTGTTACCCTAAATTGAACCATGCCAGAAAAGCTCTTCCACAAGAACGCGATTTATGGCCGCCAAAAGTATAGCTTCTTTTGTCTGGTCACCCGACTTGAGACAGGCACCTAGGCCGCTCGGTAGCGCTCCGCGACTTCCGTCGATTCGGTTCCCGGCGATGCGTGGGTTTGCCGGCGTAGCTTGTCATGGGCGCCGAGGATCAGCCGTTCGGTGATTTCCCAGGAAATACAAGGATCGGTGATCGATACGCCGTAGCTCAGCCGGCTGAGGTCCCCGCCGTGTTTCTGCTGCCCTTCGTGGAGATTGCTCTCGATCATCAGGCCGATGATGGCATCATTGCCGTCCAACCGCTGGTTAATCACATCCTGCCAGACCATGGCTTGAAGCTGGTAGTTCTTGTTGCAATTGGCATGGGAACAATCGACCATGACCGTCTCGGGGAGCCCCTTTTTCCGCAGCAGCGCCCGCGCTTCGGCGATGCTCACCAGATCATAGTTGGGCCGGTGACCGCCGCGCAGCACGATGTGCGTGTGCGGGTTACCGGTGGTGCGGACCACGCAGGTCTGGCCGTTGGCGTCGATGCCCAGAAAACTCTGCTCGGATCCGGCCGCGATCATGGCGTTGATGGCGGTGTCAAGTCCGCCGTCGGTGCAGTTCTTGAACCCAACCGGCATCGACAGTCCGCTCGCCATTTCGCGGTGGGTTTGGGATTCCGTGGTACGGGCGCCGATCGCCGACCAGCACACCAGTTCGGCGATGTACTGGGGCGTGATGGGATCGAGCATCTCGGTCGCCGTCGGGACTCCCATTTCGGTGATTTCGAGCAGCAGACGTCGGGCCAACCGTAACCCGTGGTTCATATCGCAAGATCCATCCAGACAGGGATCGCTGATCATGCCCTTCCAGCCGATGGTGGTTCGTGGTTTTTCGAAATACACCCGCATCACGAGAAGAAAAGACTCGTTCACTTCAGCGCTCAGCGAGCGCACCCGCCGAGCATAATCCAGGGCTGCCCGCTCGTCATGGATCGAACAGGGGCCGAGGACCACCAGCAGTCGGCGATCTTCCTTGTTGAGAATGCGTTGAATCGCCTGCCGGCCGGTCTCCACGGTTTGGGTCGCCGGTTCGCTGGGCGGCAGCTCTTCCTTCAATTGGTTGGGGGAGATCAG
>MNZR01000190.1 GCA_001873705.1 Syntrophobacteraceae bacterium CG2_30_61_12
CGCTTCGCTCCAATTGGTCCACCCAGCGCTGGAAGCGCTCGAACATTTCTCCGGGTTCTTGGAGCAGGCTCAATTCGGCTCGCAGTTGGGCCGATCCGGGGCAGCTCTTCGAGTACCAGATGAGCAGTTTGCGGGTGTGACCGGGTGGGCAGACCCGCCGCTCGGTGAACAGGTTCAGGTGCCACCTGGCCGTGGCCAGTAAATCTTCCCAGCCGGGCACTTCGCGACGGCGCGCGGGCGTCTTCCAGGTTGCGGCAATGGCTGCCATCAACCAGGGATTGCCGATGCTCCCGCGGCCGACCATGACCCCGGCACACCCGGTTTCCTTGAGCATCCGGCAAGCACCTGTAAGGCTGGTCACATCGCCGTTGCCGATCACCGGGATCGACACCGCCTGACGCACTTCCTTGATCCAGTTCCAGTCGGCGACGCCCTGGTAAAGCTGCACGGCGGTGCGCGCATGCAGGGTGATGGCATCGGCCCCGGCCGCCTCCAGCCGGCGGGCGATTTCCACCACCCGGATGGCGCGGCTGTCCCAACCGAGCCGGATTTTCACCGTGAGCGGAACCGCCACGCTCTTCCGCACCTCGCCCAGCAATCTGGCCAGCAGTTCCGGGTCCTTAAGCAGGCTGGCCCCGGCCCCCTGACGGGCCACTTTTCTCACCGGACACCCGGCATTGATATCGATCAGCGGCGCACCCGCGCCTTCCACCGCTCGCGCCGCTTCGGCTATCCGCTCGGGGCGGTTTCCGAACAACTGCACCGCTTGCCGCGCATTCATCTCCGGGTCCTGGTCCAGGAGTCGCCAGGATTTCGCCTGGTTGCGAAGGAGCCCTTCGACGCTGATCATTTCCGTGGTCACCAGCGGCGCGCCAAAGTCGGACATCAGGCGCCGAAACGCCAGGTCGCTCACCCCGGCCATGGGCGCCAGCAGCAGCGGCGGATCGATGGTGAGAGCGCCTAGCCGCAGCGGCTTCGGCGGCACTTCCGCGCGGTCCGATAAAGCTCCCGGAGGAACCGGAAGCGATTCCGAGAAAGCGCCGACCCCTGGCGCCAAGTCCAAATGCATGAGCGTTGGTCCTCTCCGTTCTGGTCAATCAACCAACTGCGAAAACTATCAATTTTAGCAACCGCTGGCAAATGGGAAAGCAGGACTCAGCAGGACCGTGGGACTTCAAGGCGAAGATTGACAATCGGGGTCCCCCCTGGTACCTTGAAAGACGTTGTAAGCATTTGTAAACAAATCGAAAAGATGGCATGGCGCGGAATGCCTTGTTTTGGGTAACGGTTGCCACCGTCATTCCCGATAGCGGCATGCGGGAATGGCGATGGCGATAGCGATAGCGATACCGATAGCGATACCGATACCGATACCGATGCCGATGCCGATAGCGATCTATCGAGAGCTTCGAAAGGGACCAGGGGAAACGCCATGCCCTCCCCCTTGATCGTCATTGTCGCCGCCGTGCACCAGGAAATCGACGGCCTGCTTCAGGGGATCGGGGCGGAACCGGCCGGGACCATCCTGGGGCAGCCGTTCTGGCGGGGAGCCCTAAACGGTTGCCAACTGCTGCTGGCGCTCACCGGCATCGGCAAGGTCAACGCCGCGGCCGCCACCGCCTGGCTGCTGGCCGCCTTCAAGGTGAGCGCGGTCTGGCATCTGGGCTGCGCCGGGAGCTATGCCGACGGACCGCTTGCCGTCGGCGATGTGCTGCTTTCCGACCCGGTATGGTGCGGCGACGAAGGGGTGCTCACCCGGGAAGCGATCCACTCGCCGCGGGAGATCGGGATTCCCCTGCTGCGTCATCGTGGTCAGGAAATTTATGAACAGCTCTCGGTCGCCGAGGACCCTCTATTCCAGCAACTGCTCCGCCTGACTCCGCCGGGTCGCTACCGGTTGGACCGGGACCGGCGCCTGGCGCTTCCGGTGTCGTCCGCGCCCGGCCGTGCCGACTCCGATCAATCGTCGGCCGCTCCCAGCGAAGACTGGTTTGGGTTCAGCTTCGGACCCAGTGTCACCCTCGGGCTGGTTTCAGGGGATCCGGAAGTTGCCCACGAACGCTTTATCCGCTATGGTGCCTGGGCGGAAAACCTGGAGGGGAGCGCGGTGGTGCAAACCTGCCTGAGGGCCGCGGTGCCGGTGATCGAATGCCGCGCCATCAGCAACACGGCCGGCGATCGGGATAAGCACAACTGGCGCCTGGAAGCGGCCATGAACCATTGCCACGCTCTGGTCCACACCTGGCTGCAACAGTTTAACGCCTGAACCGGGGCCGGACCCGGCAGCGGATTCGGTGCCCCACCAACGAGGAATCCCGTGACTGAGCGAGTCTTGACCCTGGGCTACTCGCCCTGCCCCAACGACACTTTCATCTTTGCCGCCATTGCCGACGGTCGCGTGGCCGCCGGCGGCGAACGCCCGGCGCCCTTTCTGGCCGACGTGGAAGTGCTCAACCGCAAGGCCCGGGGCGGTGAACTGGACGTGACCAAGATTTCCTGCCATGCCCTGCTTCACTGCCTGGATCGCTACTGGATGCTGCGCGCCGGGGGGGCCCTGGGACGCGGCTGCGGACCGCTGATTGTCGCCCGCGAACCGGTTTCCATCGATGCTTTGAGCGATAAGAGCATTGCCATCCCGGGTCGGCTCACCACCGCCCACCTGCTCTTGCAGTTGCTCGGCAGTCATCACGGCCGCCGGCCGGAACTGCCGTTCGAGCAGATCATGCCGGCGGTGGCTGCCGGCCGGGTTGCCGCCGGGCTGGTGATTCATGAGGGTCGATTCACCTACCGGGCCCATGGCCTTCACCTGGTGATGGACCTCGGCGCCTGGTGGGAAGCGCGTACCGGCCTGCCGCTGCCGTTGGGATGCATCGTGATCCGCCGGGAACTGGGCCGGGAGGTGGCCGCTCGCGTCGAAGCGGCGATCCGCGCCAGTCTGCTGGCGGCCCGCGCCGCCCCGCTCGAAGCCTGGCCGTACATCAGGGCTCATGCCCAGGAACTGGAAGACACCGTGATCCAGCGCCATATCGACACCTTCGTCAACGATTACAGCCTGGACCTGGGGACGGACGGCGAGCGGGCGCTGCGTGCTGTTCTGGCAACCGCCGCGGACCAGGAAAGAATTGCGCTGCCGGATGGCGCGATCTTTTGGGATGAAACTTGACCGCCGGCTGCCGGCTGCCGGGCGGTGACTCCGATTCACTTGAATCATTCGTTCAACCGAGAGGGACCCCGTGATGCCAGATCAGGATCGGATGTTCTGTCTTTTTCCGCATACGGTGGCTCCGGAAGCGAGCTGCCGCCTGTTGTCACTGATCGCTCCCGCCGTTCAATACCTGCAGGTGCTGGAACCTGACGAGCCGGGGACCTGTGCCGGCGAATTCCTCACCCCGTTCGCGGTGGTTCCCGAGGCCGACGAAATCCAGCGGGTCCGGCAACTGCTGCTCGAATACCGTAGGATCGGCGAACTTCATGAGGACCCGGCCCTGATGCAGGTGGTGGTGCGCGATATGGTGGCCCAAGATTTTTCCGAAAGCCGGTTCGGGATCCAGGCCCGGCTGCGTGGGAAGTCGGAAACGGTACCGGAAGACGCGCTGATTCCGCGGCGGGAAGCGGCTTTGTTTCTGGAACTGGCGCGCGATCTGGACCGCAGGGAACTGGAGATGGGCCGAAGCCTGGCTCAGGCGGAAAAACTGGAGCGCGAATTCAAGGAAATCCTCGGGGTGACCGACAGCGAAGAACTGTCCGAGGTGGTGGAAACGGAAGCGCCGCCGCTCAGTCCGGACTGGGGCCATTTCGCTCACCAACTCAGCCGGCGCATGGCCTGTTGGTGGCGGCTTTTTTCCGGCCATCAGCCCGCGGTCGATCCGGTGTATCTGGCCATCATTCGCGAGGTGATGGAAGAATTGGTGGATCTGGTGCGCACCGTGCGCGACCGCGAAGGCGTGGATTGGAATCCGGTGGAGCTGGAACTGGTGCGGTTGCCGGCGTTGGACGCCCTGACCCACGAGCAAATGAATGAACTCCACCAGGGCCTAGAGCGCGCCGGTATCCTTTCCGCATTCCACCACGCGCTGCCGGCGCTGCTGGCAGGGCCCGAGGACGCTGCTTGTCGGGACCAGGCGCGGCGCGCGGCGCGCGCGCTCGAAGACCAGGTTCGTGCCGGTCTCGGAACCCCCGGCGGGTCCCATCCCCCTGCGGCACGGGTAATGCTCACCTGGCTGCCCGGAGTCACCTGGCGGGACATCTGGCAGCGCCTCGATCGACCTGGCCATGCCGCCCTCTGTCCGAGCACACCGGAGACCGGCAGCGGGCTCACTCTGCTTCACCTGGAATCGGTCTAGACCTCGATCCCGTCGTTCGCAACCCGACCTATCACGCCGTAGGCATGATCCCGATGGGTTCCGGGTAGGTCAGGGTGTGCGTGGCACTCCCTGACGATCCGGTGGATGGCTGCCGATTGCGATACGTTGCCGGAACGTGGTGTCGGGTAGCTCCCGCTGGTCGCAACCCGACCTACCAATTCGCTGCTTCATTTGGTTGCGCACAACCATCTGGAATGATTTACGTAGTGTCCCATTTTCATATAAACCACCATGACCGGGGACGGTCACGACGAAGCATGAAAATCTGGGG
>MNZR01000275.1 GCA_001873705.1 Syntrophobacteraceae bacterium CG2_30_61_12
GGACGGCAATCGGCCCTCCAATTCGATCCTGGCCCCACGGCTGAGCCCGTTTGTGCTGGGGCAGCTTATCGCCCTGTACGAACACAAGGTGTTCACCCAGGGCTGCATCTGGAACATCAACAGCTTCGATCAGTGGGGAGTGGAACTGGGTAAGGCCCTGGCCAAACGGATCGTGCCGGAACTCACCGCCGAGCGCCTGCCGAAGCTCGCCCACGACAGTTCCACCGGTGAACTGATTCGCCACTATCGGCGATTGTGCGGGCGCGCGGTGGATTGAGAAGCTGTCGCGAAATGGTTCCAACCTTGTTGTTAGAGCTGCGGAAGGCATCGCAACACTTGGGCCTATTCTTATACCGAGAATGGGTATGGAATCCTGAACAAGTAGTCATGCGGCTCTCTGTGCGTGCTAAAAGAATGGAAGTGGAGAAAAGAGATGAAAACAATACCGGAGAAACATTTCTCGGGAGGCTCTGATCTTTTTTCACAAAGCATCTTTGAACTGTTGTTGCCTGCACACCTGCAGCTCATTCCAGGTCTTAACGAAGTCTACGAGCTGGAGCTTGCATTTTATGAAAGCAAGATCCTATCCGATGAGGATATTGTCCGCCGTGGCGCTTACTTCGCTCAGGTCGGCGAATGCCCCACATATCACACTCTGATTTGCAGCGGTGAGGCACTGCAACTGCCGCGCTACTCCTCAGCAAGACTTCGATCTTTCTTCGAAACTAAGCAGTTCAAGACGGGTTATGCTACGCACGGTGACACTTTCCCTATCGGGGCAAATTTCACCCCTAGATGATCAAGGCTTTGATCAATATAATGGGAGTCTCTGAATGGTGGCGATTCGTTGGGCTGACTCGATTCGCTCTGACTGGACTGCCGAATCGACGTGGTTCAAAGAGAGCCGATCATCTCCTTTCAGCCGAGCTATCCAATTGAAAAATCATGAAAATTAGAAAGCCACAACATGTAGACCTATGCGCTCCTGGCGGCCGATCCGTCGGCGACCGGCTTTGGCCGGCAAGCTTTTGCCAAAGCCGATACCAACGGGGACGGGGTGATCAGCCGGAGCGAATTCGACACTGCCAGGACCAAGACCTTCACCGAAAAGGACAGCAATGGCGACGGCTTCATGACTTTGGCGGAATTCAAGGCCGGTCTGCCCATGATCGTGCAGCGCCGCGCCGAAAGCCGATTCAACGAAATGGACACCAACCAGGACGGCAAGGTCAGCCGGAGCGAACACGAGGCCTCTGGTGATTCCCTGTTCAAGCGCCTCGACACCAACGGGGACGGACGCCTCACCAAGGACGAACAGCCGAGATTTGGAAACGGCAAGTTCTAGGACCGCAGGTGAAAGTCCTTTGCCGGTGCCGTGACAATGGGGGTCGATCAGGTAGGGGCGACCGGCCGGTCGCCCCTACTCCCAATTGGGTTGATACTGCTGCCGTGCGGTACTAGATCACGCCTCGTCCAGGCTCTCGGCGTAGAGTTCGATCGCATGCTTCACGCGAATTCGATCGTGAGCCCGGGACAGCATGTCGTGCAACTGGAGCATGCAGGCGGGGCACCCCGTGGCCACCACCGTGCAACCGGTGGCCGCCACCTGATCGCGTTTGCGCCGGCCGATTCCCGAAGACAGCTCATAATGCTCCAGGTTGAAACTCCCACCCAACCCGCAGCACCAATCCGGCTGCGCCATTTCCTTCAGCATCCAGTGCCGGTTTAAGGCGATCAATCGGCGCGGTTCGGCGGCCGCTCCCAGTGATTTCTTCAGGTGGCAGGGGTCGTGATAGGTGACCACCTCCTGGTTTCCATCCCGCGTCCGCGGAACTTCCGGGAGGATCACGTGGCGGCATAGAAACTGGTGAATATCGAGCGTCTTTTCCGCAAGCGCCCGGACCCGGCGCCGCTCCCGATCCTTTTCACCGGCGAAGAGCATCGGCCAGACCTGCTTGATGGTGGCCGTGCAGGTGGCGCAGGCCGTGACCAGATAGTCGAACGAACCCTCTTCAAAGCGCTCCAGATTGTGCCGAACCAGCTTGCGGAAGGTCGTGTTATCGCCTGCGGAAACGGCTGGAATCCCGCAGCAGGCCTGATTTTCAGGAAGAAAAACAGCGACCCCGTGGTGATCCAGGACCTTGAGTGTGGCCCGGCCGATTTCCGGGAAAATCTTGTCGATCAAACAGCCCACAAACACCGCCACCTTGAGGCCGGAAGCCCCAGCCGCCGTATCCACCGCCGGCACCATTTGGTGAAACGGTCGTTCGGCCAGGGCCTTCAGGTGGCGACCGGCCGCAAACGGGAAGCTGAAACGCGCGCAGGAAGTGCCCAGAGTCTCGTCCGCCGGGCGAATGATCCAGTCCTGCGCGCGGGCGCCCCATTCCAGCACCCGATCGAACAGCCGCGGGCGCCCCAGGAATCCTCGCAGCACCAACCGCTTCGCTACCGGCAGACCCTGGTAGCCGGTGAGGATAGCCCGGGCCTTGATGAAAATATCCAGCACCCGGACCCCGCTCGGACAATTGGCGGCGCAGGACCCGCACAGGAGACAACGGTGCATCCGCTCCTCGACTCCGGCAGGATCATGAAACAGTTCCCGCGCCAGGCCGTCCAGCAGCGCCAGCTTGCCGCGCGCCACATCGGCTTCGCGCCCGGTTTCCCCGTACAGCGGACAAACCGACTGGCACATGCCGCAGCGCATGCACACCCCCAGCTGGTCTTGTAACTCCCGGAGCATCCTTGCCAGGTCTCGTACATCGGCCATGCGGAGTCTCCCATGATCTCAGCGGGATCGAGGATCAGCCCAAGATCCGGCGCCCGCGTGGTGGGCCGAAATGACTTACGGCCGGCAAGCCGGAACGATGGTTCGAGATTCAGCGGGACAACCGGCATCATTCACCGAGCCCGGAAGCGGCATTGGGCTCCCTTCCCCGCCCCCCCCTCCAACCTATTCGAGAGCTGAATCCGCTTCAAGTTTTTCCGTTCCGAGGATGAGCTATCCGGCAAGCACCGCTCGAATCAGTTCAGTATTAAAGACCAAGCATCGGCAGGCGGAGGCACGCACCGGGGGGCTCATGACGACATCGAACCTGCAACGCGGTTACGACCACGTCTTCACGGGCGCTATCGGCATGGTGCGCACGGTTGGGCCTCTCGGATGCCCTTGGGAGCCCTGGCCGGTTTAAGGTTGCGCTTGCCGGTGCGGCCGAATTCCGCTAGATTTGGGCCCGCATGCTGGCTCTGTTTCCAGCGGCAACAACCCGTTTGAACCAACCCGCACCAGCGAAGGAGGACCCGATTCATGCTCAAGCACGTGGTCTTGATGAAATTCAAGAAGGATTTGCAACCCGGCGCCATCGACCAACTGGAACAGGGGCTGGGAGCGCTTCCCGCCGTGATCGGCGAAATCAAGCAGTATGAATTCGGCCGCGATGTGATCGGCTCCGAACGTTCCTACGATTTCGCCCTGATATCCGGCTTCGATGATCTGGCCGCCATGAAGCGCTATCAAGCGCACCCCGAACATCAGCAGGTGCTGCGGCACGTGCTCAAGATCTGCGACGGCATCCTGGCGGTGGATTTCGAGGTCTAGCGAGCGGCGGACCGGGGCTTTGGAAGGCTTAAGGGGGCTTGGGCCGAGGCCGCGCTGGGGCGCGGCGGTCCGGCGCGAAAGCGAGGCAGCGCAATGCTGAAACCGGTTTTCATTAGCGCACGAGATATTCCCGATGCCTGGTATCAGCTGGTCCGAGCGGCCGTGGAGCAAGGCCGGGAATACACGGTAACCAAAGGCAGCACGCCGACCAAACGCTGGGAATTGGATTTTGCTTCGGCCCAGATCACGCACCCCGGCGCACGCCCCCTGGAACCGGACATTCTCGCCGGCATCGGCATCCCCAACCCGGTGGAACCGGGCTACGCCGAGCATTATCTGCCCTACTACATGACCGATCTGGCCCAGCCCGGCGAACACTACACCTACGGTCAAGACCTGGCCTGGCAGATCGAGTGGGTGATCGACTACTACAAGCGCCACGGCCCCGGCACCAAGCACTGCTACATGACCGTCGGCCGCCCGGAAAGCCTTCGCTTTTACGATGAGTCGGTGGATTATGCGGAACGGATCCAGGTCCGCGATCGGGCCGCCGGCACGGTAATCCAGGATCGCACCATCGCCAACGCCTTCAATCTGCGCGAACCCGGCACCACTCAATGCCTGCGCGGGGTCGATACGGCCATCAAGTACGGCAAGCTTCACTTCAGCATCCATTTTCGCAGCTGGAATCTCTGGAACGGACTCCCGGCCAACCTGGCTTGCCTGCAGTTGGTGAAGGAATACATGGCTCAGGAAATCGGAGTGGAAGACGGAGAGATGTTCATCACCTGCCTCAAGCTCGGGCTCGCCGAGGCCTATTTCGATCTGGCCCGCCTCCGCCTCTACCTGCAACAGGGCCGCGGCGAATGCGCCACGGTCTGTCCCCAGGGCGTGTTTGCCGTGAACGCCGGCAAGGCCGCCCTGCTCGACCGGGACGGCTGCATGGAATGCGGGGCCTGCGCCAAAAACTGCCCGGTGGGCGCGATTCAGGTGAATCCGGG
>MNZR01000068.1 GCA_001873705.1 Syntrophobacteraceae bacterium CG2_30_61_12
AGTCTTCGATCGCCGTGCCGACCTGCCTCGCCTGGGCCTCGGAGGGCAAGCCCTGTGCGCCGGGGGCCAGCGGAAAAGCTCCCACCCCGTGGTAATCGCTCACCCCATCGGGGGCTCTGAACAGCGCGGGATCGGTTTCCAGACCCGGATAAAGGATGAACGCCGTGGTGATTCCATCCAGTGCGTCCCGGTAAGCATGCATCTTGTTGATGTCGTCCCAGCTGAAGGAGCCCCCTGAGCCGAGCTTGAATTTGGCATCGAATACCATCCCTTGCCCGTTCCGAGTGATCACAATATCCGGGCGCATGGCGTGAGAATAACTCCCCTCGGGCGATGCATAATTCCGGTTGTAATACAACACGACCCCAGTGGAATATTCGATCCGGTATCCGACGACGACCTTCTGCTCGCGGGGGTCCGAGTCGATGATGGGGCTGGTGGAAATCGGGTCCGCTGCCCGGTCCAGGATTTCCTTCACAACGAAAAAGCTCCAATATTCATAGAGCTGAGCGATGTTCTTGGTTTCAAGGATGTTCTTGAAATCCAGGGCGTCGAACTGGCACTCGGTCATCAAGTAGAGCAGGCAGTACAGACGAAAAAGCTGCCGATACCCCTCTTTCCTCTGCAACACCTGAGAATTGGCCGGCACTTGGGCCATCCTGCCCACGTCCTGCCAGAGCGAGGCGCTCAGTAACGTGGTCAGTCCTCGCTCCAAGACCTGGAGCTTCTGTCCCATTTCCGGGTTCAAATAACCATCGTTTTCCGCCGCCAGAACTTTTCGCAGCGCGCTCGTCCTGCTGACCAGTTGCTCCAAGAAGAATTTGATAAATCGATTCTCGCGGGTATCAAAGGTGTGACACCTTTCCTCGGAGCGGATCTCCGTCGGAAATAGGAATCTGCCCGTGCTCGCATGGAACCGTCGCGCCAAGGACGTTTGAGCTGCGAGCGAGCGTTCGCCTACCCGGGCCAGTCGATGAGGGGCCAGAACCAGCTGCTCGATCATCGAAGCGTCCGTACGCGTGACCGCGGCAGGCGGCCTGTTGACGTGGATACGCTTCAGTTGGCGGTGCGGGTCGGACAAGATCAAGGAAGCTATCGTATCGATCCGGGCCGGCGAGCCCAACAGGTAGCGATCCAGAAACAGAAATTCGATGTAGGCGATATCTTGGCCGGGCCGATTCTTGCGGTAATTCTCCCCCACCGGGGTGTTGAAGGAAAAGACCAGATTGGCGAATCCATCGCCGATGTAATCGAGCAGCGAGCGGTAGCGATCCTCGCTCAGCTTAGTAACTGTCACGAAATAACCTTTACATTTTTCCTTCCCATGATATACTGCTGTCATGGAGAAAGATTTGATCAAGAAACGATTTGAATTTCTGGCCCCACTGCTCAACGAGAGGCAACTCCGACTCTACGTGGCTGCCGAGGCGCTGGTTCTTGGCCGTGGAGGCGTTTCCGTGGCGTCCCAAGCAACAGGGGTCTCGCGGCCAACGATCACGATAGGGTGCAAAGAGCTTCTCGATCAAGCGGCAAAGGAAGCCCCTGCGAGCTCCCCCGCGGTGCGTGCGCGCAAGAAAGGCGGAGGACGAAAGCGTACCATCGAAGTTGATGAAACACTTCGAAATGACTTGGAGGGGCTCATTGAACCCGTCACAAGAGGAGATCCTGAATCGCCCTTGCGATGGTCGGCCAAGAGTGTGCGCAATCTTGCGGATGAACTGAAGAAAATGGGACATAAGACCAGTCACCGGATGGTTGCCGAACTGCTTCACGAGCTGGACTATAGTCTGCAGGCGAACCGAAAGACCGCTGAGGGAGGCTCGCATCCGGACCGGAATGCCCAGTTTGAGTACATCCACGGAAAGGTCAAGGAATTTCAGGCTTGTAGCCAGCCCGTTATTTCGGTGGATACAAAGAAGAAGGAACGTGTGGGTGACTTCAAGAACGGTGGACGGGAGCTCCGACCGAAGGGCAACCCTGAAAAAGTCCGCGTCTATGATTTTGAGATTCCAGAACTTGGGAAAGTGGCTCCCTACGGGATTTACGACCAGACCCGTAATGCAGGCTGGGTCAATGTCGGAACCGACCACGACACAGCAACGTTTGCTGTGGAGAGCATCCGCAAGTGGTGGATTACCATGGGACGGGAGGCGTATCCGAAGGCGGGTCGCCTTCTGATTACCGCTGACGGAGGAGGCAGCAACGGGTCTAGAGTTCGACTCTGGAAGATCGAACTGCAGAAGCTCGCCAACGAAACCAGTCTTGTCATATCGGTTTGTCATTTCCAACCGGGCACCAGCAAGTGGAACAAGATCGAGCATCGACTCTTTTCCTACATCAGTCAGAATTGGAGAGGCAAACCTCTTGTGAGTCATGAAGTGATCGTCAATCTCATTGCTTCAACCACGACCCACACAGGCCTGACAGTCAAATGCGAACTTGATACCAAGAAGTATCCCAAGGGTATCAAAGTCTCGGACGAGGAGTTGCGACAGGTCAACATCGTCCGTGATGAATTTCACGGCGAGTGGAACTATGCCATACACCCGCAGTCCGTATGAAATGTAAACTTTATTTTGTGACGGCTCCTTAGCGCTTCTCACCCGAATATTGATCGCGCCGATTCGGGTGAGACCCACATGGTTCAGCAACGACAGCTCCCGCAGTCCGTGCGGGTAAAACCTGTCCTTATTAATAAAGGGCAGCCGATCGAGCTGCTTGGCCATCGGCACATCCGGGTCGAACACCCTGATGAAGTAGACCGCCAGTTCGTCCAGGTCAACAGGGTCGGCCAGCACCTCCTCCTCGGGCTCCTGGCCAAGCAGCAGGGGGTTGGTCGCCAGGGCCACCCGGTGTTTCACGCTGTAATAAAGGATAGCCATTTCACTCGATGAAGCTGCAATAGCCTTGAGTCTGAAGATTTGTCAACATCTTGGAAATCTTGTGGGCGGAACGCGGAAATCGCGCGCTCCCATTGCTCGCCCCCGACTTCCCGATCAGGCTGTCATCGTAGGCCAGGTCAGCGGCGTGGCAATAAGCCAGGAACCTTTCCAGCGGCTCCTTCAACCTCGCCTGGGTCCCGTGGAACTTGGGCAGGATCTTCTGCAGGACCTGGATGTCGAAAGCATCCTCGAATCGGTAACCTTCGACGGAACGCTGGGCGTTGAGCAGGAACCGCGAGATTTCGTTGATCACCCGGTAGCCGAAATGAAGCTGGTAAGGCCTCAGCAGATCGATCAGGCCCTGCAGAACGCCTTTGAACAAAGGATTGGCCTTGGCCGCTTGGTCGTAATCCCGAATCGAAGGCACTTGATAAGCGCCCAGTGCCTTGATAATTTCTGCCAAGGCCTGTTGCTCCTCTCTCAGCACAAACCTGTCGCCCTCCGCGGCTTCCCGGGGCTCCAATTCAACGTCATTGAATTCAATGACATTCGCGCGATCGAGGACCTTCGGACTGAACATGTAGGTGGATTCGTCCACGTTCACCGTGCCCGTGAAGAAGATGTCGGCGGGGAGTCCCATGAGGCTCGGTACCGCCAGGCCGCCGACGGTTTCCTTGGGGGCGGCGAACCCATGGAGAGCGATCATTTCTCCTTCCGGCTTGTCGCTTGTCCTGGATTCCATAATGCTGAGGAAATCCGAAAAATACTGCTCCACCTTGGCCAAATTCATCTCATCGAGAATGACGAAGCGGGGCTTTCCGTCACCATGTTGGCCTTGCGCCATCAGCAGGAGTTCGAGCAGCGGTGGGGCATGGTACTTCTCGTCAAGAAGGTTGTAAAAGCCAAGAAGTCCTCGGTTGTCCAACCAGTCCGGCCGCACCGGGATAAACTTCGCGCGTGCGGCCTTGCCCTCGGCGGTTTCCTGCTGCAGGATGAATTCGGCGAACAGTTGTGCGATCTTGGTCTTTCCGGTGCCGGATATCCCGGTCAGGATCACCAACGGCTTGGTCTCAAGGGACAATAAGTAACGGGTGAGGACCTCGGAAGAAAAGCGGAACCCCTTAGCCCTGTAAAAACTGTAGATATTAGACAAATCCAGATCCAAAATGAACTCTCCCGCTTCGTCCAGGTGGTAACCCATTGGTTCAGCTCCGCTTTGCCGTGGCAATGATCTTTTCCCACCATCCGGCCGGCGGGTTCTTCCCCCGTGGCCTGTAATACTGCTCCAGGATCGCCTCTTTCAGCGCCGCCTGGTTTACGCTTCCCTTTGCCGTTCCTCTGCCCTCTCTGATCAAGCTCTCTATCAGTTCCTCGATCCACTGTTTGCTCGGGATCTCCCCGGGGAGTTCCTTCCTTTCGGGGAGCGTCGTCGCTCCAGTGGCGCGAGGCGTCGCCGAGTAAGGTTTCCCCTCCAAGATGGTCATCGTGTTCGCATTGATGGCGTAAGCTATGTTGGGATCAAACTCGTTAACCACCTTCAG
>MNZR01000170.1:0-14088 GCA_001873705.1 Syntrophobacteraceae bacterium CG2_30_61_12
CAGGCCCTGGGCCGCCATCCGCTCCAGGTTGCGGTACACCGTGCCCATGCTGATCCGCGGCAACCGTTCACGAATCACCGCATAGAGATCGTCGGCGGTAGGATGCCAGCGTCTGCTGCAAAGCGCCTCCAGCAGGGCCTGGCGCTGGGGAGTGAGACGAAACGGTTTACGGATGGGCACGGAATCACCTCGTTAGTTGATAACGATTACTAATCTAATGTGGTGTGAGCCGGAGTCAAGGCTCGAGCGCCATTTTCTTGCCGGCGTGTTGCCCGCCAGCTCACGGCGCGCACAATCCGAACCTGCGTCCGGGCCCTTCTTCCTCCCTCTCCTTCTCCGCTTTCTGCTGTGACCTTCACTGGTCGGCCGCGGCTTCAGCGGCGCGGGCCGCCTCAAGATAGCTCCGCACCTGGCCGGCAATGGTGGGCGACGCGGCCGCGCTCACCTCGCCCGCGATGGTCTCGAGCACCGCCGTCACCCGCCGGCGTAGGTCCGGCTTCAGCCCGGCCACGTGCTGAAAAGTATTGAGCAGGCGGCCGGCCGTGGTGCCGTTGACGGGCGCCAGTTCGATCACGGCCGCTCCGACCCAGGAGATCCCCGCATCGGTCCAGATCATCTTGGTATTGGCCGCGGCGGTCACCAGCAGCGAACGGCACAGGGTCGGGTGGCTGAGATCGAATTGAGGGCGGCGCTGTTCTTCGGCGATCATGGTGAAGAAATCATCCTGGGAACCGCTGCCGACGATCTTGAGATAGTTGGCATAGCCGCTGGGTTCCCGGTGCCAACGCTGAAACACTTCCTCCAGGATTTCCCGGCGCCGTGGGGCCGAGGTCCGATTGAGCGCCACCAGGGCGGCGAACCGATCGTTGGCGTTGGTCGCTGTTCGGTACTGGTGGATCAGAAGATCGTGACCGGCTGTGGAATCGTCCACGGTGATGAGCTGCAGTAAAATCGCCTTGAGGAACCGGGCTTCGATGCCGGCGGCCAGGGTGGCATCCGGTCCGCGGTTATCGACGGCGGCCAGCAGTTCCAGCAAATCATCCCGGTAGCGTTGGTTGACGAGGGTCATCAGGCGCTCGCGGGCGGCCACCAGTTCGGGGTACCAGGTGCAGTAGGTCCGATCCAGGGGCTGCTCTTCGATGCGCAGGAAAAATCCGCGCAGGCCGGGAGACAACTCCGGATCACGGATAAAATCGCCGTAGAGATCGAGCCATGGTTCGCTCACCGCGGCATCGCTCGCGGTGAGCAGCGCGATCCGTTCCCGGTCGCTCAATTGGCGGAAGGCTTCGATGCGATTGAAGGCATCCGGGTCCAATCGGGCCTGCGCGACCCGTTGTTCCAGGGTGGCGTTGCGGTGGTGAAAGCTGCCGTAGAAGGAGCCGCCGCGATTGATCGAAACGAACCGCGGCGGTTCCGTGATCCCGGAAAACTCGCAGGTGCCCTTCGCGGCCGTGAGTTGGAACACCCTGGCGGAACCCGGGAGGTCCTGGCCCTCGGTATCCACCAGGGCCAGTTCAATGGGGAGGTGGAAGGAACTGGGACTGCCCTGGCAGTGCTGCCGGAAGTCCACGACCAGGCGGCGGCTTGCCGGATCGTAGCGGGTTTCGGCGGTGACCGCCGGATAGCCGACCCGATACAACCATTCCCGTTTGAAGGCTTCGAGGGATACTCCGGAGATTTCTTCGAAGCACTCGAAGAACTGATCGGTGGTGGCGTTGCCGCCGCGATAGCGCTGGAAATACAATTCCTTGCCGGCCACGAAATGGTCCTTGCCCAGCACCAGCCGCAGCATTCGGATCACTTCCGCGGCCTTGACGTAGGTCACGCCATCGATCAGTTCGTCGGGATCGTTGAAGCCGTCCCGCACGATGCGCCCGGCATGACCGCCGTCTTCGATGGCGAGCGGGCCCAGCAGCGGATTGCGAATGCTGTCCATTTGTTGCAGCCGGATGAAGGTCGGATCGAACCGTTCGCTCATGTATTGCCGTTCCACGTCCACCGTATAGGCTTCGTTCAGCCAGACGTCGAACGGGGTGTCCATGGTGGTTTCGCTACCGCACTGGTTGTGTTCGAATTCATGGACGATCACCGCGTGAGCGTAAAGGAGCTGTTGATCAAGGCTGTGTTCGCCGATGAGAGCGGCGTCGGTGACTATGGTGGTGTTGCCAACGTTTTCCATACCGCCGAAATTCGACTTGTTCATGCAAATGGTGCGGTAGACATCGCCTGGATACTGGTAGCCCTGAGTCCGTTCGATCCACCGCACCGAATCCTTGAGGATGGCCATGGGCAGCCGGGCGCCGGCAAGGTGCCCGGGCGGCACCAGGTATTCCAGTTGGACGCCGCGCCCGTTCGGGGTGGTCACCGAATCGGTCAGGGCTTCCCAGGTGCCGGCGCAGGCGATGAACAGATACGGCGCCATGGGAATGGGATTGTGGTAGGTGATGATCCGGCGGCTGGGATCTCCCGGTTTCGGCCGCGGTTGCCCGTCCGGATTGCGCACCCGATCGACGTTGCCGTTGCTGATCAGATGGGTGTAGCGGGCATCGCCTTCAAGCGTTGTGGTCATGGTGCATTTAGCCCGGCAGTCGTCGAAAATGGGCATGATCCGCTGGAATCCCCACTGCTGACATTGCGACATGTATTGCTGCGGCGCACCCGGGGGCGTGGTGTCGCGGTAGATCCCCTCCAGCAGATGATCGGACGGGAAGCAGCGAGTGCGTGTGAGGAGCGCAAACCGTTCGCCGGTTTTCATGGACCGAGGTAGGTTGACCACCAGCTTGTTGCGCTCGCGCCGGTAGTCGTGGGTGAGCTCGGAGTCCGGCCGCGGCTCGCCGTCGCCGGTGCAGCCGCACCAGAGCACCGCCTCCAGGTCGAGATCGTTGGCATCCAGTTGCAGCTCTCGCAGGGGCCCTCGGGCGGTCATCTCCAGGATGTTTTCAGCTTCCACCCGGTCTTCGAAAAACCGGATGGTGATGGTCAGGTGATGCAGGGTGACCGGAAGCGGTCCAAAATCGTCGCGCCTGTATTTGAAGCGGCGTTGGTTCATGGGGACTCCAGCATGGGGTGGTCAAGAGAGCGATTCGCTCCGAGGTTCCGTGAGCAGCCTGATTCATGGACAGGCTATAAAAACCGCCTCCCCGGCAGGCACAACCGCCAAACGGCTCGACTGATCATACTTGTTCTTGAGCATTTCTTGTCCGGCCTTTGGGGCTCACCTCGGGCTTCGTTTATGGGCTTGGCGGCTTCTTTCCGTAGTATTCGAACATGGCCGCGATGATTTCGGAGTTGCTCGGCCAATGGCCCCGCCGTTGCCCTGCGTGGGTCGTGTATTCGTCCAGGCGGTCGGGATCAGGCTGCACCACTCGCCCGCCTTTGAGAAAGAGCAATCCTGCCTTCTCGGTCGGCATGCGGGCAACGAAGGACTCGGCCTGGTTCAGCGCGATGCGAAGACGACCATGAAATACCTTGGGGTCAAGCAACTCATTCGAGGCCACGGCCCGTAGGTCTTCTTCTCGGTAACGCACCGTATGGCGCCGGATTTCAGCAATCAATCCTTCGGGGGTGTAACCGGGGGCTTTTCCAACCGCCGCCCAAATAACCGCACCCAGAGGCAAGACCAGGTGATGTATCGTAATAAGATCGACGGCATCACCGGCTTTCTGGCGCCCCGCCGCCGCCATGACCTTGTTCGTGGCAAGATCAATAGGGTGGATCACATAACCGAAAAGTTCGTCTTGGACAGTCGGAAAAAATCGAAAATCGCTATCGACTACCCATTCAAGATGAGTGCGTTCATTGCCACTACCAATTTCGGCCGAGTAAATCGCCGGTTCACGGCGGAGCCAGGTCACGTCAAGGCCTTTGGCTTGCAGGGTTGCCGTGTCCTCCGCGGCAGCCTGGGCAACGCGTTCTTCACGATCGTGAAAAACGTCGATATCTTCGGAAAAACGCGACCGGTCACGATTGAGCGGCGTGCTTCCGGCAACATAACTTTCCGGGCTACGGTGTGCCGCCAGAAGGCGGAGGATGCGTGATTGCAACCTAGTGAGCGGCATGGCACAGTTTCTCGATCCGTTCGGCCAAACGTCGCGCCGCCAGGTTGCCCGCGACGCGAAGATGGCTCGCCAGCACCAGGGCGTCCCTGGGGGTCGGGTCTTCAAGCTCGCGCACGTTCCACAGCGCTCGACCGCCGAACTCCTTGAAGGCGCTTCGATAAAGGCTCACCAAATCGTCTTGTTGGTTTTCTTCCGTTTTCATAGTCGCATCATACAATAAATAAATCGCTCCTTCACCCTTTTGTTCAATGCTGCACCTGGGAGTGCCGACCGAAAATCGACCATCTTTGACAATCATGTGGACGGGCGCCCGGCGCGCCTGCGGATGGCCACCGATATCACGCGCATCAAGGATTTGGAACGGGAACAGGACCAGATCGAACGGGCCTTGCGCCAGTCCCAGAAGATGGAAGCCATCGGCACGTTGGCCGGGGGGATCGCCCATGATTTCAACAATATTCTGATGGCCATCATGGGTTACACCGAATTGAGCCTGACCCATGTTCAGGAAGACAGCCGGTTGCGTTCCTGCCTGCGGGGGGTGATGAACGGGGCCCAGCGGGCGCGTGATCTGGTCAAGCAAATCCTCACCTTCAGTCGCCGCGGCGAAACCCAACGCCAGCCGATTCAACTGGATATTCCGGTCAAGGAAGCGCTCAAGCTGCTGCGTTCAACCCTGCCGAGCGATATCCGAATGGTGCAAGACGTCGCCTCCACCGGACTGGTGCTGGCGGACCCGACCCAGATCTTCCACCTTGCCCCTGAGATCGGTTTCCAGGCGGACGGGTCGCGTCAATGGGTTGTTTCCGATTCGCCTCCGTTGGTGGCCGTTGGCGTAGCGCAAATGAGGCCCATCGCAAGGTCTTAGGCGCATGGCAAAAATAAAACATCCGTCACAACCCTCAAATCGTCATTCCCGCATGCTTCTAGCGGGAATCCAAAAATGAGCACTGGTCTGGATTCCCGCTTAAAAACCGCGGGAATGACGGGGGGCTTCTACGCAAGCGATCCTGAACAACTAATTCTTGCCATTCACCTTACAACATCTCTCCTGAGCCGACTCGCCTGGCGGCAGCCGGCACGAAAAATGCTAATTTGTGCCGTGGACCGGGAACGGCGCGCAGCGGTGCTTCGGTCGGACCCACGGCCAGAGCCAAAATTTGGTAGGAATTCCAGCCGTCAGCAAGGGGTTGTGGACGCGCGGCAAGTGATTGGGGGGGGCCGCCGCCAAAGGCGCGAGCGAGGTTCAAGTGGCAGGGTCGTTCAATCTGAAACACCCGGTGCGAGCGCATTCCCCAGCATCGAGGAAGGGTGGAGAGGCATGTTTCATACCATTCGCAGTAGAATTTTGGCTGTTTTCGTGATCAGCCTGGTGTTCGTGGCGTTGCTCGCCGTGCTGGGTTGGCTCACCGTGGTATCGGTGAAAAATAAGCTCGAGCTGAGCATGTACTTTGACGATATGGTCAACAACATTCTCGAAATTCGTCGGTTCGAAAAGAACTTCTTTCTCTATCACGACGAGGAAAGCCTAAAGGATGGGCTATCCTATCTAGAGCGGACCGACACGATCATCCGGTCCCTGGCGTCGGATATCATTCGCGTCGTGGGGCCGGATTCCTACCGCAAATTCACCGATGATTTCAAAACCTACCATCAGGTCATGAGCAACTATAAGAAGGCGGACACGCCATCTTCAATCAACACGGAGCAGGTGCGAGCGTTGGGCAAGACCCTGGTGGATTTCAGCCAGGATCTCCTGGCCCGTAAACGCCAGCGGATCATGGCCGCGTTTACTTATGGAGGGGCGCTGCCGTTGTCCTCCATGGTGGTGTTTGTGGTTTTGATGTTGGCGGTGTATCGGATGATATCGCAACAGATGCTGCTGCCGCTGGTGGAAATCCGAAAAACCACGGGACGGGTGGCACAGGGGGATTTCAGCCCGATGCCTTACGAGTGCACGGGCGAAGATGAGATTTGCCAGCTCATCCAGGCGTTCAATCGCATGGCCCGGGAACTGGAAGCCAACCAGGAAGCCCTGGTCCAGTCCCGCAAGATCGCCGCCATCGGCACCTTCACCGCCGGCATCGCCCACGAGTTGAACAATCCCTTGAACAACATCTATGTCACCGCCGAGGCGCTCTACGAAGACTATTCCGACCAGTTGGATCCGGCGGGCAAGGAACTCATCCTGGATATCCTCAACCAGGACGAACGGGCCGCCGATATCGTCAAGAATCTTCTGGATTTTTCCCGAACGGAGAAACCGACCTTCGAGACCCTGGATATTGCCTCGGTGATCAGCGCGACGCTGAAACTGGTGAAGAACCAGATCATGCTCTCGGGGATCCAGATCAATTTCCATATGGCTCCGGTCCTCCCTTTCATCAAAGGCAACTTGCGCAACCTGGAGCAGGTTTTCTTGAATCTTTTCCTGAATGCGATTCAGGCCATGTCCTCCGGCGGTACCATCACGATCACCCTTATATCGGATCCTGAAGGCTCCATCCGGGTGGCGGTATCCGACACCGGAACCGGTATCCAGCCGGAAGATTTGGAGCGGATCTTCGAACCGTTCTACACCACCAAGGGGGTGGGACGCGGCACCGGCCTGGGGCTGGCGGTAAGCTACGCGCTGGTGAAGAAGCATGGAGGTCGGATCGAGGTGGAAAGCGAGGTCGGGGTCGGGACCACGTTCACCGTGTATTTACCGATCCAGGAAGAAGAAAAAAATCCCGCCGCTGTACAAGGGAAGGACCCTGCGCTAAGATAAAGGGTCGGACCTGGGGTTTCAGCGGCAGGAAAGGGACCTGATGAACGGGAACGGACCGGAAGCGACGCCCAACCGCATCGCTGTTGTCGATGACGAACTGACCTTGTGCAGGCGACTTGCGGCCACACTGGAAAAGCAAGGGTTTGCAGTGGAAACCTTCGGTACCGGCCGTACTTTTCTGAGTCGCGCGCAACAACAGGCCTTCGATGTGGCCCTGGTCGATCTGCGCTTGCCCGACCTCGACGGGATCGAACTGGTGACGGAGATCAAGGGCAAATCGCCCGATACCGAATGCATCGTGATCACCGGCTACAGCTCCATCGACAGTGCCATCCAGGCCATCAAGGCCGGTGCTTTTCACTATTGCACCAAGCCGGTCAAACTCCAGGAAATCCGGTCCCTGATCGAAAAGGCTCTGGAAGGGGCGATGCTCCGGCGGGACAACCGCCGTCTCCGTAAAGAACTACAGGAACAGAAAGGGCTTCCCAATATCATCGGCAACAGTGCCGCGATCCAGCCGGTCTTTGCCACCATTCGGAAAGTGGCGCCGGTGGATTGCAATGTCTTGCTGCAAGGGGCCAGCGGCACCGGCAAGGAACTGGTCGCTCGCGCCATTCACAACCTCGGTGCGCGGCGTGATGGACCCTTCGTGGCGTTCAACTGCGGTGGTTTCACCGAAGAGTTGATCGCCAGCGAACTGTTCGGCCATGAGAGAGGCGCCTTCACCGGGGCCGGTGCTACCCGGATCGGATTGCTGGAATCCGGTGCGGGAGGTACCGTGTTCTTGGATGAAATCGGCGAGATGTCCCCGGCCATGCAGGTCAAGTTGCTCCACGTCATCCAGGAACGGCGCATTTTGAGGGTCGGCGGGGTCCGTCCGATCGAACTGAACATCCGTATCGTCGCCGCTTCCAACAAGAACCTCAAGGAGGAAGTGGAGCAGGGTAACTTTCGCGAAGACCTGTTCTATCGACTCAATGTGGTGGCGGTCCATCTGCCCAGGCTGGCGGACCGGCGCGAGGACATCCCGCTGTTGATCCGGCATTTCATCGAAAAGTACGCCGTCCTGTTCGGTAAACGGATCACCGGCATCGAGCGGCAGGCTCTGCGCTGCCTGGAAAATTACAGCTTCCCTGGCAATGTGCGGGAATTGGAGAACATCATCGAGCGGGCCATCGCCTTGAGCGACCATGTTTTGATCCAGTTTGAGGACCTGCCTCCCGACATTCGGCAACTGGAAGTGCAACCCCTGGACGGCGAGGAACTGTTGCCCCTGGAAGAGATGGAAAAACGCTATATCGCCCGGGTGCTGAGAAATACCGATCACAACCGGAATCGCGCCGCACAGATCCTTCGGATCCCGCGTACCACCCTGTGGCGTAAACTCAAACGCTTTCGTCTGGACCATTCGTAAGATCAGCATTTCCTCCACCGGCAGTTCCCCACACTTCACAGGCAACCCGTGACATCGGCACCGAGTTGGGTGCCAAGTTCGCTCACCCATCACCACGTGCGGGCGTCGACCCTCTTCGCTTGTTTCGTGCTGAAACATTTTCTCCCGATCGTTGCCATAGCCGTTTCAATTCGGAAGAAAGATCGCTCCAGTTCTAGATTAATCCTGTAAATATTAATGATATTAATATGATATCATGATGGCACCGGTCTTGCTCTAGAGCGAGGTAACGAAAGGTGCATGATGGAACGGATTCTGGTCAGCATGGTTGGGGTACAGGGCGAATGGGACGCACTATCGCGGGCCCTGCTTTTGGCCAAGCGGATGAATGCGCGGGTGTTCGTGCTGGTGTTCGAGATCGCCCCGGAAATGGCCGAACTGGCAGTGCGCCCGGCTGCTTTCGGAAATCCCGTTTGGGAACGCCTGCAACTCATGATCGAAAAGGGGCGCGCGGATGGGGTCCCGGTGGGGTTCTTTGTGGCGGTCGGCGATCATGAAACCGAGATGGTTCGTTTCATCAAGCAGCACAAGATTACGCTCCTGGTGGCGGAACGTTGCCCCAAGGGTTCGGAACGGAGGGGATGGCCTCTGGAACTGCTCTACCGGATTCGGCGCAGGACCAGTTGCCGCATCGAACTGATTCAGCCTCGACGAGAGGATCGCACGCAACAAGGGAGGGACAATTGAGATGGGCATGCCTTGGCATCTGTACTTACCGATAGCCGGCAACAGCGTAAACGTCCTGTTGATTTTCGGCTTGGGCGGAGTGGTTGGCCTGCTTTCCGGGATTTTCGGGGTGGGCGGAGGGTTTCTCATGACCCCGCTATTGATCATGATCGGGATTCCGCCGACGGTGGCGGCGGCCTCCGATTCCAACCAGATCGTCGGTGCGTCCACTTCCGGGACCCTGGCCCACTTCCGGTTGGGCAACGTGGATTTCAAGATGGGCCTGCTGCTTCTGGTCGGCGGGGTGGTCGGCGGCACCCTCGGGGTTCAGGTCATCAAGCTGCTGCGGCAGTTGGGCAACGCCGATTTCCTGATCAAGGTCACCTATGTACTGATGCTAGGTTTTGTCGGCATTTATATGTTTCAGGAAAGCCTGCAATCGATGCGTAGAGCCAAATCCGGCGCCGTCTCCAAGACCGCCGGCAAACCGTCGCGCTATAACGAGTTGCTGGGGAAGCTCCCCTGGCAGATGGATTTTGCCCGTTCCGGGGTCCGCCTGTCGCTCTTGATGCCGCTGGTGCTGGGCATTCTGGTCGGAGTGCTGGCGGCGATCATGGGGGTCGGCGGCGGCTTCATCATGGTTCCGGTCATGGTCTATATGCTGCGAATGCCCATGCACGTGGTGGTGGGCACCAGCCTGTTTCAAATCCTCTTCACCTGTGTCAATGTCACGATCATGCAGGCGTACTCCAATCACACCGTCGATTTTGTGCTGGCGCTGCTGTTGCTCCTCGGCTCCACCCTCGGCGCCCAGGTCGGGGTCAAGATCAGCAAGCGCCTGCAGGGTGATCAGTTGAAGATCATCTTGGCCAGCCTGGTGCTGCTGGTGATGGTGAAGATGCTGTTTGAACTGTTGTTGACGCCGCACGTGTTGATCGCCTATGCAGGAGGGCATTGAGCCATGAAACGTCATCGCCTTCATACCCTGTGGTTCGGGTGGTTTTGCCTGATCGCTGGCGGCGCCGGCACGGTCGCCGCTGCTCCGGTCCTCAGCCTGGACCCGCCGCCGGCCATTGCCATCGGCACCACCTATAACGGCACGACCCTGACCGTGACCGGGCGGATCGCCGCCAAGGACGAGCTGGTGGTCCGCTTCGTGGGCATGGCCCAAGACCTGCCCATGAAAAGGAAGGGCAAGGCCCTCGGACTGCTCTGGATGAACATGGATTCGGTCACTTTCACCAAGGCTCCGTCGGTTTTCATCGTGGAATCGGCACGACCGTTGTCCGAACTGGATGCGGGCGGCGCCGACGGTGCCGGCGAACGGGCGGCGGACTTGGGACTGAACGGCCTGGTGCGGCGAATGGACGTCGAACCCGAAACCGCCGACAAGGGCGCGTTGTTCCGTGAACTGCTGAAGCTGAAGCGGGTGGAAGGACTGTACTCGGAACTGACCGGGGGGGTCCAATATGGGGCGGAGGAACCGGACCTGAAATCGTTCTCGGTGGACCTGCCGCTGCCGTCCCGCTTGAGCCCTGGGTCCTACCGGTTGGAAGCCTACGCGGTGGAGCATGGGGTCGTGGTCACCAGGCAGGATTACCCGGTTTCCATCGAATTAACGGGGATGGCGCGCGTCATGTACGCCCTGGCCTTCGACCATGCCCTGTTGTACGGGTTGCTGGCGACCATCGTGGCCGTTCTGGGCGGCCTGCTGACCGCGGTCCTGTTCGGGGGAGGTAAGGGCGCTCACTGAGGGGAGCCTTCGTAATGAACATCCTCGACCGTCTCAAATCGGCGTTTAAGGCCTGGCGCAAACCGCGGCCGAACTACCCGTTCGCCTTCTTGTTTCGAAAATTCCAGGGCGTGCTGGAACTCAACAACGCCATTCTCGAACGAATGGCGGAGATGGGGGCCAAGTTGAGCGGCGATTACGTGTTCGACAAACATTATATCGAGGAGGCAACGGAACATCTCGGTGACCTGGTTCAGAAACTGATCTATGAATTGAACCTGCTCTCGGATCAGAAATACATTGAGCTCTACAGCGCATTTCAGCGGATTCAGACCGGGATCCAGCGGGAGGTGGCCGGTGAGCGGTGGGTTCCGGACGTTCCCTATATTCTGCCCTTGACTGCAGTGAACCGGGATTTGAGCGAAGAAACCGGGGCCAAAAGCGCCAATCTGGGCGAGGTGAAAAACGCCATGGGAATCGCGGTTGCCGACGGGTTCGCTATCACCACGCGGGCTTTTCACGATATGCTC
This sequence comes from Syntrophobacteraceae bacterium CG2_30_61_12, assembly GCA_001873705.1. Lineage (GTDB taxonomy): Bacteria > Desulfobacterota > Syntrophobacteria > Syntrophobacterales > DSM-9756 > CG2-30-61-12. The sequence continues at coordinate 11,210 of MNZR01000170.1, forward strand.
GAGCATTGCAAGCTGGCACCGGCGATCGATGAGGTGAGCCGCTTTATCAAGGAAGTCGGCGACGACTGGACCGAAACCAATGAAACGCGTCTTGATGAGCTTACCCGGCAGATTCGGGCGCGACTGACCGCAGGGTGGGTGCCGGAGCCCTTGACGGGGGCATTGCACCGGGCGGTCTACGATTTGACCCGGGAAGCGCGGAAAGATCAGCTCTTTTTTGCGGTCCGGAGCAGCGCGACCGGAGAAGACAGCGAATACACCTTTGCCGGCCAACATGAGAGCCTGCTCAATGTGCCCTCGGAACAGCTGCTGGAGGCTTATTGCCAGGTGGTGGCCAGCGCCTACACTCCGGGCGCTTGGCGCTATCGAGTGAGCAAGGGGTTTCGAGAGCAGGAAATGGCCATGGCGGTGTGCTGCCAGGTGATGGTTCCGGCGCGTGCCAGCGGGGTGCTCTACACCATGGACCCGATTGCTCCCGAGCGAGACGCGGTGCTGGTGAGTGCGGTCTGGGGATTGGGCGGGCCGCTGGTGGCGGGGGCTGTACAAGGCGATAGCTATCGGGTCGATCGCACGGCGCCGCATGTGGTCCGGACCATGAAAGTGGTGCAGAAGCCCCGGATGCTCAAAGTGCAACCGGGTGGCGGGGTGGATTGGGAAACCGTCCCCGAAGCGCTGCAGCACCGTTCCTGCCTGAGCACCTTGCAGCTCCAGGAATTGGTGCGCACGGCCCTGTTTATCGAGCGTTACTACAAGCGGGCGCAGGACATCGAATGGGCGTTCGATGAGAACGCTCGCCTGTTACTGCTGCAGACCCGGCCCTTGAAACTGCCGAAAGAGTTGCGCCGGGACTTGTGTCGGATTGCGGATGTGGTGGAGGCTGCGTCGGTGCTGATTTCCGGTAAGGGCACCGTGGTTCAGCGCGGTATCGCCACCGGCAAGGTGTTCGTGGTGCGGAGCGATGACGATCTGTTGCGATTTCCGCACGGGGCCATCCTGGTGACCGCCCAGACCGCGCCGCGTTTGGCCCGGGTCATTCGCAAGGCCGGCGGGATCATAACCGATATGGGGTCCGCCACCGGACACATGGCCACGGTGGCCCGGGAATTCCGGGTGCCGACCGTGGTCGACACCGGCTGCGCGACCCGGGTCCTTCACAACGGTGACGAAATCACCCTGGATGCCACCGAAAACGTGATCTACCGGGGCCTGGTTCCCGAACTCTGTTATTTTGAAATGAGCGAGGAGGAAGTGTTCGAGGAATCCCTGGAATACCGATTGCTCAGACGCATCTTGAGGATGATTTCACCGCTCAATGTGCTGGACCGGTACTCAGCCACTTTTGCTCCCTCCGGTTGTCGGACCATTCACGACATCACCCGGTTTGTCCACGAAAAGGCCGTGGAAGAACTGATCCGTCTCAGTACCGCTCAGTCGCGGCGCCGCTCCACGGCCGCGAAGCGACTGGTGATGGGCATTCCCCTGGGCCTCTTGGTCATCGACATCGATGGCGGCACCACGGCCACGGAAGGAGATCGGGAACTGAGACCGGAGCAGATGACCTCCACGCCCATGAGGGCGTTCCTGGAAGGTCTCAGGGAGCCTGGCCTGTGGGGGACCGAGCCGGTTTCGGTGGATTTCGGTAGCTTCATGTCGAGTGTCACCCGGACCTTTTCGACCGCATCGGCTTCCCCGGAAGAGATCGGCCGCAATCTTGCGGTGGTATCGCGCGAATACATGAACCTGAACCTGCGGTTGGGGTATCATTTCAATATCATCGACGCCTATGTGGTGGAGAACATCAACGACAATTACGCCTATTTCCGGTTTCTGGGCGGGGTTAGCGAATTTACCCGGCGCTCACGGCGCGCCCGCCTGATTGCGGAAATCCTGGAACGCGAGGGATTTCGGGTGGAAGTGCGCGGCGACCTGGTGGTCGGGCGGATCAAGAAGCTCAATCAGGAAGCCATGAAAACGCGCATGAAACTGCTGGGGGCGCTGGTCGCCTATACCCGGCAGCTGGACGTGCAACTGGAAAGTGATGATCAACTCAGCGAGTTCGTGGAGGATTTCGAGCGAAGGAGCGCGGTCCTTAAACCGATCAACCTGCAAGAGCGTGGGAGGCAGCCATGAGTGACGAAAGCAAGACGCGAATTCTGGTATTGGACGATGAACCGATCGTCTGCAAACGTCTGAAACCGGCCCTGGAAAAAGCCGGGTTCGAGGTGGAAACCTTTACCCGCAGCGCCAAGGCGATGGAACGGGTGGCGGAGCAAAAGTTCAACATCGTGATCACCGATCTCAAGATGGAAGGCGTGGACGGCATCCAGTTCCTCACCAGGGTCAAGGAGCAGTCGCCCGCCACCGAGGTGATCGTGATCACCGGGTTCGCCACCATGGACACGGCCAAGGAGTCCTATCAGAAGGGAGTCTTTGACTTCATCGCCAAGCCGTTCAAGCTGGCCGCGATCCTGGAAGTGGTGAAGAAGGCGGAACAGCGGGTGCGGGCGGCGCAGGCCTGATCCGGCCCGCGTTCGGCTCGCGGCGCCGAACCCAAGCGGCGGTTGTCGAACCCCAACGAAATCACCGGCCGGCTCATACCGGCCCCGGTCCAACGGAGGTGCTCCCATGAAGATCCTTTTTGCCGCCGACACCCACCCGTACAGCGCGCACGCATTGGAAGTGCTGAGCCAACTGGCGGAAAACACCTGGGCGGATGTCACCATTTTGGGCGTGGTCGCGGCCCGTCCCGGTGCCGAAAGCATGAACGACGATCCCCTGGTCCAGTCGCTCAACCAGTATCGAGAACAATTCCTGAAGCACTGGCCGGATAACGCCTGCCCCTATGCGCCCGAACAACTCCGCGCGCAATGGCTGGAGCT